>NZ_CP126741.1:1617492-1940990 GCF_030246905.1 Microbacterium sp. zg-Y818 | reverse complement strand
CAGCTCGAACGAGGCGTCCAGCGCTTCGTCGGTGCCCGCGCAGTCGAGGATCGCGGTGACGCCGTCGCCGGCGACGGCCCGCACGCGGTCGGCCACCCCTTCGCCGTAGATCACGGGCGTGGCGCCCAGGGCGGCGACGCGGTCGGCGCGACGCTCCGACGAGGTCGCGATGACGTCGGCACCGGCCAGCCGTGCGAACTGGATGACGGCCTGGCCGACGCTGCCGGACCCGCCGTGCACGAGCAGGGTCTCGCCCGCACCGATCGCGAGCGACCGCACGCACTGGTAGGCGGTGCCGACCGGAATGCCGAGAGCCGCGCCCATGGCGGCGCTGACGGCGGCCGGGCGGGCGAAGACCTTGTCGGCGGCGGCGACGACCTCTTCGGCGTAGCAGCCGTTGACACCCGAGATCACGACCGGGTCGCCGGGGCGGAACCCGTCGACGTCGTCTCCGACGGCGGTGACGATGCCGGCGGCATCCATCCCCAGATGGCGGGGCTTGTCGACGCTCGGCGGCGCCGAGGCCCGCAGTCCCGAGCGCAGCTTGGCATCGATCGGGTTGACGCCGGCGGTCTGGATGCGCACCGCCACCTGCCCGGCACCCGGCTCGCGGGTGGGCACGTCGATCTCGTGCAGCACTTCGGGATCACCGAACTCGGTGTAGACGATCGCACGGGACATCGGAACCTCTTCCGTAGGGGAACGGCTCTATCCTCGCAGAGCCTTCTGGATCCGTTGCGGTGAAACCGGTTCGGCGGTGCCGAGGCGCTGCGCGAACAGGCTCACCCGGTATTCCTCGAGCAGCCAGCGGACGTGCGCGAGGTTCGGCGGCGCATCCTCGGCGAGGGGGATCGTCCCCCCAGCCTCGGCGTAGAGCGCCGCCATGCGCTCATACTCCGTGAGGCGCTGGCGATCGCGGCCGGGGTTGTCGCCCAGCTGGGCGACGCGCTCCGCGGCGCCTGCCAGATAGCGCGGCAGCTGCGCCAGGCGGGCGATGCCGATGCGCGAGACGAAGCCGGGGAACACCAGGCCCGCGAGCTGGCCCTTGATGTCGCCGAGCGCGGCGAGCAGCGTCATGGAGTTCTGCGCGCGCACCGCCTTCTCGACGTCGCGGGCGGCGGTCAGGATGCGGGCGGTCAGCGACACCGTCTGGAACAGTTCGTCCACGACGACGCGGGAGAACTCCGCGCGGACGCGGGCGAAGTCCGCAGGCGCCCGCACGACCGCTCCCGGCACCGTGCGGGCGAGCACGGCGTCGGCGACGGCCACGCGCGCGTCTTCGATGAGGGCCTTCGCAGACGGATAGGGCGATGCCGCGAGGGCGAGCTTCTCGTGCGCGGTCAGATGCTCCAGCACGTACGGGGCGGGCGAGGGGACCGTCAGCAGCAGCAGACGGCGCACCCCGGCGTGTGTCAGCCGCTCGGCGGCCTCGGGGGTGGCCTGGATCCGCAGCGCGACGGACGCGCCCTCGTCGACCAGCGACGGATACCCGCGCACCACGCCGCCCGCGACGCGCGTGTCGACGAGCGCCGGCAGGTCGCCGATCGTCCAGTCCACCAGGCCCGTCTGCTCCGCGACGCCCGCGCTCCCGGTTCCCGCGCCGGCAACGCCGGAAGGGCCCGCGGGACCGAACCCGGGCGCGGCGCCAGGCGCCGAGCCGACGGCACCGGGACGCGGCGGCCGGTCGCCGCGCGGCGCGGTGAGCGACTTCGTCACCGCGCCGCGGGCGCGATCGGCGAGCCTGTCCTGCAGGGCGCGCAGGTCGCGATCGGATGCCACGGTGCGGCCACGTTCGTCCACCGCCCGGAACGACATCCACAGGTGCCCGGGGACCCGCTCGAGATCGAAGTCCGAGGCGGTGACGGGCTGGTTCGACACACGCTGCACTCGGGCGGCGAGAGCTTCGCGCAGCGGGCGGGGCGGCAGCCCGTCGTGGGACTCGGGACCGTCGCCGGCGAGCTCGTCGGCGAAGCGGGAAGCCCAGTCCGCGGCCGGGACGACGCTGCGGCGGATCGCCTTGGGCAGCGCCCGCAGCAGTCCCGCGATGAGCTCACCGCGCAGCCCCGGCACCTGCCAGTCGAACCCGTCCGGTTTCAGCTGGGCCAGCAGGGCGAGCGGCACCACGACGCTCACCCCGTCGTCGGGGGCGCCGGGCTCGAAACGGTACGCCAGCGAGAGCACCTGGTCGCCCTGCTGCCAGCGCATCGGAAAGTCGCGTTCATCCGCGCGCGAGGCGTCGTCGACGAGGTCGGCCTCGGAGAGGTCCAGCAGCCGCGGGGTCCGTGCCGAGGCTTCGCGCCACCACGCCTCGAACGAGCGCACGTCATAGACGTCCTGCGGCACGCGGGAAGCGTAGAAGGCGTAGACGGCCTCGTCGCCGGCCAGGATGTCGCGGCGACGCTCCCGCTCCTCGATCTTCTCGAGCCGCCTGCGCAGCTCGAGGTTGCGGCGCTCGAACGCGGTGAGCCGCTTGTCGAGGTGGGTGACGTTCCAATCGCCGTCCACCAGGGCGTGGCGCAGGAACAGCTCACGCGCGAGGGGACGGTCGATGCGGGCCAGCTGCACGCGGCGGCGGGGCACGATCTCGAGCCCGAACAGCGTCACCTTCTCGGCGGCGACGGCCGCGCCGGCATCCTTCGACCAGTGCGGGTCGCTGAGGGTGCGGTGCGCCAGGTCGCCGGCGAGCTCTTCGGCCCACTCCGGGTCGATCGCGGCGACCGTGCGGGCGTACAGGCGCGACGTCTCGACGAGCTCGGCGGCCATGACGGCGTCGGGCGAGGCCTTGCGCAGCCCCGACCCGGGGAAGATGGCGAAGCGGGCGCCGCGGGCACCGCGGTACTCCGCGCGCGGGCGGCCCTTCGGCGCCTTGGCAGCCCGACCGCCGGTCGCGGTCGCCGAGGAGGTCGAGCGGGTGTCGAGGATGCCGAGATGCGACAGGAGCCCGGAGAGGATCGCCCGGTGCACCCGGGCGGGGTCGGCGGCGCCGTCCTGCGGCCGCGGGGCGGCCGTCAGCTGCCGAAGCTGCCGGTGCACGTCGAACCATTCCCGGACCCGCACGTAGTTCAGGTGCTCGGCACGGCACATCCGGCGAAACGCGCTCGAGCCGAGCTCGGACTGCTGCTCGCGCAGGTGGTTCCACAGGTTCAGCAGGCTGAGGAAGTCGCTGGTGGGGTCGGTGAACCGCGCGTGCAGGCGGTCGGCCTCTTCACGGCGCTCCTCGGGGCGCTCCCGCACGTCCTGGATCGACAGACCTGCGACGATCGCCAGCACGTCACCGGCGACCTCGAGGCGCCGTGCCTCGATGAGCATGCGCGCGAAGCGGGGATCGATGGGGAGTCGGGCGATCTCGCGCCCGATGTCGGTGAGGCGCCAGGCTCCGCGGGTCCGCCCGGTCCCTGAGCCTGTCGAAGGGCCGCTCCCTGAGCCCGTCGAAGGGCGCACGGCCCCGAGCTCGACCAGCAGGTCGAATGCCGCCTTCACGCCGCGGGAGTCCGGGGGAGTGAGGAAGGGGAACTCGGTGATGTCGCCGAACCCGAGCGCCAGCATCTGCAGGATGACCGACGCGAGGCTCGTGCGCAGGATCTCGGGCTCGGTGTACTCCGGCCGGGAGGTGAAGTCCTCTTCGGTGTACAGCCGGATCGCAATGCCATCCGATGTGCGGCCCGCGCGCCCGGAGCGCTGCTGTGCCGACGCCTGCGAAACCGCCTCGATCGGCAGCCGCTGGATCTTGGATCGGGCGCTGTAGCGCGAGATACGGGCGGTGCCGGCGTCGATGACGTACTTGATGCCCGGGACGGTGAGGCTCGTCTCGGCGACGTTGGTCGCCAGGATCACGCGGCGGCGGAGCCCTGCCACCGTCGAGCGCTCGAACACCCGGTGCTGCTCGGCCGACGACAGCCGGCCGTAGAGGGGCAGCACCTCGGTGGGCGCGGTGTCGCTCGCGTACATGCCGCGGACGGCATCCATCGCATCGCGGATCTCGGCTTCACCGGGCAGGAACACCAGCACGTCGCCGGCCGGCTCGCGATCGAGCTCTCGCAGGGCGCCCAGCAGTGCGTCGACGTCGTCGGGGCCGTCATCGTCGGAACCGGCCTCGGCGACGCGGCCGCGGTAGCGGATCTCCACCGGGTACGTGCGTCCGGACACCTCGATGATGGGCGCCGGGTTGCCTGCGGCATCCGCGAAGTGCTTCGCGAAGCTCTCGGGATCGATCGTCGCCGACGTGACGATGATCTTGAGATCGGGGCGGCGGGGCAGGATGCGACGGAGGTACCCGATGAGGAAGTCGACGTTCAGCGACCGTTCGTGCGCCTCGTCGATGATGATCGTGTCGTAGCGGCGCAGCAGCTTGTCGCGGTGGATCTCGTTGAGCAGGATGCCGTCGGTGACGAGCGCCACGCGGGTGTCGGCCGAGACGTTGTCGGTGAAGCGCACCTTGTAGCCGACCGTGGTGCCCAGCGGCACCTGCATCTCCTCGGCCACGCGCTCGGCGATGGTGCGCGCGGCGATGCGGCGGGGCTGCGTGTGCGCGATGCGGGTGCGGCCGAGCTCCAGGCAGATCTTCGGCAGCTGCGTGGTCTTGCCGGATCCCGTCGCACCGGCGACGATGACCACCTGGTTCTCGGCGATGGCGCGCGCGATCTCGTCCCGCGCGGCGCTGACGGGCAGCTCGGGCGGGTAGACGATGACGGGCTCTGGTGCGGACACAGCCCTCCATCGTATGCCCGCGGATGCCGGCTCGGTGCGCGGCGGCGCGGGGCGGCGGCCGGCGCACGAGGACAGGAGGACTCACCGGGACAGGACGATCGGGCGCGAAACCACCTGTGCCGGTGATTCTTCCTGCGTCGAGGCGGGCGCCGTGGCGGATGCGGCGGGCCGGTGGATGCCGCGCTCGCGCGGATGCGCGACGGGCTCAGGCCTCTTGGAACGCCGAGGCCGCCACGATCGCGTCGAAGTACGACAGCAGCGTGTGCGGGATGTCACCCAGCGGCGTGGTCAGCACGACGGTGAGCAGGCGCTTGGTCCCCGGGAGCGGGTACCAGTACTGCGCGACGAGGCGCCGCTGGGTGTACCGCTCGCCGTCCTCGATTTCGACCGTCTCCTCGATCTCGTGGACCCGCACGACGTCGCCGTCCATGCAGCGCCGCCTCACCATGGTCTCGGCGCGCGACGGGTCCATCAGCGGGATCGACTTCTCGAACACCGCGAGCACGGATGCCGCGTCCGTGCCGATCGCGGGACTCATCCGCATCCGCTCGTCTTCGAACACCGTGAGGGTCGCCGACATGGGCTGACCGGGGCCGAGCTCGGTCTGGATCATCAGAAGCTGCGCATCGGCGTCGGCGGCCGCCGTGGCGGCCTTGCCCAGCTCGTCGCGCAGACGCGCGCGGCCCGTCGCACGGTCGTCTGCCCGGCCGAGCACGCCGGTGGCGATCTGCTTGGTGGAATCGGCGATCGCCTCGGGCGAAGTCAGGTCGATCCGCCACCACGTCCCGACCATGCGGAAGACCAGCTGGCGCGTGGCATCGGTCGTGGTCATCCGGCGCTCAGCTCCGACAGATCCGCGCCGATCAGCTGCAGGCTGGAGCTGAGCCACACCCACTCCACGTCGGCGGGAAGCCCCTCTCCGGCGGGCGACAGATCGAGGATGACGTCTGTGTCTGCGGCCGACCGGGCCAGGATCTTCAGGTCGTCGATGTCGGACTTGGCGTTCTGCAGCGCCGCGACGGCGATGTTGACGACGGTCTCGGTACTTACCGGCTCGTCTCCCGAGATCGACACCGCGATGCTCATCACGCGGGCCATACCCGACTCGGTGACTTTGACGGTGAGCACGTCGGCGACGCGCGGGTCGGACGCGGCCACGGCGTCGGTGACGGTGGTCATGGTGGTTTCCTCCTGGTCGGATTGCGTCGCCGTCGGGCCGGTCGACGCGGGGGCGCAGCTGCTGAACAGCCCCACCAGCACCACGACCGTGGTGAGGCGGATCGCGTGTCGTCGGCGCGCTTTCGTCATTCGGACCACCCGTAGTACCTCTGCTGGTATCCGTAGGCGTTGTCGTCGCCCGTGAAGTACGCGTCGAGGTCGTCGGTGGTCCCGGCCGGCACCATGCCGACCCGGTTCTGCAGCGTCTGGTCGTAGGCGTCGGCGCTGTGGATGCCGTGCAGGCCCTCGTCCGCGCGCGGGGACTCGGTCTGGATCGTGGTCCAGTTCGGCTGCTGCCGCGCCTGGCCGTCCAGTCCGAGCGTGACGACGGAGTCCAGATGCGGGACGGGATCGCCGTCATGCTGCACCGAGACGACCTGGACGCTCGACGGGATGGGCATGTGGTCGATCGGGGCGCCGGCGGCGACGACCGCAGACCAGTTGTAGTCCCGGTTGTAGGCGGCCAGGGTGCCCGCCATGATTCCGCCCTGGCTGAAGCCGACGAGCATGACCGGATCGTTCGGGCCGACACCGGCCTGCTGCATCGCCTCGATGACGGCGCGCTCGTACTGCGAGCGCAGCGACGGGGTCAGCACGAGCGCGAGGTTGCTGTCGAGGTCGTGCACGCCTCCCTGGTCGCCGTTGAGGCGGGAGAGCCATTCCTGAGTGCTCGGCAGCGCGACACGCCACCTCACCACGCCGTCGGCATCGACGACCCGCGTCACGCCGACGACGGTCTCCTCCACCCCGGTCACCTCACCATCCGCGTCATAGGTGCGCCCCAGGGTGTCGACGAAGCCGGCGTCGGCGAGAGCCCCGGACAGATCGGACGGCTGGCCCGGGTCGTCCCCGGCCTCGTGATCGGTGAGGTCCCGCTGGTCGACGGACGGGGTCGGCTTGCCCACATCCGACAGCACGCTGGCGAGGAGGAATCCGGCCAGCACCGTCGTGACGAGGGCGGCGATGGCCGGCCCGATGACGGGGATCATCGCCAGGAGCGCGTACACGAGCAGCAGGATCACGGCGACGCCCAGCAGCGCGACGAGGGTCGAGACGAGGCGCTGCAATTCGGCGTAGACGTCGGCGAGGAAGCCGCCGACCCACCGGGCGATGGTGGCAAGGAAGTCGCCGACGTCGTCGAGGAAGTTCTTGACCTTGTCCCAGAACCCCTCGTTCGTGCCGTCGATGGCGGAATCGATGCGGTCAATCGCGATCTGAGCCGCGCGCTCCATGTCCTGGCGGGCGGCGTCGAGCTCGATGCGCGCGGCGTCGGCTGCGGCATCCATGCGGGCGTTGCGCGCTCGGGCGGCCTCGACCTCGCTCGCCGCGGTGCGAAGGTTCCCCGCCGGAGCATCGGCTTCTTCCAACTGCTCCAGGCGTCGCTCGGACACCAGCAGTTCGTACTCGGCGGTGGCGCCGCCGGCATTGGCCCGGGCCTCGGCGATCTCGGCGTCGTCGGCCCTTTCGTGGGCGGCCTTCAGTGCCACGGCATACTCCACCAGCGCGCGGGCCGTGCCGGAATAGCGTTCGTGCGCCCGGTCGAGGTCGCGGGCGACCTCGGCGCTGCGGTCGCGGATGACGTCCATCGAGCGGGCGGTGCTGTCATACGCGATGGCGCGCAGGTCATCTGCGGCCTGCTGGATGAGCGAGGCCGAGGAGACGTAGGAGGCGGAGCGTTCCGCGAGGGAGGTCGGGTTTCCGGGCAGGACGCTCATCGGGTTGCTCCGTCGGTGCTGTCGTCGGCGACGAGGTGTCGCGCCCACGAGGGGACTTCGGACTCATCGAGGATGGCAGGGA
This sequence comes from Microbacterium sp. zg-Y818, assembly GCF_030246905.1. Lineage (NCBI taxonomy): Bacteria > Bacillati > Actinomycetota > Actinomycetes > Micrococcales > Microbacteriaceae > Microbacterium > Microbacterium sp. zg-Y818. The sequence continues at coordinate 1,933,268 of NZ_CP126741.1, read as the reverse complement.
GGGTCTTGTAGACGGGTCCGCCGGTCGCGGGTCCGACCACGGGGCGTCCGTCGTTGTAGTCCTGAGGGTTGGGGATCGGCTCGAGACGGGGTCCGCCCGATCCGGGCCCGAAGCCGATGATGCCGGCGCCGGCGCCACCGGCGCTGCCGGATCCCGGTGTAGGGGACGGCGCGGGCGTCGGTGACGGACCCGGGGACGGCGATGGCGTGGGTGACGGACCCGGCGACGGCGATGGCGTCGGTGACGGCCCCGGCGACGGGGATGGCGTGGGGGCGGGTCCCGGGGCAGGGGCACCGGGTGCCGGTCCGCCCGGCGCGGGCTGCGGCGCGGGGTCGGGAGCGTTCTGTGCCGGCTCGAGGGCGGCCGCGAGGTCGGTGTCGAGGTCGCTGAAGGTGTCGACCACCGCGCGGAGATAGTCCGCGATGAATTGCAGATTGTCTTCGAGCTTTCCTCGGGCGATGTCCCACTTGTCGCCGAACTCGCGCACCTTCCCGCCGAGACGGTCGTGGCCGGTGTCGGCGGCGGCAGCGCCCGCGATGCTCTCGGCGCGGGCGAAGCTGCTCGCCACCGTCTCAGCCGTGCGGGCGCTGCTGCGCAGCTCCGCGAAGTCCAGTTTCAGATCGACCATGGCCGTTTCCCTCCCGCTCAGACGACGAAGCGGGGCCGGCCGAAAGGACCGGCCCCGCTTCTGGGACTGTGATCAGCCGATCGAAGAGGCCAGCTGCTCGTCCGTGGACTGCAGCGCCGAAGCGGCCTTCTCGAGGAACTGCGCCATGCCGTCGATGCCCTGCACGGTGCGCTGGGCGCCCGAGGTGAACTGCTCGTAGGAGGAGTCGAAGGCACCCGAGGCGCGGGTCGTGGTGAAGCCGTCCTGCACGAGCTGGCTGACCAGGGAGCGCAGCTCCTGCAGCTTGCCCTCCAGGTCGGACTGGCCCGCACGCAGACGGTTCGCGGCGCTCTGCATCTGGTCGTACGTGACGTTGAGGTTCGCCATTGTCTCACTCCTTGTGTCCGGAAGCGGCAGTTCCTCTGCCGACATGTTCAACCTATGGGACCGCTATGGCGTCGGCCAATGGGGAGTACTCCCCATCTTTCGGGGCCGCCTCGCCGACGAGCGGGAACTGCACCCGCACCGTCTTGCCGCTGGCGGCGAGCATGGCGCGGCCGACGGGGAATTCGCGCTTGAGCAGCCGTGGGAACGCCGTCTTGAGCACCACCTCGCCGTCGTGCGTGTCCGGCTGCAGCACCACACCGCGGCGGGCCGATTTGATGTCGCCCAGCAAGCCGAAGCCCGTGGTCCAGTCGCTCGTCTCGCCCTCGGCGACGAGCAGGCCGTCGCCGCGCTTGACCCGCTTGGCGAAGTCCGACAGCGGCATCTCGGCGAGGGAGGTAGCGTACTCCGAGGCGCCTTCGAGGAAGACCGCGACTCCTTCGAGTCCCCGCTCGTCCTGCAGGATGCTGTCGATGAGCCGGCTCGCCGAGCCGCCGTCGACGGCGCTGTCGTCCCAGGCCACGGCATCGCGCAGCGGCGACCGCGCGCTGCCGATGTAGTACCGCCGTACCGCGGGGTTCGCCCGCCGTACCGCCTCTGCCATGGCGTGGAGCGCATTCGAGCGGCCGCTCTGCGGGGCGCCCGCCAGCACGAAGAGCCCGTTGGGGTCGAAGGCGATGGGACCGAGCGTGTCGCCGGACAGACCCAGCACCGGGCGGCCGTCGAGGTGGGGCGGCAGGTCGTCCATGCTGAACGCCTCGGGCAGCGCCCGAACCGGCGGCGCTTCGGCGCGGTCCTGTCGGCGCATGGCTTCGGCGAACTCGCCGATCGCCTGCGCCTGGGCGCGCGGGTCGGTCGTGCCGGCGATGACGGCGATCTGCGTCTCGAGCCCGTCGACGATGGCACGACCGGCGACCGACTCGGGCGACAGCACGTCGCGAGGAGCCCCGACCATCGCGTAGGCGTCGGAGTCCGACAGGCGCAGCACCACACGCTTCTGGATGGTGGACTGCAGCGCCGTGGGCACCGCCTGGCCGCGGTCGGCGGTGAGTGCGACGTGGATGCCGACCGAGCGGCCGTCGGTCATGATCTGCTGGAACACCTGGTACGCGTCGGCCCGCCCGGTGACCGCCTCGTACTCGGAGCGGAACGTGGGGAAGCCGTCGATCAGCACCAGGATCCGCGCCTCGTCGGGACGCCCCGCCAGTGAGCGGTACTGCGAGATCGTGCCGGCGTTGACCGCGGCATACGCCTCACCGCGACGGTCGAGCTCCGCTTTCAGCATGCGGAACAGGCGGGTCACCCTCTCGCCGGCGTCGGCGGGGATGACCGCGCCGACGTGCGGCATCGCCTCGAGCATACGCAAGCCGCCGGAGCCGAAGTCGAGGCCGTACACGTGCACGGGGCCCCCGCGCGGGGTGATGCCCGCTGCGACGGCGAGGGTGCGCAGCGTCGAGCTCTTGCCCGCGCCGCCGGTGCCGAAGATCGCAAGGTGGCCCTCGTTGTCGGGCTCGAAGTACACGGTGTCCTGCGCCTGGCGCTGGGGCACGTCCTGCACGCCCAGCAGCAGCTTCTCATCGGTGCGCTGCCGCAGCAGGGTGAGGTCGTAGACGGTGGCGAGCTCGTCGAGCCACGGACGGCGCGGCGGCTCGATCGCGGCCGCCTGCGACGCCTGCACCATCGTCGCCACGAGGCGCTGCTGGTCGGTGGGGCCGAGATCGCGCTCCGCCGAGGCAGAGTCGGTCTTGGGGGCCTCCCACCGGCGCGGCGGGCCGAATGCGAACGACTCCAGCTCGACCTCGGGGGCGTCCTCCTCCACGAAGCTCCAGCCGCCGGTGTAGGCGGACTGGAAGACCGTGAGGCGGCCGGGTCCCGTCTTGGCCGCACCGCGGCCCGGGATGCCGGGATCGAAGCCGGCGGCATCCTTCGTGCCGATGACGTCGTCGGAGTCGACCTCGTCGGCCATGCGCAGGGCGACGCGCATGTTGGTGTTGGCGCGCAGGTTGTCCTTGATGACGCCGGCAGGGCGCTGGGTGGCCATGATCAGGTGGATGCCGAGCGAGCGGCCTCGTTGGGCGACGTCGACGACTCCGTCCACGAAGTCGGGCACCTCGTTGACGAGCGCGGCGAACTCGTCGATCACGATGACGAGCGCCGGCGGGGTGTCGGGGTCGCCGCGCTTCTCGAGCTCGAGGATGTCCTTGGCCTTCTTGCGGGTGAACAGCGTCTCGCGGTGGTGCAGCTCGGCCCGCAGGCTCACGAGCGCCCGACGCACCAGGTGGGGACTGAGGTCGGTGACCAGCCCGACGCAGTGGGGGAGCGCCGTGCACTCCGCGAAGGCCGCACCGCCCTTGTAGTCGACGAAGAGGAAGGTGACGCGCTGCGGGCTGTACTCGGCAGCCATTCCGAGCACCCAGGCCTGCAGGAACTCGCTCTTGCCGGAGCCGGTCGTGCCGCCGACAAGGGCGTGCGGGCCCTGCGCGCGCAGGTCGAGGTGCATCGCGCCGGAGCCCGCCTGTCCGACGATCGCGCGCAGCTTCGGGGTAGCCGGTGCGCGGGTGGCGGCGGAGAGGATCGAGCCGTTCTGCTCCCAGCGGTCGACGACGGCGCCGGGCGCGGTGGCCATCTCCTTGCCGATCAGCTGCAGCATCGGCACCGAGCGGGGGACGTCGCTGGTGTCGGCGCCGATCTCGCCGGCGTCGACGTACGAGGCCAGCCGGCGGCAGAACTGCGCGAACTGGGGTGCGGTGAGCCCTTCCACCTCGACGGGGGTCAGCGTGCGGCCGAGGCGCACGTAGCCGACGGCGGCCGACCCGTCGGCGCCGAGCTCGACGAAGGTGCGGCAGGCGGCGGGCAGTGCCGCGGTGTCGGGGGCCATCCAGATCGGATACACCCCTCGACCGGCGGCACGCTCGAGCACCTGGATGAGCCGCGCGCGGTCGACGGGGGCGTCATCGGAGATGAGCACGACGATCGCAGGCAGCGGTCCGTCGAATCCGTTCTCGGAGCGGGAGTCGGACCCCACCGCCGCGCCGGCGGTCAGCGCGGCCCGCTTGTCGTCGATCGCGCCCAGCTGCACCGGACCTTCCGCCCCGCGCGGCGAGCGGGCGCTGAGGGTCTCTTCGAGCCGGGACAGCAGGTTCGCCGCAGCCGAGGCGGTGTCGGCGAACGGTGCGCCGCCGAACACGGCCTCGGACTGCATGGCGTGCGGGAGCCACTTCGCGTCGGCGAACTGCGCGGCCCAGGCGGGGCCCAGCAGCCCGCCGATGACGACGTCGCTCGGGGCGTGCAGTCCCGCCAGCTGTGCGGCCAGCGCGCGACCGTACGCGGCGACGGCGGCGGTGTCGCCGGCGATGCCGAGCGCACCGGCATCCGACAGCCTCTCGACGACAGGCGTGCGGGGGACGAGCTCGTAGGTGGCGATGAGCTCTTCGAGCTGTTCCACTTGCTCGGGGACCGCGCGGTCGGTGTTGCCGGTCTCCTTCACGGTGTTGCGGGTCGGGACGTCGCCGACCCCCAGGCGCACCTGCAGGAACGACCAGTGCTCGGGCCGGCGCGTCCACACGAGCGGCGCGCACTGCTGCACGGCGTCGTAGATCTCGTGCAGGGGCACCGCTTCCCGCGCGCGGATGCGGGATTCGTCTTGCCGCTCGCGCGCCAGGCGTGCCGACAGTCGCTCCATCTGTGCGACGAAGCGGGTGTGCTCGATCTTGAGCTTGCGCCGCTGCTGCGACTTGGCCGTCGCCCACGTGCTGATCATCATCAGCGGCGAGATCGCGACGAAGATGAGGGTGATGGGTCGCTGGGTGGCGGCGAACATGGCGAGGCCGGCGATGGCGGGCAGGAGCGCGGCGGCCCAGGGGAACGGCTGCGGGTCGGCGGGGATGGGCGGGTCCGCCCCCTCCAGCTCACGACCGATGTAGCGCGGCTCCACACTCGGCGAGCGGGTGAGCCGCACTTCGCCGATGGGGGAGGACTGGGTCACCTCGGACGGCAGGAACCCGGCACGGATGACGGTGCTTCCCAGTACCGCTTCCTGCCCGTGCTGCATCTCGAGGCGACCCACCGGCGCCCCCTGCACGATGATGCCGTTCGCGGAGTTGAGGTCGATCAGCTCGATGCGGTCGCGCCCGACGTGCAGGCGCGCGTGGCGCTTTGAGACCATGGCGTCATCGAGCACGATGCCGCAGTCGTCGCCGCGCCCGATGACCGTCGAACCCCGCGGCACCGTGTAACGCCGTCCGGCGAGGCGGCCGCCGACGATCTCGATGTACGCCACATCTGCGCGCGGGGCGTCGTCGAGCCCGACGACGGCGACCTCCACGCCCGATGCCAGCGCGAGGTCGGCGAGGGTGTCGTCGGGGTCGAGTGCCTCGGACGCGCCGCCGACGGCGGGGGCGTGCGCTTCGAGGGTCACCGTGCCGGGAGCGTAGGCGGGGCCGTTGTAAGCGCCTGCTGGGTCGCGGGCGACGATCGAGTCGGCCACCTCGCCCACGCGTACGCCCGGCTCGGCGGCCAGGGCGATGTCCTCGGTCGAGCCGTCGGGACGGCGCAGGGTGACGCGGATCTTCATCGGACGCTCTTCTCACTCGCTGCCGCTGCGACCTCGAGCAGGTCGAGGTCCTGCGGCGTGACCAGGCGGGACAGGATGGCATGCTCGACCAGGCGCGCGCGGCGGTTGGTGGCGAGCTTGCCCACCCCGCCCCGCAGACCCTGCACGCCCTCGCGGTCGAGTTTGTCGCAGACGTTGTCGAGCTTGCGGTTGAAGGTCGTCAGCGGCCACCCCAGCCGGGCGGCCGCCGCGGCCGACGAGGGCAGCTGGCTGGCCCCCACCATCCCGCCGCGCAGGATGGGCTCGCACAGGGCGATCAGCAGCAGCCGCTGACTCGGCGTGAGGGTGACCGCGCCGATCGTCGTGGTGCCGTCGCCGACGTCGCTGGTCGCCTGCGGGTCGCGCCCGGTGAAGCTCGCCGCGTGATTGCGCACCCCCAGCTCGTACGTGTACGCCCCGGCGGAGAACATCACCGTCACCTCGGGGAAGACCAGCGGCACGCGCGCGCCGGCCCCGAGCACCGCCTGGTATGCACCGTCGGGTGTGGCGATGCTCACCGAGATCGACTGGCCGATGTTCGACATCCACCAGAGGTCGCCATCGGCGTCGAAGGCGAGCAGACGGCGGTGCAGGTACTGGTTGGTGTCGACTGTGAGGTCGGCGTCCCTGCCCACCGAGAACGTGGTGCCCGGCGTCGGGTGATGCCACTCCCCGCAGAACTCGATTCCGAGCGTGCCCTCAGCGGTCGCGCGCGCGTGCGTCATCGTCATCCCATCCCTCGTCGTCATAGCCCCACCAGCACACCGATGCCCGCGATGGCGGCGGCGATGACCGCCACCGTTGCCCCGATCGCGATCGCCGCGATCGCCACCCGCCGCCCCCGGGCAGGACGGCGCGGTTCGGTCGCCGCAGCAGTCGGGACCGGCGTGGCGGGCGCGGGCGCGGAGCGCACCACCGGTGCCACAACGGGCGAGCTGCGGATGCCGTACGCCTCGCGTGCCGCTTCGGCGGCCGGATCACGGGCGGTGCGTCCCGGGGACGGAGCTGCGGCGAGGGGGTCGGTGGCGGGCGCGTCGCGGTCGCCTGCCGCACCGGAGCGGCGGGCTGCGAGCTGCGTGTGCTCGTCGTCGGCGTCGTCGGCGGCGGCGGGCGGGGCGTCGGCGCCGGCGGGGGCGGACCGTCGGGCCGCGAGCCGCGTGTGCTCGTCGTCGGTTTGTCGGGCGGGCTCAGTGGGGACGCCGCTGCGGCGTGCGGCGAGCAGCGTGGCGTCGGCCGGTGGGGGAGCCTCGTCGCCCGTGCCGGCCGTTGCGCGGCTGGACAGCAGGGTGTGGTCGTCGGCGGCGACGGCACCGGGGGCGGCATCCGCGTCCGACGGCTGCTGCGCAGCGGCGGGCGGGCGGCTGGAAAGCAGAGTGTGGTCATCGGGCGCCGGTTCCGGGCTCCGGCGTGTCACGAGACGGGTGCGCTCCGGAAGGTCGGCGTCGTCGATCGCCGGCGGCATCGGGGGCGCCGCTGTCGGCGCCAGGGCGGGGATGTCGAGATTCGTCACGGGCAGGTGCAGGTCCTGCTCGATGCGCTGGAGGGTGCGGGCGAACTCCGAAGCGGTCTGCGACCGCCGGTCGGGATCCTTGGCCAGCGCGGTGATGATGAGACGCTCCAGCGCGATCGGCACGTCGTCGCGGCCGATGGGTGGAACGGCCTCGGTCAGCACCCGGGTCACGTGGGCGGTGAGGTCCGTGCGCGCTCGCGGGTCCTCGAAGGGCGTCCGTCCGGCCAGTACGGTATAGGCCGTCGCCGCGAGGGCGTAGACGTCCGAGCGGGCGTCGAAGCCGCGTCCGCTGACCAGCTCCGGGGCGGCCCACGGCACCGACACCCCGGCGGCGTCGGCCGCGGCGCCGGCGAGCGACGACAACCCGAAGTCGGTCAGCGCCGGCCACCCGTAGTCGGTGGTCAGCACGTTCGCCGGCTTGATGTCGCGGTGCAGGATTCCGGCGCGGTGCGCAGTCTCGACCGCGCCGCAGAGCCGCACGAGCGTCTGCAGCAGTTCGGGGACGCTGACCGTCCGGTGCGGGTACGTCTCGGCCAGGGTGGGGCGCGAGCAGTATTCCATCACCAGGTACGGTCGGCCGTTGTCGGCGACAGCGGCGTGATGGATGGTCACGATCGACGGGTGGGTCGACAGCGCCGCCATCAGGTTCGCTTCGCTTTCGAAGCGGGCGCGGGCGGCGGGATCATCGACGGGCTCGTGCATGATCTTCACCGCCACGAGCCGGCGCGGCAGGTGCTGCTCGTAGAGGAACACGTCGGCGTAGCCGCCCGAGCCCAGCGGGCGCTGCAGCGTGAAGCCGGGGACATCGACCGGTCCGTAGCGGGCGCTCACGGGACACCCGCGAACGTGATGCGGCTGCGGGGGCCGAGGTCTGCCACGGCGCCGTCGGTGACGAGCACCGCCTCGCCGGGGCGGATGCGTCGCGGTCCGGTGCCGAGCGCGGTGAAGACGGTGCCGTTGGTGGAGCCCAGATCCTCGAGGAGCACCTGCCACCCTTCGATGAGCACGCGCACGTGGGTGCGGGAGACGTCGGGGTCGTCGATCACGACGAGGGTGGGGATCGCGTCGCCGTCGGTGCGGTCGACCCGTGGGCTGCGGCCGATGAGCAGGGCTCCGACGAGGGGCACCTCGCGACCGTCGGGCAGCACGACGGCACCCAGCTCCGGACGCGGCACGCGCGAGAGCACCGCCCCCGTGAGCGACGCGCCGCAGCGGGTGCAGGTCACCCGCGCGAGGGGATTGGGGTGGCCGGCGACACAGACGATCCCGCTGACGGCGGCGGCCGGTTCCTCTAGCGCGTGCTCTTCGTCATCGTCGTCGGGCGGTCGGACGGCCGCTGCCTCGACGCCGAAGTGGATCGTGGCACCGAAGAGGTCGTCGTAGCGTCCGGTCGCGGGGCCGTCGGCCCGTGCCGCGGCCAGCGGTGACGCGGGGACCGCCCGAGCTTCGTCGGGGGCCGTCGCCGGTTCGAGGAAGTCCGAGAACTCCAGCGTGAGTGCAGGGTCGGACGGTGACGGTGCCGGTGCCGGCACGGCGGGCGCCATGACCCAGCCGAGCTGTGACACGGCGAGGGGGCCGGGGCGTGCCGGGGTGAGCGGGAGACCCGTGCCGGGGCCCGCGTCGGCGGTGAACGCTGCCACGTCTTCCAGCCGGAACTCGCGCCAGGTGCGCAGACCGACGCCGTCGAGCTGGGTCGTGCTGCCGTCGAGGTGGGTCGCGGTCAGCCGCGCGTCGCCGCGCACGGCACCGGCCAGTACCGTGCCATCGACCTGACCGGCGAAGAAGTCCGGGAGGCCGCCCAAGCCGCCGCGCAGCATGAGGTCCAGGACGCTCTCCCAGCCGTCACCGGCGGCGGTGTGAGACAGCACCGCCCGCGCCGCGCGTGTGGCGTGGGTGCCTGAGAACAGCAGCGCCAGGTCGTCGGTGACGATGGCAGGCAGCTGACCGGGCGCAGAGGACCACTCAGCCACGGCTCCTCCTCGTGCGCATCGAGCGGAGGGTGGACACTTCGACCGTGGCGGACGTCTCGTCGGCGAAGGGCAGCCCTCCGGTGGTGGCCTCCTGCCGAGGGTTGACTCCGCCGGCGACCACATCGATGACGATCGCGGAGATGTTGTCCCGTCCGCCGTGGCCGATCGCCTGGGCGACGAGCGAACCGGCGGTCTGGCCGGGGGCACCGCCCAGGGTGAGCCCGGCGCGGATGGCCTCATCGGTGAGCTCTCCCGACAGACCGTCGGAGCAGACCAGCAGCCGTTCTCCGGTCACGATGGGAAGCAGCCAGTAGTCCGCGCGACTGCGCTCCTGGCCGATCGCACGGGTGATCACGTTGCGGCCGCGGAACGACGACATCTCGTGGCGGGCGAGCCGGCCCTCGTCGACGAGCTCCTGGGCAACGGAGTGGTCGACGGTGAGCTGTTCGAGCTGATCTGTCAGCAGCCGGTAGACGCGGGAGTCGCCGACGTTGACCACCAGCCACCGCCGTACGCCGTCCTGCCACACCGCGACGACGCCGGTGAGCGTGGACCCGGCCCCCCGCGGCCGGTTCGCGGCGATGTCCGACACCGCCGTGTGTGCGCGCTCGACGGCCGCGGCGACATCGTCGGGGGTGAGGTCGTCACGACCGGCCAGCGGCCGGAACACCTCGATGATCGCCGCGCTGGCGAGGTCCCCGGCGTCGTGACCGCCCATGCCGTCGGCCACGATGTACACCGGGTGCTCGGCGAACAGCGCATCCTCGTTGACGGGTCGCCGCAGCCCCGGGTCGGTGTGCGTGCCGCACGTGACCTGCAGACTGCTCGCGGTGGGCATGGGCGTGGCGGGCATCACGCGTCGGCGAGCAGTTCCAGGCGCGCGTCGCCCAGGAAGAAGACCCCCGACACCGTGGCGGTGCCGGTGACTTCGCTCTCATCGGCGAGGAAGACGCCGTTGGTGGATGCCAGGTCGGTCACCTTCCACCCCGAGTCGGCACGATGCAGCAAGGCGTGGGTCTTCGACACCGTGCGGGTGACGTCGTCCACCGCCACGACCTGCGCCCGCGGCATCGCAGCCGGTGCCACGGGGTTGCGTCCGAGCACCGCGGCATCCGAGAGCAGCGACACGTGTGCGCCGTCAGGGAGGACCAGCGTCCACCCGCCCAGCCGCCGCGCGGCCAGCACCGTGCGCTCATCGAGGTCCTCGTCCCCGCCGGCCGGGGTCGGAGCGGCGGCAGCGGCGGCGGGGATGGGGGCAGCGACGACCGCGGCAGGCGCGGCGGGGGTGGCCGCCACGGGTGCGGCGGCCACCGGCGCGGCGGTCACGGGCGCGGCGGTCACAGGTGCCGCCGCAGCGACGGGCTCTGAGAGGACCGGGGTGGGGACGGGGGGTGCCGCGGGCCGCGCAGCAGGGGCGGCGCTGGGAGGTGCGGGCGGCGCCCAAGGATTGCCGCCCATCGTGGGCGGCGGCGGAACGGCGGGGATCCCAGAGGCTCCCGCCGGCGCGGGGACGTGGATCGGGCCTGCTGCCGGCGAGGGGGGAGCCGAGGCGGCATCCATCGCCGGGCCGGCCGTGCCACCCAGTGTGAACGGGCTTGCGGGCGGCGGCGGCGGCGGAGCGGTCAGCGTGGGCTGCGCCATCGCGGGCGGCAGGCCGATCCACCGGGAAGATCCCCAGCCGACGATGCTCGCCCACACCGGCAGCAGCAGCGCGCCGAGCACCGTGTAACCGGCGCCCAGTCCGAATCCGCGGTTCACCCCGTGCACCATGCGGATCTGCAGGATGAGCGCGAAGACGCCGTAGCCGCCCCAGATGACGAGAGGGATGAGCAAGGCCGCGAGCACCGAAGCCCCGGCTGCCCCCGCTTCGCCGGCGGTGGCCGCGCCGATGGCGCCGGCAGTGAAGGCCCCGGCGGCCACAAGACTGCCCACTGCGGCGATGAGCCCCAGCACCGCCAGCACCACCGCCCACCAGCCGCGCATGCCGGCGAGGGTGAACAGCGTCCATGTGTTCACCACCGGCACCCATGCCTTCCAGGTGGGCAGGCTCGTCTTGCGGAAGACCGCGGCGAGCGCCAGAGCCACCCAGACATAGACCCCCACCACGAGCAGCAGCTGCATGGTCAACAGGATCACCGGCGTCTGACCGGTCATCCCGCCGTTGTAGTAGGCAAGCGCCCCCGCCACGGCCCCCGCCGTCGTCCCCACCAGGCCCGTCATCTCTGCTCCTCGATATCGTGTTGAATCCGACACCCGGTGATGTCGGTGCCGGTCGCCTTGCACACCCTAGCGGCGTTCACGGCGACCCCCGGACGGCCCGCGGCGGGCTGTGCGCGCCCTCGCCGACCTCAGGAAAGACCGCAGCGACAGGCGCGCGCGCAGGCGTGCCCACCAGCCGGCCTCGGTGGCGAAACGCGCGCGCTCCTCCTCGACGATGCGCCAGAACCGCTCGCTCTCGTCCGTGTCCGGCGGTTCGGCGTCGAACACCGAACGGTCGGCCCAGCGGGCGAGCACCGCGCCGCCGTCCGAGCCCTCGGCCCCGGCCGCGGCGTACTGCGCCGCCAGCTCGGTGCGGGTGTGCGTGCCCGGTGCCGGATAGCCGTGGTCCACGGCCGCGTCCACGTACTCGTCCCAGCCGCCGGTGAACCGCCCGACGACATCGGGGGCCTCGCGGCGGCCGCGGCGGCGCAGCACCTTCAGCACCACGACCAGCAGGAAGGGTCCCACCAGCACGAGCAGGCTCAGCAGCGCGATTCCGCCGATCCGCAGCGCCGCCCACAGCGCCGAAAGGTCGGTCTCGGTCGTCGTGTCGTCGTCCTCGCGCTCGCCGCTGTCTGCGGGATCCGCCTCGGCAGGCGGCACCGGCTCCGCGATCTCCTGCCGCACCTCGGTGGGGTTCTGCGGGTCCCGACGCTGTTCGAGGTCCGGCGTCATCCCGACCTCGTGCTGCGGTGTCACATCGAGCGGCACCCACATGCCCGAGGCATCCTGCACCTCGATCCAGGCCGCCATGTCGCCGCCGCGGCACGCCCCGTCGGCGCAGGTGCGCAGCCCCTCGGCATCCGGCCCCGCCGCGAGGCGGGCGCCCAGCACGATGCGGGCGTCGAAACCCAGCTGGTCGGCGATGAGGGCTGCGGCGACGGCGAACTGCTCGTCGTCTCCCGTGGCTGCCACCAGGGCCGCATCGTCGGTGCCGCCGACGTCGTTCTGGCGCTCGAGGAGGGCCGTGAACAGCCGGTCGATGCGGTCGGTGGAGTGTCCGGCCCTGCTGGGCTCGAACGAGTAATCGCCCAGCCCCGCCGTCCACAGCGGCGGCGCCTCGGCGTCGACGGTGAGGGCGTGGCTGAGCAGCCCTCGAGCGCGCAGCCGATCGATGAGCACTTGCAGACCCTCGCCGCCGGCCGGTGCCTCCTGCGCCCTGATCCAGTCGGTGAGGCTGTCGGGGACGAGCGCGGCGTCGATCTGCGGGGTGTCCCTCGTCGGGGCGAGGTCGACGACGGCGGGCGGCTCGGCGTCGACCGCGCCGTGCTGTCGGTAGGTGGCGCCCGGCTGCAGTCCCGGGTCGGGGAGCGCGACTCCCATGCGGGTGTCGACGTTGTAGAAGAACCCGTCGGCGCGATCGCCGCCCGTGCCGCCGTCGAAGGTGATGGCCGTGACGGAGCCGACGGTGGGCACCCAGACTCCCTCATACGCCGCGATCTGCACGTCGGCGACGATCGGCACGGTGCGGTCGGGTGCAGGCAGCGCTGACGGCACGCGCACGAACGCGGTGGTGGGGTCTGCCGAGCCCGCCTCGGGGTCGCTGACGCGGGCGACCTGCCCGTCGAAGAACGACAGCGTCGCCAGGCGCACGCGGTCGGCACCCTCGGCACCCTCGACGGTGAACAGCACGGTGTCGAATTGGTCGTCGGAGAAGAATCCGCGGTACTGCGAGAGCGGGCTCAGCTGCGCCGCGAGCTCGATACGCGGGTCGATCCCCGACCGCAGCACCTCACGCGGCTGCCCCGCGACGGCCCAGGGGCCGACGGCGACTCCGACGGTCACCGCGACGACGAGCATGCCCGCGGCGATGGCCGCGCGCCCCGCCGCCGCCGACCCTGCCCGAGCCAACGCGCGGACGCCGCTGGCCGCCTCTGCAGCGCGCAGGGCTCGCCGCCGTTCGTACCGTGTGCGCCAGACGGTGTAGACGAGGGCGGTGAGCACCGCCGCCGCGCCGGTGAAGACCTCGGCGGCCCCGGCCAGGGGGGTGCCGGCGATCACCGCAGTGCTGAGCGTGCGGGCACCGAACAGCACACCGAACGCGGTGAGCACGAGGCCCAGGGGAGCGGCCAGCACCCAGAGCCGTCGCGCGCGCCATGCCAGCGACAGTGCGGCGGTGGGGATGCCGAGGAACAGCAGGAGCGCCGGCGCGAGCGTGCTCTGGTAGGTGCCCAGCGGCAGCTCGAGCGTGAGCAGGTCCTTCCAGCCGGTGACGGGCGCGGTCAGCACCCCCAGCAGCGCCGGCAGCAGCGAGTCCGGGCGGGAGAGTGACGTCGGGGCCGCGAGCGGCACCCCGGCCGCGATGTAGGCGCCGATGGTCGCCAAGGCGACCCACCATCCCGACCATCCCCACCGGATGCCGGCGAGGGCGATGAGGTGGGCGAGCGTCAGGGCGCCGGCGACGAGCACGAGGAAGGCGGGTCCCTGGTAGATCGGCCACACCGCGACCGCGCCGACGAGGAAAAGCGCGTCCAGCAGCAGGGCGTTGGCGACGAGGAAGCGCGCGGTCGACATCGGAGGACGCCGGCGGGAGCGCCGCTGCGCCCCGGCCTCGCCGCTCACGTCTGCGCTCCTCGGGCCAGCATGTGCCTCAGATCGTCCAGCAGGCCGATCGTCAGCACCGTCACGGTTCCCAGGCGCCGGAAGCCGGGCTCGGCCTCGGGGTTGCATACGACCGCGACGACGGCGACATCGGAGGGGAAGGCGAGCGCCGCGGCCTGCAGCAGGCGCGGGGTCTGGGTGGAGCCGCAGACGAGGAACGCGATCGACGCGTCGCCGTGGGTCTCACGGGCCAGCGAGGTGACGTCGGCGAGCGGACCGACCAGGGTCGTGCGCTGGACACCGGAGAGCTCGTCCAGCAGGGTGCGGGTGCTCACGGTCGCGAGCTCCCGGATCGTCCGCACGGTGCGGCGGGCGAACTCGGGCACCTCGCCGCCCACGACGACGTCCACGTCGCGCCCGTCGCGGATGCCTCGGATGCCGATGGAGGCGGCGGCGCTGACGGCCAGCTCGAACTCGTCGTCGGTGCCGTACTCGCCCTCGCCGAGCGCGAGGGCGACGATCATGCGCGAGCGGCGGGTCTCTTCGTACTGGCGCACCATGAGAGTCCCGGTCTTGGCGGTCGACTTCCAGTGGATCTGCCGTGGCGAATCGCCGGGCACGTACTCGCGCAGGGCGTGGAAGGAGATGTCCGCGTCGACGATCATGCGCGACGCCTGACCTTCGAGGTCGCGGATGAACCCGGTGCTCGTGCTGTGCAGAGCCGTGGTCACCGGGTGGATGTACAGGGTGTGGGTGTCATCCCACGTCGCTTCGCGCTTGAGGATGCCGAGCGGGTCGCCGCGCACGGTGTGGGCGGGGCCCACCGTGATGACGCCGCGCCGCTCGGCGGGAACGACGACCTGCTGCACGTGCTCGTGCCCGTGACGCAGAATCGGCACGTAGACGTCGACGAGACCCTCGCCGACCGGGACGTCGATGCGACCGGGCAGGGCGATTCCCCGGCCGATGTTCGTGACCCGGAGCGTTCCCTGCACCTGCGCGCCGGCGACCACACGGTCGTGACCGAGAGTGAGGTCGACGTCGTAGGCGCGGGCGCTGAAGAGGAATGGCACCGAGAGCAGCAGCAGCGCCGTGGCGATCGCCCCCGCCACCGTGAACTCGACCCAGCCGAACGCCAGGCCCAGCCCGATTCCCGCCGCCGCGGCCGTCAGCAGCAGCCAGCCCGCGGGCGTGACCGTGTCCGACACCCCGCGCCAGGCGCTGATCACCGCCGTGCGGGCGCGACGCCACGCGCGGTCGCCACGTACCGCCAGCACGGTCGTGGACCGCGCGGTGGCGTAGCGCGTGCGCGCGTTCGCTGTGCCGGTGGACCCGACAGTGCGCGTGAGGCGGGACTCGGACGGAAGGGTCACACGGCATCCCGCTGACTGGGAGGCGCGGTGTCGAGCAGCACCTGGCCGATCACGGCCCCGGCGGTCACGCCGTCGAATTCCGCTTCGGGGTCGAGGATGAGTCGGTGGGCGAGTACCGGCTCGGCGAGTGCCTTGACGTCGTCGGGCGTGACGTACCCGCGGCCGTGGGCGACGGCCCAAGTCTTGGCGGCCTTGGTCAAAGCGATCGCGCCGCGCACGCTGACTCCGAGGCGCACCTCGGTGGCGAGCCGTGTCGCCCCGACGATGCGGGCGATGTAATCCAGTACCAGCGGGTTGAGGTACACGTCGCGGGCGACGTCGGCGAGGCTCACCACGCCCTGCGGCGTGATGACGGACTCCACCTCGCGGCGGGCGCTGCCGCTGCCTTCGAGGATGCGCACGGTCGCGGCGTGGTCGGGGTAGCCCAGCGACGTCTTCAGCAGGAACCGGTCGAGCTGCGCTTCGGGGAGGCGATAGGTGCCCGCCTGCTCGACGGGGTTCTGGGTCGCCACCACCAGGAACGGCACGCCGACCTGACGCGTCACGCCGTCGACGGTGACGTGGCCTTCTTCCATCACCTCGAGGAGGGCCGACTGCGTCTTCGGCGATGCGCGGTTGATCTCGTCAGCGAGCAGGATGTTCGCGAACACCGGGCCCTGGTGGAAGTCGAACTCGCCGCGCTTCTGGTCGTACACCGTGATGCCGGTGACGTCGCCCGGCAGCAGGTCGGGGGTGAACTGGATGCGCGTGCTCGTGCCCGCCACGCTCTGGCCCATCGCTCGCGCCAGCGAGGTCTTGCCCGTGCCCGGGAAATCCTCCAGCAGCAGGTGCCCCTCGGAGATCATCGCGGTGAAGGCCAGCTCGATCACGTGCCGCTTTCCCAGCACGACCTGCTCGACGTTGTCGACGAGCTTCGCGAACGTCTCCTGGAACCAGGCGGTCTGCTCGGCGGTGATGGTCATGGGTTCCTCTCGGGGCGGGACGGGGGTGCGCCGGTCACGGCGTGCGATCGCCGGTCGGCGGGGGTTCTGCCGGCGGGGGTTCGGCGGGCGGGGGTTCGGCCGGCGGCGGCTCGGCCGGCGGCGGCGGGGGCGGAGGCGGCGGCTCACAGCGGAGCTCGTACGCGTTGCCGTCGGAGACGTCGCGCAGCCCCGCGAGGGCGCCCTGCCACGTCACGGTGTAGGTGAGTGTCACCACGCCGCTCGCGTCCGTGGTGGAGGTGACGGCCCAGGTGTAGTCGGCGGGGTTCGCCGCGATGGCGTCCGGCGAGATCCCCGGGGCGTCCTGATCGCTCAGGCAGCGGTTCGGGAAGGTGACCTCGGCGGTGTAGGCCGGTCCGCTCGGGCTGACGGGGACGCCGGGGGAGCTGCAGCCGAACAGGTCGTTGCAGGCGAACGCCTCGATCAGCCCGGGGTTGCGGCCGAGCGCGAACAGGCTGGCGAAGTCGGTGGTCTCGGTCGCGCCGGCGCGGAAGCGCAGCTCGAACGGCCAGTCGACGTCGAGGTCGGGCGTTCCCGAGAGGCGGCCCCACGTGTACACGTTGCCACTGCGGGTGAACCCGGGGTCCACGGTGTACGACGCGTTGCCCTCGGGCACGTCGATGCCCGCGATCGGAGTGGCTGTGCCGGTCGCCTCGGCGCTGCCGAACCGCGCATCGCCCCGCTCTGTCACGGCGCACGCGGTGACCGTCACCGGCTGCCAGAGGGGCGTGTCGCTGAACGTCGTGGTGGTCGTGCCGCCGCCGGCGGCGACCGCCTCGGTCGGGCGGCACGTTCGGCCGTCGCTGAAGCCGACGAGGATGCGCTCGCCGACGCCGTGGGGGGTCACCGTGGCGGTGGCCGTCACCGACCCCGGGCGCCCGGTGGTCGACGCGGTGACGGCGAGCTCGAGCATCGGTGCGCCGATGCCGTTCGCGGGGAACGACAGCACGCCGCCGGTGTCGCTGCCGCCGGGGATCGGGGGCAGTTCGTGGCGGGTGAGCGGTGTGGCCGTCAGGGTGACCGGGTTGTTCGATCCGATGACGTAGTCGCGGAAGGTCACGCTGTCGCCCTGCACCGGCAGGGTGACCTCACCCCCGGAGCCGCCGGCGAGGCGCACCCATCCCGACGACCGGTCGATTCCGGTCACGGTGATGGTCGCCATACCGCCGGCCGTGCCGTTGGGCGTGGGGGACACCTGCACCCCGGTGGGCGCGTTCGGCGCGCGGTACGCCCAGGCGGTGGCCGACACGGTGCCGCGGGATTCGCCGACGGCGTTGAACGCGCGTGCCTCGTAGGCGATTCGCTCGCCCAGGGGGGCCTCGATCGGCGGGCACTCGCCCGACGCCGAGCACGTGGCGACGACCTCGCCGCCTCTGAGGATGCGGTAGCCCTCGACGGCGGGGTACGACGCGGAGTCGGAGACGACGCGCACCGTCACCGAGGTGGGGCCGTACCGGGTCCAGTCCAGGCGGGTGGGGCTTGCCGGCAGGCCCTGCAGGTCGAGGATCACCCGGCCGTCGCGGTCGCCCGCGGACTGCCGGCCCTGCGCATCCTCGACGACGAACGAGCCGGTGCAGTCGGCCGCGCCCGCGGCATCCGCCGCCCATGTGGCGCGCACGGCGTTGTCGCCGGCCAGGCTGAAGCTGACGGCGGCGCAGTTGGCCGGGCCACCGGCGGCGACGACACGAAGCGGGGTCCCCGGCAGTGGGTTGACCTCACCCGAGGCGCCGACGACGGGGATGGTGCACGACGTCGCGCCGCCGGCCTGCGAGCAGCGCTGCACGACCGTTCCGCCCTTGGGGAGGGCCGACGGTGCAGGACCGACGGTCAGCACCAGGCTCGCGGCGGCGGCGTCGGGGTGGCTGGGCAGGCTCACGGCGACGGCCTCTTCGCGTCCGGGCCGGGCGGCGTCGCGCGCGGTCACCGACACGATCGACCCCGTCTGGGTCACGTCGAACTGGTCCCCTCGGTACGCGGCGGCGTACTGCAGCGCGTCCCAGTCCTCCTTGCCGGCCCAGCCGACCATCCCTCGCAGGTCGTACTCCGCGGTGGATCCGGGGCTTACGCCCATCGAGGCGCTGCGCAGCACCGGCTGCGGCATCTCCGCCTCGACGACGATGCGCACGGTGAGGAAGGTGTACTGGTCCTGGATGCCGAGCTTGACCGGCACGACGCACGTATCCGCCCACGGGGCGCCGGCCCCGGCCGAGTAGCGCACCGTCGTACCCGAGACGAGCGTGCACGTGCCGCCGGCGCGCGCTCCACCGGCGCGCACGGCGCCGCCGTCGACCTCGAGGGTCTGCCCGGCGGGAACGGCGACCGCCTCGGCAAGGTCCACGTCGACGGACTCGTTCTCACGCACATCGAGCGTCGACATCGTGCTGCGCAGACTCAGGCGCACATCGCGGTCGCCGGGCACCCGCAGGAATCCGTACGAGGTCACCTCGGTGCCGTCGAACGCCGTCCCGGAGACCTCGAACGGGATGAGGAGGGTCTCGTCGGGGATCGCTCCCGAGATGCGCCACCCGTCGACCGTGATGCCGGGATGCGTGCCCCACAGCGTCAGCGTGAGGTCGGAGACGTCGCCGTTGCGCCACGACACCTTGCCGCTGAGTACATCCACGCCGCGGGGGAACGCCTCGCGCGTCTCGATCGTCAGCGCCGTGTCGCGCACGACGGGGTAGTCCGGCACCGGACCGCGCACGACCTTCATCACGAGCAGACCGATCGCCGTGTCGCCGTTGTCGTTGCGCACCGTGTACGAGTACGAGAAGGTCCCCAGCTCCACACCGGCCTTCACGGTGACCCGGCCGTCGTCGACGGGGCCCAGGCGCGCCTGCAGCTGCGCGTACTCGTCGCTGCCGGGCGGCGCGACGGGCGACACCGAGACGAGTTCGAGCGTGCCGCCGGCGGGGTCGATGTCATTGTCGGCGGGCCGCACGACCGCCTCGGCGGTCTCGCCCGCCTGCACCTGGATGTAATCGCTGTAGGTCACCGGGCTCGGGTCGGACTGGGTGTCGAGCACACCCACGCGCACGTCCGCGGTGCCGGTGGCGCCCTGGGCGTCGCGCACCTGGTACTGGAAGCGCACCTGACCGCTGAAGGCCTCGGGGCTCGTGTAGACGATGGCGTCGCCCTCGGCCGTGATCGTCGCGGAGCCGTGCTCGGGCTGAGTGGTGATGCGATCCAGGGTCACGGCGTCACCGTCGGGGTCGACGTCGAACGAGGTGAACGGAATGCGCACGGTCTGGCCGCTGAGCACCCGCCCCTCCAGCGTGCGGGGGACGGGCGCCTGGTTCGCTTCGCCTCCGATCACCGTGATCACCACTCGGGCGGAGTCGACGACCTCGGGAAAGCCGAGGCGGAAGATCGTGTACCCGACCGCGTAGACGCCAGGCTCGCTGGGGGCGAGGTAGCGCAGCAGTCGGTCGGTGGCGAAGGCGAGCCCTGCATCGTTCTCGTTGACCACGCGCGAGGGGTCGAGGCCGATCAGCGCGCCGGACGGGGCACTGTCGTTGTCGAGCACGGGGATGTCGATGAGGCTGCCGGCGCGCACGGTGACGGTGTCGTCCACGGCGATGGGAGGGTCGGCGCTGGGAGAGGGGAGCAGAATGACCGTCAGCTCACCCTGCGTCGTGGCGGCGGGCGAGCCGGTGCCGTCCGAGACGGTGTAGCGGATCACGCCGAGACGCCCGGGCTGCTCGTCGTCGGTGGAGCCGCTCACCCGCAGCATGCTCTGCCCCACGAGGTCCACGCCCAGCGACGCGCGGGCGTCGCTCTGGGGGCGGATGTCGCTGAGCAGCAGCACCAGCCCTGCCGGGTTCGCGACGGCAGGGAAGACGTCGACGGTGGCATCCTCATTCGGTCGTACGAAGGCGGTCAGCGGCGGCGTGGAGATGGATGCCGCGTCGGCGGGCTTCACCGTCACCCGCACGGTGGCCGTGACCTCGGTGCGGTCGTCGCGCACGGTGTACTGCACGAGGTAGGACCCCGCCTCGGCCGCGGTGACGACTATGCTCAGTCCCGACGCGTTGGCGGTGACGCTCGCGCGCGCCTCGTCCAGGGCGACGGCTTTGGACAGGGCGACCGCGCCGGAGGCGCCCGAGACGTACGGGGCGATGTCTACGGCGACCGGCTCGCCCACGACGCCGACGACCGCGAACGACTCGGCGGCGAGTTCGGGGGTCGGGGTCACGGCGATGCTGAGGGGGCGCTCCGCTGTGGCGCCGAAGGCGTCCGCCACCGTGATGCCGAGCGTCACCGTCACCGACTCCTCGGCCTGCGGGTCCGGATGCTGGTAGGTCACCGTGCCTGCGGGGGAGGTCGTGACCGTGCCGCCGGCGGCGTCGCCGGTGGCACCCGCGAGGTACACCGGGTCGCCGTCGGGGTCGACCCAGCCCTCGAGCACGTCCGCGCTGACGGTGCCGCCGGGAGCCACGCTCGGCGACGGCCAGGGCGCGAGGCATCCTTCGACCCCGCACCAGACGGGTGGGCTGTTCTGCGACGGCGGGACGACGGTGACGGTGACGGTCGCGGCATCCGACAGCAGCCCGCCGGTCGCGGTGCCGTCGGTCGCCCGATAGCGCAGGCTCGCCGATCCGCTGGCGTCCTGGGCGACGTTGAGGACCAGCTTCTGGTCGGCGCCGGCGGTCGAGAGCGTGCCGAACGCCGGGTCGAGGCCCTCCACGGAGGCCGGGTCGATGCTGAGGACGTCCTCGTTCGGATCGTGGTCGTTCAGCAGCACCGGCAGCACCGCGACCGACCCCGCCCGCACCCCGAAGGCGTCGTCGACGGCGACCGGGGGCTTCGGATCGAGCACGCGCTCGGCTTCCAGCTCGTTCTGCTGTTCGACCTCGGCGGGCTCCTCCAGGTCCCATGCCTGCGACGACGGCACGAGACGACCCTCGGGCACGGTCCAGACCCAGCCCGAGCGGCGCTCGTTCAGTGCCAGGCGGGTCCCGTTGCCGATGAAGACGGGGTCCAGCCCTTCGCCGATGTCGATGCCGCCGTAGTCCAGCGGCACCGCCTCGCCGCTCGCGCCGGACCACAGGGTGCCCTCGGCGGAGCCTTCGGGAAGCCATGCCGCGTACACGCTCCCCGACACGGTCGCCGGGGCCACGGGGGTTCCGAGGGCGGCCGCGGAGTGGGCCCGGGCGGCCGTGAGGGAATCGAGGGAGACCCGCACGAGACCCGCCGTGTCGGCGATGTGCACGGCGGTGCCGGTCGCCGCTGCCCGCTGCACGACGGCACCCGCGTCGACACCGGTTTCGACGGGCTCGTCGCGGCCGTCGATGAAGAGCTCGCCGCTGCTCTCATCCAGCAGCGCCCACCGGCCGGCCACGGCCGTCAGCTGGGCGTCGGTGGGGGAGCGGGGCGTGTCGTCCTCGCCGAGGATGCGTCCCGTCGCCGCCTCGGCACGCAGCACGCGCCCCTCGTCGGCCGAGTAGGCGTAGACCACGCCGGAGTCGTCGACGGCCACGGCGGTGGCGACGAACCGCGGGCGCTCCTGTCCCTCTTCGACGTCGGCGTCGGCGTACGGGTCGATGGGGGTTGTCTGACCGCCGCTGGACAGGGTGGCGCCGTGTACGGCACCGGCCTCCGTGCGATACACGAGGAAGTCACCCGCGACGGCGATGTCGGCGGTGCCGGCTGGCGTGGGGGCGAAGGCGTCTTCGGAGTCGGCGGTGAGATCGTCCGGCGTTGCCATGTCGACGTCGGCGAACTGCGTGCCCCCGTCGCTGAAGACGAACAGGCGTTCGCCGTTCTGCGCGAGCGAGCTGCCGTTCTCCACCTGCTTGACGGTGTCGAGCTCGGCCAGCTCGAGATTCACGCGGGCGTACCCGCTGCCACTGCCGTTCTGCATGGCCCACACCGTCGCATCGTCCAGCGGCGTCTGCTGCGCGTCGTAGCCGGGCCACACGGCGGCGAGGGTGGCCACGAGCGCAACCACCACGCCCACGGCGGCAGCGCCGATGACGTTGCCGGAGGGTCTCCGGCGGGCGACGGGGGATGCCATCTCAGCCGTTTCCCGTCAGCAGCAGCACGGCGGCGGTGATGCCGCCGGCCACCACCACGGCGGCGGCGGAGGCGATGAGCGCGATGCGGACGGCGCCCGGCCGCCGGAGCGGCCGCGCGCCGGCGAGCACCGTGCCCTCATCGAGTCGGCGGCGGGCGCCGCCGCGAGCGCGCGGCGGGCGCTGCGTCGCACGTTCGACGCGGGGCCGCACCGGCCCGCGTGCGCGGTCGTCCTGGAAGTCCACGGCGACGCCGGCCATCGCCCATTCGTCGACGGCGACTTCGAGCGCCGTGTGCGGCATTCCCAGCTCGTGCTGCACCAGCTGCAGCTCGTGGGCGAACTCGGCCGCCGAAGCCTGGCGTGCAGCGGGGTCCTTGCTCATCGATCGCGCGAGCACGGCCTCGAGGCGTTCTGGCACGTCCGGACGACCGATGGGGGTGTAGGACGCGCGCCGGATGCGGCTCTTCAGCTGGTCACGGGAGTTCTGACCGCTCCCGGAGCGCTCGAACGGGCTGCGTCCGGCCAGCAGCGAGTAGACCGTCGCGCCCAGCCCCCAGATCTCCGCGGGGATCGACCCCGACACCCGTTCATCGACGATCTCGGGGGCGCTCCACGGCACCGACATCGCGAACACCTCGTCGGCGCCGGTGCGTCCGTTGACGGCTGCGGCGATGCCGAAGTCGCTGAGCACGGGTGAGCCGAAGGCGGTGACGAGGATGTTCGACGGCTTGATGTCGCGGTGCAGCAGGCCGGAGCGGTGGGCGGTCTCGAGCGCCGAGGCGATCTTGACCGACAGTTGAAGCACTTCGGCCACGGGCATGACCTCGCGCCGGTAGCGATTGGTCAGCGAGGTGGGGCAGTACTCCATGACCAGGTAGGGCCGGCCGTCGGCGGAGATGCTCGCCTCGTAGATCGTCAGGATCGAGGGGTGCGAGCTCAGGCGGGCCATGACGTCGGCCTCGGCGTTGAACATACGCAGCAGGCCCTCGTCGACGATGTCCTCCAGCAGCACCTTCACGGCGACCGGGCGCCGCGGCAGATTCTGCTCGAAGAGGAACACGTCGGCGAAGCCGCCGGTCCCGAGGGGACGCACATAGGTGAACCCTGGAAGCACGGGGGGCGCAGAAGGAAGCCTGTTCGCCACCGTTCACCTCACGTGCCCTGGGAGTCGACGGGGGCCGCGGAGCGAGAAGCCGAGCCCCCGCTGTACGGCTTCCTTAGAAGTTTCTAACACAGGGCGCACGTGCCTGGAAATCGTCGCTCGCGCTACGGCGCGGCGTGGAAGCGGGCGACGTTGCCGTCGCCGATGTCCAGCACTGCTCCCTCGGCCAGACGCGCCGTCGCGCCGCCGCGCAGCAGCATCGCCGAGCCGTCCGCGTGGCGCACCACGGTGCCGTTCGTGGAGTCCAGATCACGCACCAGCAGGTGGTCGCCGTCGAGCACCACCTCGATGTGCGTTCCCGATATCTCGCGCCGCGGGGACGACAAGGGCACGAGCCTCGCCCCGGGGTGCGCCCCCGGATCGGGGGCCCGTCCGAACACCACCGGAAGATCGAGCTCGAGCACCCGTCCGCCGTCCATGGCGAGCACGAGCCGGCGCGGGGCGTCCGGCCGGGCGGCAGCACGCGCGCGGTCGGGACGTGCACCCACGGCCGCCGAGACGAGCGCTGCCAGTTCTTCGCGGTCGAACACGGTCGTCGACTGTGCGGCGTCGTCCTCCAGGTCTGCGGCCCAGTCCGGGACGACACCAGCACGGTCGGCGGGGGCGGGGCGCTCTGGCGGCACCGTGCCCCACTGCAGGCGGTCGGATCTCACGACCCCCCGCCCGAGCGGCAGCAGCGCCGTCGGCGATGTCGCTCCCAGGGTCAGCGCGATCCCCGCCACGTGCTGGGCGGACCCCTCGACCCACGTGCCGATGCCCGGTCCCGCGAGCGTCGTACGCTCCGGTCCGTGCAGCTGGGCCTCGGCGGTGCCGCGCACCGCGACATTGACCGAGCTCGTCCGCGCGTCGACCAGCTCGACGAGCGCGAAATCGGGGAGCAGCTCGATGCCGCGCTCGGCGAGCGCGGACAGCACATCTTCGAGCGCCGTGTCGCCGGTGGACAGCAGCGTCCACAGCTCCCGGGCGGACGCGTCCCCGATCTCCGACGACGCCACGAGCAGAAAACGATCGCCGACCATGGCGAACCCGGCCTCGGCCGCCACCGGCGCCACACTGTAGCTGAACACGCCTCCACCCTATGGTGGCGGTGCGCTCTGTGCCGGTCAGATCCAGCCGGGCAGCCAGTTGTGTGCGCGCCAGAAGTCGTACGGCACGGTGACGGCCGACACCAGCGGGTACCAGAAGGCCGAGACGAGCAATGCGATGGTGAGGAAGACGATCACGACGCGCTGCCCCGCACGACGTCGCACCGGGTCGGCGCTGTGCGGCGCCGCGATGTCCTGCAGAGCGAAAGTGAGCGCGAGCAGTGAGAACGGCAGGATGACCACCGTGTAGAACTGGAAGACCGTGCGCTCGGGGTAGAACAGCCACGGCACCCATGTCGAGGCGATGGCCGTCAGCACGAACGCATCCCGCCATGACCGCCGCACGATGAACCGGTACACGAGGTAGACGGCCGCCGCCGCGGCCGCCCACCACACGAGCGGGTTCGGCATGCTGTAGATGATGTCCATGCAGCCGTTGGCCGCGTCGCAGCCCGCGTCGCCGTCTGCGGTGCGGGCGGCGTACATCGAGGTGGGGCGCAGCAGCAGCGGCCACTGCCAGGCGGGACTGGCGTAGCTGTGAGGCGAGTCCATGCCCGCCGCCGACGCGTAGATGGCCTCGTGATAGCGCCACAGGCTCTGCAGCGCCGCGGGCACCCAGGCCCACACACCGCCCGCCGGCGAGGTGTCGGCGCTCTGGCGCCCGTAGCCGCCCTCGGTGACGAGCCACCCCGTCCACGAGGCCAGATACACCGCGGCCGCCACGGGAACGAGCAGCACGAACGAGGCGGCGCCCTGGCGGACGGCATCGGTCGGCCACTGCCAGATACCGAGGCGGCGACGGGCGAGCGCGTCGGTGACGACGGCGTAGAGCCCGATGGCTGCGAGCACCCACACGCCCGACCACTTCACCGCCGCCGCCGCACCGGCGGCGACCCCTGCGGCGACCAGCCACGGGCGGTTCCACAGCACCGGACCCCACACCGGTGGCTCGCCCGCGTGACTCCGAGCCGTCACGGCGGCGGCGAGGCGATCCAGGTGTCCGGCTCGGTCCAGCAGCGCGAACCAGAATGCCACCAGCACGAAGAGCATGAGCGGCGTGTCCAGCAGGGCGACGCGGCTCATCGAGATCGCGAGCCCGTCGACCGCCATGAGGCCCGAGGCGACCGCGGCGAAGGCGAGCGAGCCGGTGAGGGCACGGGCGACGAAGTACAGCACCAGCACCGCGGCGGTGCCCGCGAGCGCGACGCCCACGCGCCAGCCGAACGACGAGTCCGGTCCGAACAGCGCCATGCCGGCCCCGATGATCCACTTTCCCAGCGGCGGGTGCACCACGAAGCTGCCGATGTCGGTGAACGCGTCGGTGTCGCCGGCGGCGAAGGCGGCATCCGCCTCCTCGGGCCAGGTGGCGGCGTAGCCGAGGTTCCACTGGCTCCAGGCATCCTTCACGTAATACGTCTCGTCGAAGACGATGGCGTGGGGGTGCCCCAGGTTCCACAGCCGCAGGATGCCGGCGATCACCGTGATCACCAGCGGGACGATCCAGCCCAGGCGGCGCTCGAGCCGAGGGTCGGCGCGCACGCGGGCCGCCAGGCGGTCGTACCACGACGGCGCCTCGGGAAGCAGCGTCTCGGCGGTCACGCAGACCACCTTATGCTGGCTCGATGATCATCCTTGCGGCCACCCCGATCGGCAATCTGGGCGACGCGTCCAGGCGTCTGATCGAAGCACTCGAGACCGCTCAGGTGGTCGCCGCGGAGGACACCCGCACCACCCAGCGCCTGCTGGCGGCGCTCGGTGTCGCCAACCGTCCCCGCCTCATCGCGCTGCACGACCACAACGAGAAGGCACGTGCGGGTGAGCTCGTCGCCCTCGCGCGCGAGCAGGATCTGCTCGTGCTCAGCGATGCCGGCATGCCGACCGTCAGCGACCCCGGCTACGGGCTGGTCGCGGCCGCCGCTGCGGCGGGCGTGACGGTCACCGCGATCCCCGGGCCCAGCGCCGTGCTGACGGCGCTGGCGGTGGCCGGCCTTCCGACCGACCGCTTCACCTTCGAGGGCTTCCCGCCGCGCAAGGCGGGGGAGCGGGCGTCGACGTTCGGCGCGCTGGCACGCGAGCCGCGCACCATGGTGTTCTTCGAGGCGCCGTCGCGGCTGGCGACCACGCTTGCCGCGATGGCCGTGGCTTTCGGCGACGACCGGCCGGCGGCGGTCTGCCGCGAGCTGACGAAGATGCACGAGGAGATCGTGCGCGGCGGACTGGCTGAACTGGCCGCATGGGCCGAGGGCGGCGTCCGCGGCGAGATCGTCGTGGTCGTCGGCGGGGCGCCGGCTCGCGCGTCCGATCCCGACGACGCACTCGCCCACGTGCAGGAACTCGTCCGTGACGGCGTGAGACTGAAGGATGCCGCGGGCCAGGTGGCCGCGGCATCCGGTCTGTCCTCGCGCGAGCTGTACCAGGCGGCTCTCGCCGCCCGGTCAGCCGGCCGCTGACTCAGCCCTTGACGGAGCCGGCGGTGAGGCCGCCGACGATGTAGCGCTGCAGCGACAGGAACAGCACGAGCACGGGGATCGAGGCCAGCACCGCTCCGGCGGCGAAGAGCCCCCAGTTCGACGAGAGCTGGTTGGACACCCACTGGTACATGCCGACCGCGAGGGTCCATTGATCCTCGGAGACGAGCACGATCTTGGCGATGATGAAGTCCGCGAAAGCCGAGATGAACGCCAGCAGCGCGACGACGGCGAGGATCGGCGTCACCAGCGGGATGATCAGCTGCCAGAAGATCTGCGCGTGCGTGGCGCCGTCGATCTTGGCGGACTCGTCGATCTCCATGGGGATCGTGTTGAAGAACCCGTACATGAGGAACGTGTTCGCACCCAGCGCGCCGCCGAGGTACACGCAGATGAGCGCGATCTTGGAGTTCAGCCCCAGGGCGGGGATGACCTCGCCCAGCGTCAGCAGCATGAGGAAGATCGCCACGAAGGCCAGCGCCTGCGGGAACATCTGCACGATGAGCAGCGTCGTCAGGCCGGCGCGGCGGCCGCTGAAGCGGAATCGCGAGAAGGCGTACGCAGCGGCGGCGCCCATGAGCACCGCGCCGATCGACGAGATGCCCGCGACGATGAGCGTGTTGCCGGCCCAGGCCCAGTACTTGGTGTCGGCCAGCGCCATGTAGTTGGACAGGTCGAATGCGCTGAAGAGCGCGTTCGCCGAAGAGAGCGTGCCCCGCGGGTTGAGCGAAGCCGACAGCACGTACACCAGCGGGAACGTGGCGTAGAAGATGATCGCGATCGCGACGAGGTACTTCCAGCCGACCTCGAGGAACCAGCGCCGGCGCTGGCCGGCGCGCCGCTGATCGGTGGCGGGAGTCGCCGGAACGGCCTGCGCAGTCGTGGTGGACATCACTGGTACTCCTCGAGCTTGCGGGTCTGTCGGAAGGCGACGGCGGAAATCGCTCCGACGATGATGAAGATGATGATCGACAGGGCGCTGGCCAGGCCGTAGTCGGCCACACCGCCCGAGATTCCGGCGATGTCATAGATCGCCGAGATGAGGATGTCGGTGGCACCCAGCGCATACGGCGCCCCGGGTATGGCCGGCCCGCCGTTGTTGAACATGTAGATGATGGTGAAGTTGTTGAAGCTGAACGCGAAGGACGAGATCAGCAGCGGAGCGGTCGACACCAGCAGCAGCGGCAGGATGATCGAGCGGAACTGGCGGAACCGCCCGGCACCGTCCAGCGCCGCCGCCTCGAGGGTGTCCGCCGGCAGCGCCTGCAGCGCGCCCGTGCACACGAGGAACCAGTACGGGTAGCTGAGCCACAGGTTCACCCACAGCACGGCGATCCGCGCGAGCCAGGGGTCACCCAGCCAGTTGATCTCGGCGCCGAAGAAGAAGAGGTCGTTGATCACGCCGAACTCGGCGTTGAACATGCCTCGGAACAGCAGCGCGGACATGAAGGCGGGGAAGGCGTACGGGAGGATGAACAGCGTCCGCAGCCACTTGCGCGCCCGCACGCGCGGATCGTTGAAGATGATGGCGAAGAGCAGTCCGACGCCGAAGCTGAGGACCACCGACAGGATCGCGAACGCGAAGGTCCATCCGGCCACCATCAGCAGGGGCTCCACGAGCCGGGGCTCGGTGAACAGCCGCACGAAGTTGTCGAAGCCGACGTTGACGTACCACCCGGTGGTGAGCGCGGTGCCGTCCTCAGCGACGAAGCTGCCGCGGTCGTCCGCGCTGTACACCGTGCCCGTCGTCGTGTCGGTGATCGTCTCGGCGTTCTCGTCCCACACCAGCGTGGATTCGTAGATCGCGCCGGTCGTACCCTCTCGGGTGCGGATGGACCCGTCGTTCGGGTCGTCCGAGACGGGCACGCGCAGGCTCTGCACGGTCTGCTGCAGGGTCTGGTCGGTGAGCAGGTCCGCGCGCGGCACGACGTTCCAGCCGGGGACCTCGGTGGCGGAGCCCGCTGCGCCGATGACGGCGTCGTCGACCTCGCTCAGGGGTTCGTCGCTGTCGCCGGCGTACACGTCGCCGTCGTCGACGATGGCGAAGCCGTACTCACCGCCGCGCTCGATGACGGTCAGCGGGAAGGTGGGCGAGTCGTCGATGCGTCGCTCGCCCTGGATGAGAGCGGCGTTGACAGCCTGCTCCTGCGTGCCGATGTGGCCGCTGCCGTAATTGGTGAAGGCGATGTAGGCGGTGTACGCGAAGATGAACACCTGGAAGACCAGCAGGAAGATCAGGCCCGGCACCAGGTATTTCAGCGGCAGAGCGCGCTTGGTGAAGTAGACGACGTTGGCGATGATCAGCAGCAGGATCGAGACCGACAGGATCAGCCACGACTCCGCGCGCACCGCGCTGATGGCCGCCATGATGCCGAAGGCGTTGACCACCGCCATCAGCAGCAATTTGACGACGAAGCCCCATCCGATGCCGCGCCAGCTGCGCGCGTGCGACTCGCCACGGGGGGTGAGTGAGGGTGAGGACGTCTGCGGCGCGGGCGCTGCGGCTTTTTCCTGCGGTACCGACATGTGCTTCTCCTGCATCGGGGGCTCGCGGTGTGCGAGAGGGTGCGGGGCGGGAGGGATGAGCCTCCCGCCCCGCGGGGTATCAGCCGATGGCTGCTTCGACGTCAGCGACCATCTGGTTCCACGTCGACACGGGGTCGGCGCCACCGATGATCTGAACCTGCGCGGCGTTCCACAGGTCCCAGACCGAACCCATCTCGGGGATGGACGGCATGGGGACGCCGTTCTGCGACGAGGCGACGAAACCACCGATGATCGGGTCGCTCGAGACCTCCTCGGCCAGCTCGCTCCACGCCGGGATGCGCGGGTCGGCCTCGTACAGGGCCTTCTGCGCCTCGGGGGTGGCGAGGTAGTTCGTCAGGAACTCCTGGGCCAGCAGCGCGTTCTCGCTCTGCGAGCTCAGGTAGAAGCCCTGCACGCCCACGAACGGCGCGGCGGTCTCGCCACCGGCGGACGGGATCGGGTTGACCGTGACGTTGACGCCATCGGCGGTCAGCGCCTCGATCGCCCACGGGCCCTGAACGGTGTACGCAGCCTGGCCGGACGCGAACAGCTCGTTGTTGGTGTCGTAGTCGATCGTGGTGGAGATGATGCCGGTGCCGTTGGCGCCGTTGGCGCCGAGCCACGTGGCGAACGCCTCACCGGGCGCGCCGCCCATGCCGACCTGGGCCGTGTACGAGCCGGTGTCGTCCTGCTCGAAGACGGGGGCGCCGAACGAGGTCTGGAAGCCGTACATCGTGTAGGCGTCACCGGTCTGGCCGGCGGTGTTGATGACGATCGGACGCTCCGCGCCGGCAGCCTGCGCGGCGGCGACCATGTCGTCCCACGTGGCCGGAGCCTCTTCGCCGACCATGTCGGTGTTCTGGACGAGCGCGATCGTCTCGAGCGAGTAGGGCAGGGCGTACAGCTGGCCCTCGTACGTCATCGCGTCGATCGCGACCTGCTCGAAGGAGCTCGCCTTGTCGCCGAGGTCCACCGTGTCCACGACGCCGGCGGCGACAAGCGCGCCGAGCCAGTCGTGCGCGCCGATCGTGATGTCGGGGCCCTCGCCGGTCGGCACCTGTGCGATGAAGTCGGCGCGGATGTCCTCGAAGTTCTTCTGGACGAGCTCGATCTTGGCGCCGGTCTCCTCCTCGAAGGCCGCAGCGGCTGCTTCGATGGCGGGCTCGCGGTTCTCGTCGGTCCAGACGGTCAGGACAGCGCCCGAACCTTCGGTGCCCTCCGACTCGTTGGCGGTGTCGCCGCCGCCCGAGCAGCCGGCGAGCAGGACGGCAGTCGACGCGATTGCGACGATGCTCATTCCCATCTTGCGCATGGATTTTCCTTCCGTGGGGTGGTCGATCCTGCGGGCCTCTGACGAGGTCGCGCCCTTACGACCGGTGGTGAGTGTTGGGCCGGGTGGCCGCAACGGGTACATCTCTCAGTGCGGAGTGTGCTGTTCCTCCGAGCGGATGACGGCTACGCCGCCGGCCGCAAGTTCAAGCATGCCCTTGACCTCGGCCCCCGTCAGGAGGTCGACGCCATCGGCGGGGAGCGCGGCGCTGTTCGCGCCGTGGTTGATCGCGACGAGGTATTCCACCTCGTCGCGACGGCGACGGATGGCCTCGACCCCGACGGGCAGGTCGGTGGGGCGGATGCCGGCGTCGGCGTAGACCGCCTTCATGATGGCATCCAGTCCCTCGGCATCCGGGCGGGTGCTGACGTACCAGCCGGTCCCGCTGCCGTGGTGGTGGCGGGTGATGGCCGGTTCGCCGGCGGCGGGTCCCTCGAGGTACGTCGCGCGGACCTCGGCTCCTGCGAGCACCAGGTCTTCCTGCCAGACGTCGGCGCTCAGACGTGTGCCGTCCCAGTCGATCGCGGCCGTCGCACCCTCGCGCAGCGGCAGGTGCTCCTCGACGCGCACGCCCAGGGCGGGCTGCAGCGGGGCGCCGAATCCGCCGGCGTGCACCGCGTCGTGCTCGTCGACGACGGCGGAGAAGAACGAGACCACGAGGGTCCCGCCGCGCTCGACGTAGCGGTTGAGGTTGTCGGCGTCGGCCTGGCTCAGCATGTACTGGGCCGGGGCGATGACGAGCTTGTAGCCGGAGAGGTCCTGCCCGGGCAGGGCGAAGTCCACCGTGATGCCGTCGCGCCACAGCCGCTCGTAGTACGCGCGGATGCGCTCGTCGTGGCTGACGTCCTCGGACGGACGCCACTCGAGGTCCTGGGCCCAGAAGGACTCGAAGTCCCACAGGATCGCGACGTCGGCGTGCACGCGGGAGCCGCGCACCTCGCCGAGACGCCCGAGCTTGCCGCCGAGGTCGACGACCTCACGCCACACCCGGGAGCCGGTGCCGGCGTGCGGAAGCATCGCGGAGTGGAACTTCTCGGCGCCGGAGCGCGAGGCGCGCCACTGGAAGAAGAGGATGCCGTCGGCGCCCCGACCGAAGTGCGACAGCGAGTTGCGGGCCATCTCGCCCGGGCGCTTGGCGATGTTGCGGGGCTGCCAGTTGACCGCCGACGTGGAGTGCTCCATCAGGATCCACGGCGCGCCGCCGCCCACCGAACGGGTGAGGTCGGCGGCGATGGCCAGGCCGATCTCGCCCTCTTCGTCTGCCGCCCACAGGTAGTGGTCGTCCGAGACGATGTCGACTTCGCGCGCCCACGCCCACAGGTCGCAGCCGTTGTGCTGGTTGGCCATGAAGTTCGTGGTGATGGGGCGGTCGCTGTGCGCGCGGATCGCGTCGCGCTCGGCGATGAAGCAGGCGCGCAGCTGGTGGTCGGTGAAGCGGGCGTAGTCCAGGCGCTGCGCGGGGTTGACGACCGACGGGGCGGCTGCCGGCGCGCCGACGTGCTCCCAGTCGGTGTAGTGCTGGCCCCAGAAGGCCGTGCCCCATGCCTTGTTGAGCCCGTCGAGCGAGCCGTAGCGCTGCTGCAGCCACAGGCGCCATTCACGCACCGCGTGGGGGGAGTAGTCCTCGCCCACCGGCACGCCGAACTCGTTGTGCACGTGCCAGAGCACCACCGCGGGGTGCCCGCCGTAGCGCTTGGCGAGCTCGGTGGCGATGCGCACGGCCGCCGTGCGGTAGGCGGGCGCCGAGTGCGAGGCCATGCCGCGGGCGCCGAAGCCCATGACGACACCGTCGCGGGTGATGACGCGGGCGTCGGGGTGCTCGGCGAAGAACCACGCCGGCGGCGACGCGGTGGGCGTGCCCATGTCGATGCGGATGCCGTTGGCGTGCAGCAGCTCGACGACCTCGTCCAGCCAGCTGAAGTCGAAGACCCCTTCGCTGGTTTCCAGCAGCGCCCACGAGAAGATGCCGATGCTGACGAGGTTCACGCCTGCTTCGCGCATGAGCGCGACGTCTTCGCGCCAGGTCTCGGGCGACCACTGCTCAGGGCTGTAGTCGCCGCCGTAGGCGATGCCGTCGATGTCGGGCCAACGCGGCGTCGAGGTCATGGAACGCTTCCTCGGGTCAGGGTTTGTGTGGGTCCGGCTGTGACCGGTCCCAGCTGGGAACAGCATACGTGATCGCGGGCGCTCGGTAACTCGACGTTATGGAACCGTGACCGGTCCCAGTCCGAGGCGCTCGGGGGGTAAAGTCCTGCACGTGGGCGAGATCAGCGAGACCCGCCGCCGACCGACGATCCGAGACGTCGCGGCGGCGGCAGGCGTGTCGCGTGGCACGGTGTCGCGCGTGATCAACGGCGGGCATTGGGTGTCCCCGGACGCCCGGCAGGCGGTCGAGGATGCCATCGCGCGCACCGGATACACCGCGAACCACGCCGCGCGGAGCCTCGCGACGGGGCGGTCGAACTCGCTGGCGTTCCTGCTGACCGAGCCGCAGCATCTGCTGTTCTCCGACCCCACCTTTGCCCTGCTTCTGCGCGGGGCTACCCAAGCGCTCGCCCAGCGGTCGATGACCCTCGTGCTGCTCGTCGCGGACACCGCCTCTGAGCGGGCGAACGTCGAGCACTATGTCAGCGCCGGCCACGTCGACGGCGTTCTGCTCATCTCGTCCCACGAATCGGATCCGCTGCTGGTCTCGCTCATCGAGGCGGGCGTGCCCACTGTGTGCACCGGTGTGCCGCTCGGATACCGCGCCCAGGTGCCGACGGTGTCGGTGGACGAGGTCGGTTCGGCGCGGGTGATGACCCGGTACCTGATGGACCGCGGTCACCGCAGGATCGCGCTCATCACGGGCCCCGACGACACCTCGGGCGGCCGCTATCGACTGGTGGGCTTCCGCGAGGAGATGGGGGACCGGTTCGACCCGGACCTCGTGGAGCAGGATGTCTACTCCCGCGAGGCGGGTGATGCGGCGATGACGCGGCTGCTACAGCGCGCCCCCGACATCGACGCGGTCTTCGCGGCATCCGACGTGATGGCGGTGGGGGCGATCGCGGCCGCGCGCCGGGCGGGGCTCAGGGTGCCCGAGGACCTCGCCGTCGCCGGCTTCGATGATTCGGGACTGGCTGAGACGCACGAGCCGCCCTTGACCACGATGCGTCAGCCGTGGTCGGAGATCAGCAGCGCGATGGTGGAGATCCTGATCGACGTGATCAACGGGGTTCCCCGCACCGACCTGGTGCTGCCGACGACGCTCGTCGTGCGCGGCACCGCCTGAGGCGCAGCCTCGCGCCCCGCGCCCGCGCCCGTCTGCCGACTCGCACCCTGCGCCTCGCGTCCGTTCGCCGACAGTCTCCCGATTGCGCATGTGAGTTCCCGTTCACACTGTGCCGTGTGAGTTCCCGTTCACACTGTGCCGTGTGAGTTCCTGTTCACACTGTGTCGTGTGAGTTCCCGTTCCACTGTGCCGTGTGAGTTCCCGTTCACGCATGGGGTTGGAACCAGCTCGCCCGCATGTGAGTTCCCGTTCACGCGGGGAGGGGCTGCCGAGCCGAGTCCGCCAGGCGGATGCTCCCGCCGCACGGCACAGCCACGCTCGCCGGCCGCGGCGTGGCTGTGTGAGCGGGAACTCACATGGTGAAACGAGAGGACGTCGAAAGTTCGGCCCGGTGCGCGCCGGTGACGGCTCGCGGAGCGTCGCCCGCCGCGGCATCCGTCGATGTCGGAGGGTGGCCGTATCGTCCGCGCATGGACAGGTACCGGCGCAGGATCAACCCCTTCGAAGCGATGGCCGAGCCCGCGCGGCGGCGCATCATCGACGTCCTCGCCAGCGGCGAGCACACCGCCGGGCAGCTCGCTGAGGCCGTGGGCGCCGAGTTCGCCATCTCGCGCACGGCGGTCTCGAAGCACCTGCGCATCCTTCGCGACGCCGGTTTCATCGAGGTGCGCGCGGATTATCAATGGCGCTGGTACTTCCTGACGCGCGACGGGCTCGACGGGCTGGAGTCCGCGGTCGAGCAGCTCCGGCTGAAGATGGCGGGCGGACTGGGGTGGGACACCGACCTGCGTGACAAGCGCGATCCCCTGGGCGGGCCGGCCTTCGACGGGCGACCGGTGTTGCGCAAGGGGCCCGGCCGGGAGCCCGCCCGGGGGCGGCGTGGGCACCAGACCAGTGCAACCCGGGCCAGCGACCCCGAGGCAGGCCTGTACCCGGTGCTACCCGTGGTGGAACCTATGCCGCCCGCGTAACAGGGGGCGGGCTCACAGCGCGGCCCCACCTAGAATCGACGGGTGACCTCAGGCCGATCCTTCTACATCACGACGCCGATCTACTACCCGAGCGACGTGCCCCACATCGGCCACGGCTACACGACCGTGGCGGTGGACACCCTCGCGCGCTGGCACCGCCAGGCCGGCGACGACACCTGGATGCTCACCGGCACCGACGAGCACGGTCAGAAGATGCTGCGCGCCGCCGCGGCGAACGGCGTCACGCCCCAGCAATGGGTCGACAAGCTCGTCACCGAGTCGTGGTTCCCGCTCCTGCAGACGCTCGACGTCGCCAACGACGACTTCATCCGCACCACGCAGGAGCGCCACGAGCGCAACGTGCAGGTCTTCTTCCAGACGCTGTACGACCGGGGATACATCTACGCAGGCGAGTACGAGGCGCTGTACTGCGTCGGTTGCGAGGAGTTCAAGCCGGAGTCCGAGATCGTCGACGGCACCGGGGCCTTCGAGGGTCTCAAGGTCTGCGCGATCCACTCCAAGCCGCTGGAGCTGCTGCAGGAGAAGAACTACTTCTTCAAGCTCAGCGAGTTCCAGGACAAGCTGCTCGAGCTCTACAAGACGGTGCCCGACTTCCTGCGCCCCGACTCGGCGCGCAACGAGGTCGTCTCGTTCGTCAAGAACGGCCTCAAGGACCTCTCCATCTCGCGGTCCACGTTCGACTGGGGCATCAAGGTGCCGTGGGACGAGTCCCACGTCATCTACGTGTGGGTCGACGCACTGCTGAACTACGCCACCGCCGTCGGCTACGGCAGCGACCAGGAGCAGTTCGACCGGCGCTGGCCGGCCTACCACGTGGTGGGCAAGGACATCCTCCGCTTCCACGCCGTCATCTGGCCGGCCATGCTCATGGCCGCCGGCCTCGAGGTGCCCCGGGGTGTCTTCGCCCACGGCTGGCTGCTCGTCGGCGGCGAGAAGATGTCGAAGTCGAAGCTCACCGGCATCGCGCCCACCGAGATCACCGACGTGTTCGGCTCGGACGCCTATCGGTTCTACTTCCTCTCGGCCATCGCCTTCGGCCAGGACGGGTCGTTCTCGTGGGAGGACCTCTCCGCCCGCTACCAGGCGGAGCTCGCCAACGGATTCGGAAACCTCGCCTCGCGCACGGTCGCGATGATCGAGCGCTACTTCGAGGCCATCGTGCCGCCGGCAGGCGCGTACACCGAGGCCGACCTCCACATCCAGCGGACCGTGGCGGATGCCGCGACCGCCGCGGATGCCGCGATGGAGCGCTTCCGCCCCGACGAGGCCATCGCCGCCATCTGGACGATCGTCGACGCGCTCAACCTCTACATCACCGAGAACGAGCCGTGGGCGCTGGCCAAGGACGCAGCGCAGCGCGAGCGGCTGGGTACGGTGCTCTACACCGCAGCCGAAGGGCTGCGCGCGCTCACCGTGCTGCTCTCGCCGGTCATGCCGCACGCCACCGGCATCCTCTGGGACGCCCTCGGCGCCGCCGCCACTCTCGGCGCGCTGCAGGACCAGCCGATCCGCGACGCGGGCACCTGGGGGCAGCTGCCCGCCGGGGCCTCGGTGAGCGGCCTCGCACCGCTGTTCCCCCGCGTCGAACAGAGCGCATGACCGACCCCAGCCAGTACGTGCGACAGCGCGAGAAGGGTGCGCGCGACGTCAGCTATCCGCCGGCTCCGGAGCCGCTGACGGTGGCGGTGTACGACAACCACGCCCACCTCGAGATCGAGGACGGCGAAGTGGGGCTGAGCCTGGACGAGCAGCTGTCGCGCGCGACGGCCGTCGGGGTCATCGGCGTCGTGCAGGCCGGCGGTGACGTCGACTCGAGCCGCTGGTCGGCGTGGGCGGCGGCATCCCACCCGCAGGTGCTGGCGGCGGTCGCGATCCACCCCAATGAGGCACCGGCATACGCCGAACGGGGCATGCTCGACGAGGCCATCGCCGTCATCGACGACCTCGCCGCACAGCCCCGGGTGCGGGCGATCGGCGAGACCGGGCTCGACTTCTACCGCACGGGTCCCGAGGGTCTGCCTGCGCAGTACGAGAGCTTCGAAGCGCACATCGCCATGGCCAAGCGCCACGACGTCGCGATGCAGATCCACGACCGCGACGCGCACGACGAGGTCCTGGCCACGCTCATGCGGGTGGGCGCCCCCGAACGCACCGTCTTCCACTGCTTCTCGGGCGACGCGGACATGGCGCGCATCGCCGCCGACGCCGGCTACTACCTCTCGTTCGCCGGAAACGTCACGTTCAAAAACGCCCAGAATCTGCGGGACGCCCTCGCCGTCACGCCGCGCGAGCGCATCCTCGTCGAGACCGACGCCCCGTTCCTGACGCCGGCGCCGTTCCGCGGCCGCCCCAACGCGCCGTATCTGATCCCGGCGACCGTGCGGTTCCTGGCCGACGAGCTCGACGTCGACCTCGACGAGCTCTGCGCCCAGCTGGCATCCAACACCCTGGCCGTCTACGGCCCCTTCGAGGAGACGCCGTGACCGTGACCCTCCTCGGCGCCACCGAGATCCGCACGCTCGCCGCCGAACTCGACGTCACCCCCACCAAGAAGCTCGGGCAGAACTTCGTCGTCGACGCCAACACGGTGCGCAAGATCGTGCAGGTCGCCGGTGTGCGTCCCGAGGACCGGGTCGTGGAGGTCGGGCCCGGGCTCGGCTCGCTGACGTTGGCCATCCTCGAGACCGGCGCCGCGGTGACGGCCGTCGAGATCGACCACCGCCTCGCCGCGCGGCTGCCCGCGACCGCAGCCGCCCACGGCGTGCCCGACGGCGCACTCACGGTCGTCGACGCCGATGCGCTTCGCATCA
Source organism: Microbacterium sp. zg-Y818 (assembly GCF_030246905.1). NCBI lineage: Bacteria > Bacillati > Actinomycetota > Actinomycetes > Micrococcales > Microbacteriaceae > Microbacterium > Microbacterium sp. zg-Y818. The sequence continues at coordinate 1,895,390 of NZ_CP126741.1, read as the reverse complement.
CGGAGCTTCCCGGCGACCCCGAGGTGCTGGTCGCCAACCTCCCGTACAACGTCAGCGTGCCCGTGCTGCTGCATTTTCTCGAGACGTTCCCGCACCTCGACCGCGGCGTGGTCATGGTGCAGGCCGAGGTGGGGGAGCGCCTCGCCGCGCAGCCCGGCACCAAGGCGTACGGCAGCCCCAGCGTGAAAGCGGCCTGGTACGGCCCGTGGCGCCTGGCGGGCACCGTGTCACGCCAGGTGTTCTGGCCGGTGCCCAACGTCGACAGCGTGCTGGTGGCCTTCCGCCGCGACGCCGAACCGCGCGGGACCGAGGCCGAGCGGCGGCGCACCTTCGCGATCGTGGATGCCGCGTTCGGTCAGCGCCGCAAGATGCTGCGGCAGGCGCTCGCCGGTGTGCTGGGCGGCTCGTCGGCAGCGGCATCCGCCGTGCTCGAAGCGGCGGGCGTTGCCCCGACGGCGCGCGGCGAAGAACTGGTCGTGGCGGACTTCCTCAGGATCGCGCGCGCGGCACCCCTCGCGCAGTAGCGTGGGAGCGTGACCGAATCGCCCCGCACCAAGCCGCCCGTCGCCGACCTTCACCGCCCGTACACGGCCGCTGAAGACCGATACGCCTCCGTCGACTACCGCCGCGTCGGGGCATCGGGCCTGCGTCTGCCCCCGATCTCGCTGGGCCTGTGGTGGAACTTCGGCGACAACGTGCCGTTCGACCGCCAGCGCGAGGTGCTGCGTCACGCCTTCGACATCGGCATCACGCACTTCGACCTCGCCAACAACTACGGCCCGCCCTACGGCTCCGCAGAGACCAACTTCGGCCGCATGATGCGCGAGGACTTCGCGCCCTACCGGGACGAGCTGATCATCTCGTCCAAGGCCGGCTACGACATGTGGGCGGGCCCCTACGGCGACGGCGGGTCGCGCACCTACCTGCTTTCGAGCGCCGAGCAGTCGCTGCGCCGCATGCAGCTCGACTACGTCGACATCTTCTACTCGCACCGCGACGACCCGACCGTGCCGCTGGAAGAGACCATCGGCGCGCTCGACACCCTCGTGCGCCAGGGCAAGGCCCGCTACGTCGGCATCTCGTCGTACAGCGCCATGCGCACCGTCGAGGCCGTCGCCATCGCGCGCAGCCTCGGCACTCCGCTCGTGATCCACCAGCCCTCGTACTCCATCGCCAACCGCTGGATCGAGGACGGCCTCACCGGCGCGCTCGAGCAGGAGGGACTGGGCGCCATCGCGTTCTCGCCGCTGGCGCAGGGCCTGCTGACGGACAAGTACCTCGGCGAGGGCGCGGCCGACCGCTCGGTCGAGCGCTGGTCGGTGCCGCGGGACACGGTCTCCGAGTCCGGGCGCGGCCGCCTCGTGGGCCTTGACGCGATCGCCAAGGAGCGCGGCCAGAGCCTGGCGCAGATGGCCCTGCAGTGGGTCCTGCGCAACGAGGTGGTGGCGTCGGCCCTCGTCGGCGCCTCCCGCCCGGCGCAGCTCGACGAGAACCTCGCCGCCGTCAACGGACCCGCCTTCGACACCGAGGAGCTGGAGCGCATCGACGCGCTCTCGGACGGCATGGACGTCGGGATGTGGGAGTCGGCGGACTCGTGAGTCCGGCCGCGTCGTCCCGTCGGGTGCACGTGCGTGCGCCCGGCAAGATCAACGTGTTCTTCGAAGTCGGCGACGTGCAGGACGACGGCTACCACGACGTCGCGTCGGTGTACCAGGCCGTCTCGGCGTATGAGGACGTCTATGCCTCTCACGCCGACGGCTTCTCGATCTCGGTCGAGGGTGTCGTCGACGTGTCCGGGGTGCCGGTCGACGACCGCAACCTCGCGGTGCGGGCGGCGAGGCTGCTGGCAAGTGAGATCGGCTACGACGGCGGGGTGCACCTCGAGGTGCGCAAGGCCGTCCCCGTGGCCGGCGGCATGGGCGGCGGATCGGCTGACGCCGCCGCGGCCCTGCTCGCATGCGATGCGCTGTGGGATGCCGGACTCTCCGCCGTGCGCCTGCAGCGACTTGCCGCACGGCTCGGGGCGGACGTCCCCTTCGCCCTGATGGGCGGCACCGCCGTGGGCACCGGCCGCGGCGACCAGCTGAGTCCCGCGCTCGCTCGGGGACGACTGGACTGGGTCATCGTGACCAATCCGGTGGGACTTTCCACTCCGGAGGTGTATCGGGAGCTCGATCGACTGCGCGAGCGCAGCGCCCCCGACATCGCGCCGCCGGCCGGGGCTCCCGACGTCGACCCCGCCGTGCTGCAGGCGCTGCGCACCGGCGACGCCGCTGCCGTTGCCGCCGCGGTGCACAACGACCTGCAGGATGCCGCCTTCTCGCTGCGTCCCGAGCTGACCGACCTGAGGGACCTCGGCTGCGGGCTGGGCGCGCTGGCGGGAATGGTCTCCGGCTCCGGCCCCACCGTGGCGTTCCTCGCCGGCGACCCGGATGCCGCCGTGCAGCTGAGGACCGCCCTCAGCGCCACCGGCTATGACGCGCTGACCGTGCACGGACCGGTCCCCGGCGCGCGCGTCGTCGGCTGACGGCACAATGGAGCGATGGTCCCCGTGAACAACGCCGTCTGGCACGACGCGCCCGTCGATCTGCGATCCCGCGCCGCGCTGGCCGTGCGGGACCTGCAGTACCGCACCGTCTCGCACGCCGATGACGCCGACTACGCCGCCTGGCTGCAGGCCAACGCGCGCGGCTTTCAAGACGAGGAGCGCAACGACGAGCAGATCGCGACGAGCCGCGAACTCAGCGCCCACCGCCGGCTGACCGGTGTCTACGACGGTGCCGGCCCCATGCCCGAGATGCCGGTCGCGACCCTGTCCTCCTGGGTCGGCGAGCTGACGGTGCCGGGTGGGCGCGGCATCCCCTCGTGCGCGATCAGCTCGGTGACCGTGGCGCCCACGCACCGCCGGCGGGGCATTGCCCGGGCGATGCTCGAGGGTGAGCTGCGGGGAGCCGCGGCGGCCGGGCTGCCGATGGCGATGCTCACCGTCAGCGAGTCCACGCTCTACGGGCGCTACGGTTTCGCGCCCGCCGCGGCCTCGGCGGCGTGGACGATCGAGAACAGACGCGCCGGCTGGCGAGGCCCGCGCGCCCCGGGTCGTGTCGACTTCATCCCGCGCCGGCGGGTGCGCGAGCTGATGCCGATCCTGCACGACCGCGTGCGACTCAGGGCACCTGGCGAGATCGAGGTGCCGGGGGAGTTCTGGGATCGCTTCGCAGGAACGCGGCCCGACGTGAAAGACGGCGGCAAGGTGCGCGCCGTGCAGTACACCGATCCCGCTGGAGACGTGCGAGGGCTGGCGCTGTACACCGTCACCGGAAACGACGAGGACTTCACGAAGGCGCGCGTGCACGTGCCGTACCTGCTGGCCGAGACCGATCACGCGTACGCCGCTCTCTGGCGATTCCTCCTCGAACTCGACCTCGTCGGCACGGTGACCGCACACGAGCTGTCGGTCGACGAGCCGCTGCTGTGGCTGATCGAGGATCAGCGCGCGGCGAAGGTGACCGTGCGCGATCACCAGTATCTGCGCATCCTCGACGTGCCTTCCGCCCTGCAGGCCCGCACCTACGCGGCGCCCGGCCGGTTCTCGCTCGAGGTCACCGACCCGCTCGAAATCGCCGGCGGACGTTACCTGCTCGACATCGCCGGCGACGGCCGCGCCACGGTGTCGCGGCTCCGCACGGGGCAGTCGGCGGATGCGGTGGCCGTGACCCTCGATATCCGCGAGTTCTCGGCGGTGTATCTCGGGGGAGTGTCGGCGCTCACGCTCGCGCGGGCCGGGCTCGTGCAGACGAGTGATGCCACGGCGTTCGCGCGGTCGCTCTCGTGGCACGTCGCCCCGCGCCTGAGCTTCTGGTATTGACTCGCCGCTAGTGCACGCGGGCGGCTGATGCAAGGCCGCGTGCGTGTCGGCGCCCGGCGTTACCCTTGACGCTCACCCACCGAGGGAGCGGCCATGCAAGCACGACTGGGCGACACGATCGTCGCAGATGCCGACGAGTCCGACCTCATCCGCATCGAGGGCAACTGGTACTTCCCGCCCGCGAGCGTGAACTGGGATCTCCTCACCCCGAGCGACACCCCGTACACCTGCGCGTGGAAGGGGGAGTGCCAGTACTACGACGTCGACGGGCACGCCGACAACGCGTTCGCGTACCCGGATCCGAAGCCGGGGTCGGTCGAACGGGTCGGCCGGGACTTCTCCGGGTACGTCGCGTTCTGGCAGGACGTCCAGGTCGGCGCCTGACGTGATCGAGTTCCGTGGGGTCTCCAAATCCTTCCCCGACGGCACCCGGGCGGTGGAGGACTTCTCCCTCGTCATCCCGCCCCGCCGCACAACGGTGTTCGTGGGGTCCTCGGGGTGCGGCAAGACCACGCTGCTGCGCATGATCAACCGCATGGTCGAGCCCTCGTCGGGCACGATCACCATCGACGGCGAAGACATTGCGGGCCGCTCGCCGGTGCAGCTGCGCCGCAGCATCGGCTACGTGATGCAGAACTCCGGTCTGCTGCCGCACCTGACCGTCGCCGCCAACATCGCCACGGTGCCGCGCCTGAACGGCGTCGCCCGCGGCGTCGCGCGGGAACGTGCTCTGGAGCTCATGGGGACCGTGGGGCTCGACACCGCGATGGCGGACCGCTATCCGAGCCAGCTCTCGGGCGGCCAGCAGCAGCGCGTCGGCGTGGCGCGCGCGCTCGCGGCGGAACCGAACATCCTTCTCATGGACGAGCCGTTCGGCGCCGTCGACCCGATCGTGCGCACCGAGCTGCAGGACGAGCTCATCCGGCTGCAGCGCGACATCGGCAAGACGATCGTGTTCGTCACGCATGACATCGAGGAGGCGTTCTTCCTCGGCGACCAGATCATCATCCTCGAGCGCGGCGCGCGCATCGCGCAGCAGGGCACCGCCGACGACATCCGTCAGAATCCCGCGTCGCCTTTCGTCGAGGCGTTCGTCGGTGCCCGGGAGCGACGCGCGCCGTGAACTGGGTCATCGACAATCTGGGACTGATCGCTTCGCTGTCGCTCGAACACGTGCGGCAGAGCATCGTCCCGATCGTCGTGGGGCTGGTGCTCGCGGTGCCGCTCGGATGGGTGGCGTGGCGTTACCGACTGCTGCGCGGTGCGCTGCTGACAGTCAGCGGCCTGCTCTACACGATCCCGTCGCTCGCCCTGCTGGCGCTGCTCCCCGGCATCCTGGGGATCAGCTTCCTCAGTGAGGTCAACCTGCTCGTCGCCCTGACGCTCTACGCCGTCGCGCTGCTGACCCGGTCAGTCGCGGACGGCTTCGACGCGGTCGACCCCGATGCCCGGCTGGCGGCAGTGGCGATGGGCTACGGATCGGTCCGGCGGTTCTGGGGCGTCGACCTGCCGCTGGCCGGTCCCGTCATCCTCGCGGGCCTGCGCGTCGCCGCCGTCAGCACGGTGTCGCTGGCCACGGTCGGGGTGCTCATCGGCGTCACCAACCTCGGCTACCTCTTCACCAACGGTCTGCAGCGGCGTATCGTCCCCGAGGTGCTCGCCGGCATCGTCGCAGTCATGCTCATCGCCGTCGTCATCGACCTGATCCTCGTCGCCGCCGGTCGCCTCCTGATGCCGTGGAGCCGGGCAGCCACGCCGAGCGCGCGTGCGCGCTTGGCGTTGCGCACCGCGGAGGCGCCGGCATGACCCTCTTCCTCGACGCCCTCGCGTGGATCGTCGCCCCCGAGCAGTGGACAGGGCGGGGCGCGATCGGCACGGCCATCGGCGTGCACCTGCTGTTCACCGTCATCTCCGTCGTCCTCGCCGCCGCTGTGGCCGTGCCGCTCGGGTGGCTCATCGGCCACACCGGGCGCGGCCGGGAGCTCGCCGTCATCGTCTCGGGCGCCGCGCGGGCCGTGCCCTCGTTCGGCCTGCTGATCCTGCTGGTGCTGCTGTTCGGGGTGCTGAACAGACCGGAGGCGGCCGTGGTCACCTTCGTGCTGCTGGCGATTCCGTCGATCCTCGCCGGGGCCTATGCCGGCGTCGAGGCGATCGATCCCGCCGTACGCGACGCCGGGCGTGCGATGGGCATGACGGGGTGGCAGGTGCTCTGGCGCATCGAGGCGCCGCTGGGACTGCCACTGCTGGTGGCCGGCCTGCGGTCGGCGACGCTCCAGGTGGTGGCCACGGTCACGATCGCCGCCTACGTCAATCTGGGGGGCCTCGGGCAGTACATCATCGCCGGCATCCCGCTGCGCCGCTATGAGATGGTGCTCGGCGGCGCGCTGCTGGTGATCGGCCTGGCGCTGCTGCTGGATCTGCTGTTCGCGGTGCTGCAGCGCGTCGCGGTGCCCCGGGGCCTGCGCGCCGGTCGCAGCGCCCGAACCACCACCCGCTCGTCGACGGTGCGGACCGCCGCGAGCACCCCTGTCCCGTCCTGATCCATCCCACCGAGGAGACGCATCCATGTCCACTGCACGCATCCCGCGCCGTCTGGTCGCCGGCGCAACCGCCTTGGCGTTCGCCGCAGCCGCCCTCGTCGGCTGTTCGACGGCCGACCCGCTCGATCCCGAGGCGGGCGACACGACCGACAACGAGACGATCGTCATCGGCTCGCAGGCCTACTACTCCAACGAGATCATCGCCGAGATCTACGCGCAGGCCCTGGAAGACGCGGGCTATACCGTGGAGCGCTCGTTCAACATCGGTCAGCGCGACGCCTACATGCCCGAGATCGAGAGCGGGGCGATCACCCTGTTCCCCGAGTACACCGGCAACCTGCTGCAGTACTACGAGCCCGACACCGATGCGCGCACGGCCGACGACGTGTACGAGGCGCTGATCGAGGCGCTGCCGGATGGGCTGACGGTGCTCGAGCAATCCGAGGCGACCGACCAGGACTCCTACACGGTGACCGCGGCCTTCGCCGACGAGAACGGCGTCACCACCATCGCCGACCTCGCCGACATCGGCGGCACGCTGACCGTGGGTGGCCCACCCGAGCTCGCCGAGCGTCCCTACGGACCGTCGGGCTTGGCCGAGACGTACGGGGTGAACGTGGACTTCGAGGCCACCGGCGACACGACCGTCGAGGCGCTCACCGCGGGCGAGGTCGACATCGCCAACGTCTTCACCGCCGACCCGCGCATCCAGACGCAGGACCTCGTCGTGCTGGAGGATCCTGAGGGCCTGTTCCTCGCTTCCAATGTCGTCCCGCTCGTCAACGAAGAACTCGCCGACGAGCTGGCCGAGGTCATCGACCCCATCAGCGCCGCGCTCACGCCCGAGGGACTGGTCGCGCTGAACGTCCAGAGCACCGAGGACGAGATGTCGCCCGCCGCCATCGCCACGGCGTGGCTGCAGGAGAACGGCATCATCTGAGCGACGTGAGGCGGTGAGCGCTGAGTCGCGCGCTCACCGCGCTCAGTCGAGCGCTTCGCCGAGCTCGAGCCAGCGTTCCTCGAGCTCGGCGATCTCGGCCGCCTGCGCGTCCCGTCGCCGGTAGAGGTCTGCCACGTCGTCGTAGTCGGTGCCGCCGGCCGCGTTCGCGATCTTCACGTCGAGGTCGTCCAGCCCCTTCTGCAGCTTCTGGATCTTGCGGTCCAGCGCCGACAGCTCCTTCTCGGCATTGCGACGATCGGCGCCGGACAGCGCCGAGGCGGATGCCGGCGCAGCGGCGGCCTTGACCGGCCCGGCATCCACAGCGCGCTGCTGCGCGTGCCGCAGACGCAGGTACTCGTCAATGCCGCCCGGCAGGTGTCGCAGGTGCCCGTCGAGGATGGCGTACTGCTGGTCGGTCACCCGCTCGAGGAAGTAGCGATCGTGGGAGACGACCAGGAGGGTCCCGGCCCACGAGTCCAGCAGATCCTCGATGGCCGCGAGCATGTCGGTGTCGAGGTCGTTCGTGGGCTCGTCGAGGATCAGCACGTTGGGCTGCTCCAGCAGGATGAGCAGCAGCTGCAGGCGCCGCTTCTGTCCGCCCGAGAGGTCCTTCACCGGCGTCGACAGCTGCTCGCTTGCGAACCCCATGCGCTCGAGCAGCTGGCCGGGGGTCAGGTCCTGCGCTTTGGACCCGGTGCCGAGGGTGTAGCTGGTGCGCAGCCCCGAGATCACGACCCGCACGGGGTCGTTCAGGTGCGGGTCCAGCTCGTCCATACGCTGCGAGAGGGTCGCGACCTTGACGGTCTTGCCGCGCTTGACCCGGCCGGCGGTCGGCTCCACCGTGCCGGCGATGAGACCGAGCAGGGTGGACTTGCCGGCGCCGTTGACGCCGAGGATGCCGGTGCGCTCGCCCGGGGCGATGCGCCACTCGACCCCGCGCAGCACGTCTCGCGTGCCGGTCCCTGAGTCTGGCGAGGGGTAGGAAACCGACACGTCCAGCAGGTCGACGACGTCCTTGCCCAGCCGGGAGACGGCGAGGGACTGCAGGGTGACGGGGTCGCGGATCTCCGGCACGTCGGCGATGAGCTCGTTGGCGGCGTCGATGCGGAACTTCGGCTTCGAGGTGCGCGCGGGCGCTCCGCGGCGCAGCCACGCCAGCTCCTTGCGGGCCAGGTTCTGCCGTCGGGCTTCGATCACCGACGACTGCCGGTCGCGCTCGACGCGCTGCAGCACGTACGCCGCGTAGCCGCCGTCGAACGGCTCGACCATGCGGTCGTGCACCTCCCACGTGCGGGTGCAGACCTCGTCGAGGAACCACCGATCGTGGGTGACGACTAGGAGGGCCCCCGACGACGCCGACCAGCGGCGCTTCAGGTGCTCGGCCAGCCATGAGATGCCCTCGACGTCGAGGTGGTTCGTCGGCTCATCGAGCATGAGCACGTCCCAGTCGCCGGTCAGCAGGCGCGCGATCGCGACGCGGCGGCGCTGACCGCCCGAGAGGGTGCCGACGGCGGCATCCCACGGCAGGTCCGACGCGAGGCCGGCGACGACGTCGCGGGTGAGCGGGTCGCCCGCCCACTCGTGCTCGATGCGGTCGCCCACGATGGCCTCGCCCACGGTGATGTCGTCGGGGAGGGTGTCGGCCTGGTCGAGCACGCCGACGGTCACGCCGCCACGTACCGTCACACGCCCGGAGTCGGGGATGACGCGGCCGGCGAGCATCGCCATGAGGCTGGACTTGCCGTCGCCGTTGCGGCCGACGATGCCGATGCGGTCGCCCTCATCGACGCCGATCGAGACGCCGTCGAAGACGACACGGGTGGGGTATTCGAGATGCAGGGCTTCGGCCCCGAGAAGATGCGCCATGTTCCCTCCAGCGTAGGCGGCGCGGCTGGGGACTCCGCCCGCGGTGCCGTCACGCGGCAGGCTCAGCCCCGCGGCGGGGCGTCGGCGAGCCGGCGACGGGTGGTGAAGGCCCGCGGCCGTCCGGTCAGCGGGTCGGTGAACCGCAGGTGGGTCGCCAGCAGCTGCATCGGGCGGTCGGGGTCGTCCTGCGGCGTCTCGGGGAGGAGCTCCGGGTAGTAGCGATCGCCGAGGATGCCGAGACCGAGCTGTGCCAGGTGCACGCGCAGCTGGTGCATGCGCCCGGTGCGCGGGCGCAGCCGGGTGTGGACGACCTCGAGTCCGGCGTGGCCGCCGGTGCTCGTTCCCGTGCCCACGAGTTCGATGAGCGTCTCCGCGTTCGGTTCGCGGTCGGGGCGGGTCTGCACACAGAGGTTGTCTCGGAACTTCTCGATGTGGCTGCGGTGGACCAGCGGAAAGGCCGGCAGCCCGCCCGGGGGGAGGGCCGAGACCGCCTCGTAGACCTTCTGCACCTCGCGGCGCTCGAACATCGACTGGTAGGCGCCACGGGTGGCGGGGCGGGCCGAGAACATCAGCACCCCCGCGGTGGCGCGGTCCAGCCGGTGGATGGGCACGAGGTCGGGGTTGTCCAGCCGCCGCCGCATGCGTACCAGAGCGGTGTGGTTCAAGAAGCGCCCGCCGGGTGTCGTGGGAAGGAAGTGCGGCTTGTCGATCACGACGAGGTCGTCGTCGATGTGCAGGATCTCCTCGTCGAACGGCACGGTGCGCTCGACCGCCGGCGGCTCACGGTGGTACCAGATGAACTCCGTCGCCCCGAGCGGAGTGTCCCGGCGCACCGCCACGCCCTGCGCGTCGACGACGTCGCCGCGGTCGATGCGGTCGTGCAGCACCTGCCTGTCGATGTGCTCGAACCGTTCCAGCACGTAGTCGGCGATCGTCGCCCACGGGCCCGTGGTGGGCACACGCAGACGGGTCGCACCGACGCCGTCACGCACGGGACGAGGGGAGACGGGCATGCTCCCATCGTCCCAGACGCTCAGGCGTCGAAGCTGAGGCTCAGCTTGCGCAGCAGGGATGCCAGCCGCTCTCGGTCACTGCGCGACAGCGACGCCAGCAGGGTCGCCTCAGCGTCGACGAGCCGCGTGATCGCGGCATCCACGCGCGTCTTTCCATCGCCGGCGAGGGTCACCAGCACGCTGCGTCCGTCGACAGGGTCCGCTTCGCGACGCACCAGCCGGCGCGCGACGAGGCGGTCGATGCGGTTGGTCATCGTGCCGCTCGAGACGAGCGTCTGCTGCAGCAGCTGCTTGGGGCTGAGCTGGAACGGCTCGCCCGCCCGGCGCAGTGCCGACAGCACGTCCCACTCCCACGGCTCCAGCTCGCTGCGCCGGAAGGCGTCGCGACGTGCCCGGTCGAGGTGGCGGGAGAGCCGGTCGACCCGCGAGAGCACTTCGAGCGGGGAGAAGTCGAGATCGGGGCGCTGGGCCATCCACGCGCCGACGATGCGGTCGACCTCGTCCGTCTGCTGAGCCATCCCCCCATTATCGGCCCCGTCCTCGGTCACGGTTCGGTAACGACGACCACCATCCTCTTGGCAGGCGCTCTGCAGGCGTCGAAGACTGTGACCGGTCACAGAAAGTCATCCGTCAACGGAGATCGGAGCAGTCGTGCGCGCACGCGGGTCGAACAGGTGGATGCGGGGCGCAGCGGCGGCCGCGGCGCTCGTGCTGGTGGCGAGCGGCGTCGCCCTTCCCGCCGCCGCCGACGACGGTCCGGTCGAAGCGGGGATCGTGGTGCCCAAGGTCGAGGGGATGCCGGCGGACTTCATCGCCGGCGCCGATGTCTCCTCGGCGATCGCGCTCGAGCAATCGGGCGTGGTCTTCCGCGACACCGCCGGTGCGCCGGCCGACCTCTTCGACGTGCTCGCCGACGCGGGCATCACCGACGTGCGCGTGCGCGTGTGGAACGACCCGTTCGATGCAGGCGGCAACGGGTACGGCGGCGGCGACACCGATGTCGCCCGCGCGGTCGAGATCGGGGAGCGCGCCACGGCGGCCGGCCTCGGTGTCCTGGTGGACTTCCACTACTCCGACTTCTGGGCCGATCCCGCCAAGCAGCACGCTCCCAAGGCGTGGGAGGGCTTCACCGCCGAGCAGACCGCCGACGCCGTCGGCGAGTTCACGGCCGAGGCGCTCGCCGACTTCGTCGCCGCGGGCGTCGACGTCCGCATGGTGCAGATCGGGAACGAAACCAACGGCGCCGTGGCGGGCCTCACCGGCTGGGACGGCATGGCGCAGGTGTTCTCCGCCGGCTCCGCCGCTGTGCGCTCCGCCGTTCCCGACGCGAAGGTGGTCGTGCACTTCACCAACCCCGAGACCGCCGGCCGCTATGCCGGCTACGCCAGGGAACTGGCCGACCGCGGCGTCGACTACGACGTGTTCGCCTCGTCGTACTACCCGTTCTGGCACGGCACGCTCGACAACCTCACCACGGTGCTGCGGGACGTCGCCGACACGCATGGCAAGCAGGTCATGGTGGCCGAGACGTCGTGGGCGTACACGCTCGAAGACGGCGACGGTCACGGCAACGTGATCGATCTGCCCTCTGAGGCGACCGCCTACCCGGTGAGCGTGCAGGGGCAGGCCACCGCCCTGCGCGACGTCATCCAGGCCGTGGTCGACGTCGGCGATGCCGGCATTGGCGTCTTCTACTGGGAGCCGGCCTGGCTGCCGGTGGGTCCGCCGTCGCAGCTCGAGCGCAACCGCGAGCTGTGGGAGAGGTTCGGCTCGGGGTGGGCCACCAGTGCCGCGGGCGAGTACGACCCCGACGACGCGGGCCAGTGGTACGGCGGCTCGGCGTGGGACAACCAGGCCCTCTTCGCCTTCGACGGCACGCCCCTGGAGTCGCTGCAGACGTTCCGCTACGCGCGCACCGGCGCCACCGCCCCGCGAGAGGTCAGCTCTGTCGAGCAGCCGGTGATCACGCGCCAGGACGGCGATGACCTCGCCCTGCCGGACACCGTCGCGGTCACCTACAACGACGGGTCCGTCGAGCAGGATCCCGTGACGTGGTCGGATGCCGCGGACTGGATCGCCGGACCCGGCGTGTACCGCGTGAGCGGCGTCACCGCGTCCGGGCACGCCACGGTGGCCACGGTCACCGTGCAGGCGGTCAATCACCTGCGCAACCCCGGGTTCGAAGACGCCGACCTGTCGATGTGGCAGAGCTCCGGGGCGCTCACGCTCCGTGCGTCCGACGATCCCCGCAGCGGCACCCGCTCGGGACACTTCTACGCGGCGGATGCCTACGGCTTCACCCTCTCGCAGACCGTCACCGGTCTGCCGGCGGGGGACTACACCGCCTCGGGCGCGCTCCAGGGCGACGGGGAGGGCAGCGGAGGCGTCACGCTGCAGCTCTCGTCTTCGGCAGGGGATGCCGCGGAGGAGCCGTTCGCCCTCTCGGGCTGGCGTGTCTGGTCCGAGCCGACGACGTCCGTCGTCACGATCGCCGAGGGCGAGACCCTCACCGTTACGGTGCGCGCCGACCTCGCAGGCGGCGCGTGGGGGACCCTCGACGACCTCGTGCTGGCCGCGGCCGCCGAAGCCGGCGCGGACACCGCCGCGCTCGATGACGCTGTGGCCCGTGCCGCGGCCGTCGACCGCGCGGTGGCCACCCCGCAGTCGCTGGCAGGGCTGGATGCCGCCCTCGAGATCGCTGAGGTCGTGCGGGGCGCCGTGGCACCGACCGCCGCGCAGGTCGCCGACGCACTGGCCCTGGTCGAAGACGCGCTCGCCGCCCTCGAGCCGGTGGGAGCAGTGCCGGCTGCCGTCGTGTCCCCGGTCGAGATGACCATCGAGGAGGGCGCGGAGATCACGCTGCCCGCCACCGTGCGTCGCACCGCCTGGAACGGCATCGTCGACGAGGTACCCGTGACGTGGTCCGACGCCGTGCGGTGGATCGCCGGGCCCGGCGTCTACACCGTGCCGGGCGCGGCGGAGGATGCCGCTGCCGTCGCCCTCATCACCGTCACCGAGCGCGCCTGGGTGCTCGACGGCGGGTTCGAGGGCGACGGGTCGGCGTGGACCGTCTCGGGGACGGGGGCCGCGATCGCCGATACCGCGGATGCCGCGAACGGCACGCGAGCGGTGAGCTTCTGGAACGACGCCGCGTACGGGTTCGAGGTGACGCAGCAGATCGACGGCATCGCGCCAGGCACCTACGCCCTCTCGGCGACCGCGCAGGGCGACGGCGAGGCACCCGGCGACGTGCTGGAAGTCACCGCCGTCACCGCGTCCGGCATGCAGGCCGCGCCGCTGGCGCTGGACGGCTGGCAGGCGTTCGCAACGGCGACGACCGCGCCGTTCACCGTGGCCGAGGGTGAGACGCTCACCGTCGGCATCCGTGGCGCGCTGGCCGCGGGCGTGTGGGGCACCGTGGACGACCTGCGCCTGGTGCGTGCGGGGGAGCGGACCGACACGTCGGGTCTTGCGGCCGACATCGCCGGCGCGCGGGTGCTCGACCCCGGCGCGCACACCGCCGCCTCGTGGGAGGCGCTGGCCGAAGCCGTCGCGGTTGCCGATGTCGTGGTGGCCGCGCAGTGGCCGACTCCCGAGGCGGTCGCCGCTGCGCGGGCGCAGCTGGCCGAGGCGACGTCGCTGCTGGTGCGCCGCAACGCCGACGCGTCGACATCCGCCCCTGCCGTCGGCACGCTGTCGCACGACAACGGGTGGGACAACGGCCTGCGCGACGGCGACTACACCGTGCGCATGAACCTGTGGTGGGGTGTCAACGGCTCGTCGTTCCGGCTGTACGAGAACGGTGCGCTCGTCGCCGTGCAGCCCCTCGTCTACGGCGGCACCGCCGCGCAGACGGCGGCAGTGCCGATCACCGGCCGCCGCGACGGCAGGTACGTCTACACGGGCGAGATTGTCAACGCCTCGGGCGTCACCGCGACGCGGTCGGTGACCGTCACGGTGACCGACGCGTCGCCGGGCACCCCGGTGCTGCGGCACGACAACTGGGATCGAGATGGGCGCTACACCGTGACCGCCGACATGTGGTGGGGGACCAACGCGACGGGCTACCGGTTCTTCGCCGACGGTGCCCTCGTGGCGGAGGGGACGCTCGAACCGCGCACACCGTGGTCGCAGAGCGCGCGGCTGGAGGTGGCGGGTGCCGCACGGGGCACGCACCTGTACCGGGTCGAATTCGTCAATGCCGCTGGCACGACCTCGAGCAGGACCCTGGCGGTGACGGTCACCCGCTGACCGGGCCTCTGGCAGACTTGTCACGTCGTCCTGCGGGACGACGGTCCGCCGTGGTGTAACGGCAGCACGACAGCCTTTGGAGCTGTTAGGCCCAGGTTCGAATCCTGGCGGCGGAGCATGACAGACAACGCACTCGCCGTCATCGTGCTCGCCGCGGGCCAGGGCACCCGCATGAAGTCGAAGCTTCCGAAGGTGCTGCACCGCATCGGCGGGCGTCCGCTGATCGGGCACGTGCTGGACATCGCCCGCGACCTCGGCCCGGCACAGGTGCTCGTCGTCGTGCGTCATGAGCGCGACCAGGTGGCCGACGCCGTGGCCGGCATCGGCCCCGACGTGCACATCGTCGACCAGGACGACGTGCCCGGCACCGGGCGGGCCGTGCAGGTGGCCCTCGACCGGCTCGACGGCTTCACCGGCGACGTGCTGGTGCTCTCGGCCGACGTGCCGCTGCTCGAAGCCGACACCCTGGCGCACCTGGTCGAGGTGCACCGGGCCTCCCACGCCGCGGCCACGTTGCTGACCGCCGTGCTCGACGACGCCACCGGCTACGGCCGGGTGATCCGGGATTCGACCGGCGCCGTCGCGCGCATCGTCGAGCAGAAGGATGCCAGCGACGCCGAGGCCGCCGTCACCGAGATCAACGCCGGCGTCTACGTGTTCCGCGCCGACGCGCTGCGCGCGCAGCTGGTGCGGGTGGGCACCGACAACGCCCAGGGCGAGATGTACCTCACCGACGTCATCGGGCTTCTCCGCGCCGACGACGCGCCCGTGGCCGCCGTCACCGCCCCGGACGCCGCCAGCGCCCTCGGCGTCAACGATCGCGTGCAGCTCGCCGACGCCGCACGCACGCTCAATGCCCGCGTCGTGCGGCGCTGGCAGCTCGAGGGGGCGACGATCCTCGACCCCGCCACGACCTGGATCGACGTCACCGCGACCCTCGCCCCCGACGTGACCGTGCTCCCCGGCTCGCACATCCTGCGTGCCACGTCCGTGGCATCCGGCGCGGTCATCGGACCCGACACGAGCCTGGTGGACTGCGAAGTGGGGGAGGATGCCACGATCAGCCGCAGCGACGCGACCCTCGCTGTCATCGGTGCGGGCGCGACGGTGGGCCCGTTCGCGTACCTGCGGCCCGGCACGTACCTCGGAGACCGCGGCAAGATCGGCACGTTCGTCGAGACCAAGAACTCCACGATCGGCGAAGGCAGCAAGGTGCCGCACCTGTCGTACATCGGCGACACGACCATCGGCAGCGGGGTGAACCTCGGCGCCGGTGCGATCACAGCGAACTACGACGACATCGCCAAGCACCGCACCGAAATCGGCGACGAAGTGCACACCGGCTCGCACAACGTCTTCGTCGCGCCGGTTAGGATCGGAGATGGCGCGAAAACCGGTGCGGGTGCCGTCATCCGCAAGGATGTCCCCGCCGGCGCACTGGCACTGAGCGTGGCCCCCCAGCGCAATATCGAGGGGTGGGTCGAGACGAATCGACCGGGAACCAAGGCCGCAGATCTGGCGGCCCAGGCTCGGTCCGCACAGAAAGCGGACGATGGCTCGCAAGAACAAGACGGTTGACCTCGACAGGGCGAAGGACATCGCGCCCGGCGTCGTCGCGAAGACGAAGAAGCGCTTGGTCGTGGCTTCCGGCCGCTCCCACCTGGCGCTGGCCAGGGAGGTCGTCGGACACATCGGCACCGAACTGGTGCCGACCGAGTACCGCACGTTCGCGTCGGGTGAGATCCTCACCCGCTTCGAGGTGTCGATCCGCGGCTGCGACGTGTTCCTCATCCAGTCCTTCGGCCCGCCGGTCAACGAGTGGCTGATGGAGCTGCTGATCATGCTGGATGCCGCCAAGCGCGCGTCCGCCAAGCGCATCACCGTCGTCGCGCCGTACTTCGCCTACTCGCGTCAGGACAAGAAGGGCCGCGGCCGTGAGCCGATCTCGGCCCGCCTGGTCGCCGACCTGCTGCGGACGGCGGGCGCCGACCGCGTCATGAGCGTCGACCTGCACGCCGCGCAGATCCAGGGGTTCTTCGACGGTCCCGTGGATCACCTCTTCGCCAAGCCCGTGCTGCTGGAGTACTTCCAGCGCACGCTGTCGCCCGAGGACCGCGCCGTGCTCACGGTGGTCTCGCCCGACACCGGACGTGTGCGCGTCGCCGACACCTGGTCCGACAGCCTCGGCGCCCCGCTGGCGATCATCCACAAGCGCCGCGACCCGAACGTGGCCAACCAGGTGACCGTCAACGAGATCGTCGGTGACGTCGCGGGCCGGGTGTGCCTGCTCGTCGACGACATGATCGACACCGGCGGCACCATCGTGAAGGCGGCCGAGGCGCTCAAGCGCAACGGCGCACAGCGCGTCATCGTCGCGGCCACGCACGCCATCTTCAGCGACCCGGCGACCGAGCGCCTCCAGAGCGACGCCATCGACGAGGTCGTCGTCACCGACACCATCCCGGTGCCCGAGCACAAGCGCTTCGAGCGTCTCACCATCCTTCCGATCGCGCCGCTGCTGGCGCGCGGGATCCAGGAGGTCTTCGAGGACGGCTCCGTCACGAGCATGTTCGACGGCGCCGCGTAGGGGCATGATGACCGACCGCGACGCGCAGGTCCCCATGACGGTCGCCCGGCCGTTCGCTCAGGACGTCGCGGAGGTCGAGCGCGAGCTGGATGCGCAGCGCACCGGACTCAGCTCTTCCGACGCGGCCGCGCGCCTCGCGGACTTCGGCCGCAACGAGCTGCCGGAGCCGCCCCGCAAGCCCGCGATCCTGCGGTTCCTCGCCCACTTCAACGACACGCTGATCTACATCCTGCTCGGTGCGGCCGTGATCAAGGCGATCATGGCCGACTGGCTGGACTTCTGGGTGATCATGGCGGTCGCGATCATCAACGCGATCATCGGCTTCGTGCAGGAGGGGCGCGCCGAGAAGGCGCTCGCCGGCATCCGGGGCATGCTGTCCAGCGATGCCAGCGTCCGTCGCGACGGCGCCTGGGCGACCGTTCCGGCGACGGAGCTCGTGCCGGGGGACGTCGTGCGGCTCATGCCGGGCGACAAGGTGCCCGCCGACATGCGCCTCTTCCAGGCGTTCCAGCTGCGCATCGACGAGGCCGCGCTGACCGGCGAGTCCCAGCCGTCCTCGAAGGACGTCGAGCCGGTGCCGGCGGATGCCGGTGTGGGCGACCGCGCCTGCATGGCGTTCTCGGGCACCATCGTCTCGGCCGGGCAAGGCCGCGGCATCGTCACCGCCACCGGCGGACGCACCGAGATCGGCACCATCCAGGCCCTCGTCGGCGAGGCGGGTTCGATCGCGACGCCGCTGACCAAGCAGCTGGACTCGTTCGGCCGCGTGCTCACGATCGTGATCCTCGGCATGGCGGCGATCATGCTGCTGATCGGCCGGTTCCTGCACGACATGCCGTTCGGCGACCTGATATCGGCGACGATCGGGTTCGCCGTCGCGGCGATCCCCGAGGGCCTGCCGGCGCTGGTGACCATCACGCTCGCCATCGGGGTGCAGCAGATGGCGCGTCGCCACGCCATCACCCGCAAGCTCCCCGCGGTCGAGACGCTCGGCGCGGTCACGACCGTGTGCAGCGACAAGACCGGCACGCTCACCAAGAACGAGATGACGGTGCGACGCCTCGTCACCGCGCGCGGCGCGTATGTGACGACCGGCCTCGGCTACGACCCCACGGGCGAGATCAGTGCGGTCGGCGCCATCGGCGCGCTGGATGCCGCCGTGCAGCGCCGCGACCTGGCGCCGCTGCTGGCAGTCGCGACCCTCTGCAATGACGCGCACATCGTGCCAGATCCCTCGGTCGCCGCCGGCGACGGGCCCGGACGCTGGACCCTCGTGGGCGAGCCCACCGAGGGGGCGCTGAAGGTCGTCGCGATGAAGGGCGGCGTCTCGTCCGACGGCGCACGCCGCGTGGGTGTCGTCCCGTTCGACTCCGCCAACAAGTTCATGGCGACGCTCAACGAGGCGTCCGACGGCTCGCGGGCGATTCTGGTGAAGGGTGCGCCCGACCGCCTGCTGGAGCGCTCGCGCACGCAACGCGGAGAGCGGGGTCCGGTCCCGATCGACATCCCGTACTGGGAAGGTGCGATCGACGACCTGAGCGCTCAGGGCCTGCGCGTGCTCGCGGCCGCGCGTCGCCCCGCCGCCGCGGACGGGCTGAGCATCGACGACCTGCACGAGCTGGAGTTCCTGGGGCTCTGGGGCATCCTCGACCCGCCTCGTCCCGAGGCGATCGAGGCCATCGCCGACTGTCACACCGCAGGCGTGCGGGTCAAGATGATCACCGGCGACCACGCCGGAACGGCCGTCGCGATCGCGCGCGAGATGGGACTCGTGTCGGGCGACGACATCACCGTGCTCACGGGCGGCGAGCTCGAGGCGATGAGCCAGGACCAGCTCGCCCGGGTGGTGCGCGACGTGGACGTCTACGCCCGCACCAGCCCTGAGCACAAGATCCGCATCGTGCGCGCACTGCAGTCCCATGGCGAAGTCGTCGCCATGACCGGTGACGGCGTGAACGACGCCCCCGCCCTGACCCGGGCCGATGTCGGCATCGCGATGGGCATCAAGGGCACCGAGGCCACCAAGGAGGCGGCCGAGATCGTCCTGGCCGACGACAACTTCGCCACGATTCGCAGCGCCATCCGCGAGGGGCGGCGCATCTACGACAACCTCCGCAAATCGATCGTCTTCCTCCTGCCCACCAACGGCGCACAGTCGCTCGTGATCCTCGTGGCGATCGTGTTCGGGCTCGCGCTGCCGCTGACCCCTGTGCAGGTGCTGTGGATCAACATGGTCACCGGCATCACGCTCTCGCTCGCGCTGGCCTACGAGCCGGCCGAGCGCGGCATCATGACGCGTCGCCCGCGCGCGCCCGGCGGGTCGCTCGTGAGTGCACGCGAACTCGGATTCGTGCTGATCGTCTCGGCCCTCATCGGCGGGGCGGCGCTGGGACTGTTCTACTCGGTCGCCGCGACCGGCGTCGACATCGCCTACGCGCGCACCGAGGCGGTCACGATGCTCGCCCTCGGCCAGCTGGCATACCTGTTCAACTGCCGATTCCTCAGCCGCTCGAGTCTCACCCCCGACGTGCTGCGCGGCAACCGGATCATCTGGTGGTCGGCGGCCGCCCTCATCGCGGTGCAGCTCGTGTACACCTACGTGCCCTTCATGAACGACCTGTTCGGATCCCGCCCCCTCGCGCTGCAGTCGTGGCTTCTGCCCATCGCCCTGTCGATCATGATCTTCCTCGCGGTCGAGGGACTGAAAGCCATCCGTCGGCGCACTGAGCTCCCGACGACACGGAAAGGACCTGCGTGATCCCCAGCGATATCTCCTCCCGCGCGGCGCGCGTCGGTGCGGCCCTCGCCGGCACAGCCGGGGTGCTGGTGCTCGCCGGCTGCGGTACGGCCGACGCTGCGGGCGGGACATCCGCAGGTGACGCCTCGTACGCGGACGGCACGTACGAGGCATCCGGCTCGTACGCGACGCCCGAGTCGGTCGAGACGATCGACGTCACCGTGGAACTCACCGACGGCGTGATCTCGGTGGTCGAGGTGGCGGGCGACCCGACCCGACCGGAGTCGGAGCGGTACCAGGAGCGCTTCATCGGCGGCATCTCGGACGAGGTCGTCGGCAAGAGCCTCGACGAGATCTCCGTCACCCGCGTGGCGGGCTCGTCGCTCACCAGTGGCGGCTTCAACGAGGCGATCGAGCAGATCAAGGCCGACGCCCGGCAGTGACGACCGCGCGTGCGCAGTGGCGCTTCGACGCCATCGGCACCCGGTGGGAGGTGCAGACCGCCGCGGTGCTGCCGGGCGACGCGCGCCGGGCGGCATCCGCCGTCATCGAGCGGTTCGACCGGGAATGGTCGCGCTTCCGGCCGGACTCGGTCGTGAGCACGCTGGCCCGCGTCGGCGGGGAGGTCACCGTCATCGCGCCCGCCGACGCGCCCGCGATGCTCGACGCCTACGGCGAGATGTCCGAGGCGACCGCGGGCGCCGTCAGCCCGCTCGTGGGCAAGGCGCTGGCCCATCGCGGCTACGACGCGGACTACTCCCTCGTCGACCGCGGACCGGTCGCCGCGATCGGCGACTGGCGGGAGCGCCTGACGTGGGATGCCGACACGCTGACGCTGCGCGAGCCGGCGCTCATCGACGTCGGGGCCCTCGGCAAGGGGCGCCTGGTCGACCTGGTGGCCGGCTGCCTGTCTGCCTGGGGCGGCGGCGGGATCGTCGTGGACGCGGGCGGCGACATCGCGGTATGCGGCGTCACCGAGCGCATCGGACTGGAGCACCCCTACGACCCGACGCGGGCGATCGGCGTCTGGGAGGTGGCGGATGCCGCGCTCTGCGCATCGGCCGTGAACCGTCGGGCGTGGGGCGACGGTCTGCACCATGTGCTCGACGCCCGCACCGGGCAGCCGGTGCGCACGGTTGCGGCGACCTGGGCCGTTGCGCCGACGGCGATGCGTGCGGACGCCGTCGCCACGGCGCTCTTCTTCGCCGGCGGTGAGGCGCTGGCGGCCCGCTGGGGTGTGTCGTGGGTGCGGATGGCGACCGACGGGCGGGTGGACTGGTCGCCGGGCTGCACGGCCGAGCTGTTCACCGCGACGCGCTAGCGTGGATGCCATGGCAGCAGCACCCACACGGCATCCCTCCGCCTCATTCCCGGGACGCCTGATGGGTTCGCTGACCGCCGCCTGGAGCCGTGTCTTCGCGGTGCTCGGCAAGGTGTCGATGTACCGCCTCGTGCTGTCCGCGCTCGGCGCGCTGGCCGCGATCGCGTTCGTGACCTCGCTGTTCGGCGTGCTCGTGCCGTCGCCACTGGAACTCGTCGCCACCCTGGTGGTGCTCGCCGCTGCCTGCAGCGTCGTCGACGCGGCCGCCCAGCGGGTGCTGAAGCTCCCCTGGCGGGTGGAGTCGTCCCTCATCACGGCGCACATCCTGCTGTTCGTGCTGACGCCGTCGATCGAGTTCCTGCCGCTCGTGGGCGTCGCCGTCGCCGGGGCGGTCGCCTCACTGTCGAAGTACGTGCTCGCGTGGCGCGGCCGGCACGTGTTCAACCCCGCCGCAGTGGGGGCCACCGTGGTCACGCTCGCCGGTCTCGGGACGTCGGCGTGGTGGGTGGGCTCACCGTACCTCGCGCTGCCGGTGCTGGTGCTCGGCGGCATCGTGGTGATGCGCACCGAGAAGGTGCGCGTCGTGGCGGTCTTCTGGGTGATCGCCGTGGCGGTCGCGATCGTGCGCACCTTCGTGCAGTACCAGCAGGCCGGCGTGCAGGTCGAGGGCGCAGACATCCTCTGGCAGATCGTGTCGGCGTCGCCTTTCCTCTTCCTCGGCGCCTTCATGCTGTCCGAGCCGCTCACGCTGCCCCCGCGCCGGTGGCAGCAGCTGACGGTCGCTGCCGTCGTCGGCGTGCTCGCCGGGTGGCCGATCGATCTCGGCATCCTGAGCCTGGGTCAGGAGCGGGCCCTCCTCGTGGGCAACCTGGTCGCCTTCTTCTTCTCCTGGCGCGCCGCGGTGCGGCTCACACTCACCGCGCGCACTGCCCTCACGCCGACCGCCCGGCAGCTGAGCTTCCGGACCGAGCGACGGCTCGCGTTCGTCCCCGGACAGTTCCTCGAGCTGGAGGTGCCCCACCACCATCCCGACGCCCGCGGCACGCGACGGGAGTTCAGCATCGTCTCATCGCCCGAAGAGCTTCCCGAACTGCGCATCGCGTTCCGCGAGGGCGGGGGACCGCAGTCGAGCTACAAGAAGGCGCTGGCCGAGGTGAGCGCGGGGGACCCCCTGGCGGTCACCGGCGTCTGGGGCGACTTCGTGCTGCCCCGGCGCCGTCAGAGTCCTGTGCTCATGGTCGCCGCCGGCATCGGGGTCACGCCGTTCGTCTCGCAGCTGACGCACATGCGCCTGGCCGGCGAGCAGCGCGACGTCGTGCTGGTGTACGTCGCGTCAGATGCGTCGGAGCTGGCCTTCCGCGATGAGATCGCCGCGTCGGGGGTTCCCGTGGTGGTCTTCACCCGCGATCGGCCGGCGGATCTGCCCGCCCACTGGCGGTGGGGCGAGGGCGTGCGCCTGGACGCCGAGGGCCTGCTGCGAGTCGTGCCCGACATCGCCGCGCGGCACGCGTACATCTCGGGGCCTCCCGGGCTGATCGCGGAGCTGGCGCCCGCGCTGGAGCGCGCGCGGTCGATCACGACGGACGCCTTCTCGGGGTACTGAGCCGCGGTCGCCCGGCGCCGGCGCCCTCAGCCCGCGTCGACCCCCGGCTCTGCGACGCCCGCGTCCCCGCCGGCGCGTGCGGGCAGGCGCACCTCGAACGTCGTGTCCCCGGGCCGGCTGTGCACCGACAGCTCCCCGTGGTGGGCGTTGACGATGGCACGCGCGATCGACAGCCCCAGGCCCGTGCCCCCGGTGTGCCGCGCGCGGGAGCGGTCGGCACGTGCGAAGCGCTCGAACAGCTCGTCCGCGAGCGCCGGATCGATGCCTGGCCCGTCGTCGTGCACGCGCAGCACCGCGCTGTTGCCCTCGTACGCGACGGTCGTGGTCACGGTCGTGCCTGCGGGGGTGTGCACGCGCGCGTTGGCCAGCAGGTTCGCGGCGACCTGGTGCAGGCGCGCCGCATCGCCGGCGATGACGACCGGCTCCTCGCCGACCTCCAGCCGCCACGTGTGGTCGGGACCGGCGGCGCGGGCGTCGCCCACCTCCTCGACCGCGAGCCGAGTGAGGTCGACCGTTCCGACGACGAGCTCCTTGCCCTCGTCCAGACGTGCCAGCAGCAGCAGGTCCTCCACGAGGGCCGTCATCCGCAGCGACTGCGCCTGGATGCGTTCGAGGGCCTGTTCGGTGTTGGCGGCCGTCTCCGGCGCGGTCGGCGACTGGTGGAGCGCGCGCAGCGACAGCTCCGAGTACCCCCGGATGGATGCCAGCGGGGTGCGCAGCTCGTGGCTCGCGTCGGCGACGAACGCGCGCATGCGCTCCTCATTGCGCTGACGGGCGGTGAGCGATTCGCCCACGTGGTCGAGCAGCGTGTTCAAGGCGGCACCGACCTGCCCGATCTCGGTGTGCTCGTCGGCTTCGGACTCCGGCACGCGCTCGGTGATCGAGACCTCGCCCTCGGCCAGGGGAAGGGATGCCACACGCGTGGCGGTGTCGGCGACCGCACGCAGCGGCCGCAGCGACGTGCGGATGATCAGCGCGATCGCCGCCGAGAGCAGCAGCAGTCCACCCGACGTCAGCAGGGTCACGGTGGTGAGGATCTGCGCGACGGTGTCTGTCACCTCGGTCGTGGGCTTTCCGAGCACCGCCGAGAAGCTGGAACGATCCGCGGGCATGAGCACGCGGTATTCGCCGAGCCCGGGCAAGCTCACCGTCGCGCCCCGCTGATCCTCGATGGCCGTCAGGATGTGCGCGATCTCGTCGTCGTCCAGGGCCACCACCGATTCGTCGTCGGTGACGTACGCGCCGGAGAGCTCGGTGACCGTGCCGAGCACGAGCAGGGTGCCCGGCTCCTGCCGGCTGCCAGAGAGTGCTTCGAGGGCGGTGGCATCCGGGCGCACGGCGATGCGCGACGCCGCCTCGCGGATCTGCGCGTCGAGGTTCTGCATCATGATGTTGCCGAGGATCGTGCCGGTGGCCAGCCCGATGCTCACGAGGATCAGCGCCACCATGGACACCACTGCCGTGATCAGCCGCGTCTGCAGACTCCAGCGGCGCCCGGTCGGGCGGTGTGCGCGTCGCGTGGAATCCGCGGTCACTGCGGCGCTTTGATCATGTAGCCGACGCCGCGCACCGTGTGGATGAGCGGCTCGCGACCGTGATCGATCTTCTTGCGCAGGTACGAGATGTACAGCTCAACGACCGAGGAGCGGCCGCCGAAGTCGTAGTTCCACACCCGGTCGAGGATCTGCGCCTTCGACACCACTCGGCGCTGGTTGCGCATGAGGTAACGCAGCAGCTCGAACTCGGTGGCCGTCAGCTCGATGGCCTCGCCGTCGCGCTCGACCTCGTGGGAGTCCTCGTTGAGGGTCAGATCACCGACGCGCAGGATGGGCTCGTTCCCGACGACGGCCGCAGTCCCGGCACGGCGCATCAGTCCGCGCAGGCGCGCGACGACCTCTTCGAGACTGAAGGGCTTGGTCACGTAGTCATCGCCGCCGGCGGTGAGCCCGGCGACCCGGTCGCCGACGGAATCCTTCGCGGTGAGGAAGAGAACCGGCACGTCGTTGCCCGAGTGGCGCAGTCGCTGCAGCACGGACATGCCGTCGAGGTCGGGCATCATGATGTCGAGCACCAAGGCGTCCGGCTCGAAGTCGCGCGCGGCCTGCAGAGCGTCGAATCCGGAAGCAGCGGTGCGCACCTCCCAGCCCTCCATCCGCAGCGCCATCGACAGCAGGTCGGTCAGCATCTGCTCGTCGTCGACCACGAGCACACGCACGGGGGAGCCGTCGGGACGGCGAAGAGCGGGCACGGATGCAGGCGCGGTCATGCCCCCATTGTGAACCGCGATGTGCACGATTCCTATGGGGTGCGCTATGCGCAGGCTGTGAGCTTGCCCGCAGCGTGGGTCGGGCACGGCTTCGCCCGACGCAGCCGCACGGACCGCCGAGGGGCGTCTCGGGATTGAAACACCCTCAGCGGCCCCTTCGGGGCCCTCGCGGGGGTCGGCCGATCCGGTCGGCGCCGGCAACGACGGCCGCCCCGAGGGCGGCGCCCAGGGTGTTCGCGATGAGGTCGCGCACGTCCGGGTAGCGGGCGGGGAGCGCCAGAGCCTGCGTCGCCTCGATCGCGCCGCTGAGGGCCAGACCGGCCAGGGTGGCCAGCCACCAGCGGCGTCTGCCCACCCACGCGACCCACAGCAGGCCCAGCGGCAGGAACAGCACGACGTTCGCCACGAACTCCAGTACCGCGAAGGTGAGCCAGGCCGTGCCCTCCCAAGCGCCGAACCAGTCGCCGAGGGTGACGAGGGTTCCGCCCACCGTCTCGGGCTGAGGGCCGAGGGTCAGCGACGCCAGCACCGCCAGGTACAGCGCCGAAGCCGCCGCGAGCAGCACACGCCCGCGACGGCTTCGCACCGGCATCCGGGGCCGGCTCAGTGCGTGTCCTCGGCCTCGATCTCGCTGCGGTCGCCCGACCACAGCGTGTGGAAGGTGCCCGGCTTGTCGATGCGCTTGTAGGTGTGCGCTCCGAAGAAGTCGCGCTGCCCCTGGATGAGCGCCGCAGGAAGACGCTTGGCCCGCAGCCCGTCGTAGTACGCCAGCGACGACGAGAACGCCGGGGCCGGGATGCCGGAGGTCGCCGCCGTGGCGACGATGCGGCGCCAAGCTTCCTGGGCGCGGCCGAGCGCGTCGACGAAGTACGGCGCCGTCAGCAGCACCGGCAGGTCGGGGGTGGCGGCGTACGCGTCGCTGATGCGGTTGAGGAATTGCGCGCGGATGATGCAGCCGCCTCGCCAGATCTTCGCGATCGCGCCCAGGTCGATCGCCCAGTCGTACTCCGCCGCGCCCGCGCGGATCTCGTCGAAGCCCTGGCTGTAGGCGACGATCTTCGAGGCGTAAAGAGCCAGGCGCACGTCCTCGATGAACGCGTCGGCGTCGTCGACCGAGAGCGTCTCGCCGGCACCGGGCAGGTCCTGTGAGACTTCGCGCTGCTCGGGGTGGCTCGACAGCGAGCGGGCGAACACAGCCTCGGCGATGCCCGAGACGGGGGTGCCGAGGTTCAGCGCGGTCTGCACGGTCCAGGCGCCGGTGCCCTTGGCCCCGGCCTGGTCGAGGATGACGTCCACGAGCGGCTTGCCGGTGGTGGCATCCACCTGTCGCAGCACCTCAGCAGTGATCTCGATCAGGTAGGACTCCAGCTCGCCCCGGTTCCACTCGGCGAACACCTCGGCGATCTCGGCAGGGGACATGCCCGTGCCGCGGCGGATGAGGTCGTAGGCCTCGGCGATCAGCTGCATGTCGGCGTACTCGATGCCGTTGTGCACCATCTTCACGAAGTGCCCCGCGCCGTCGTGGCCGACGTGGGTGACGCACGGCTCGCCCTCGGCGACCGCGGCGATCGACTTCAGGATGGGGCCGAGTGTGACCCAGGACGCGTCGGAGCCGCCCGGCATGATCGACGGCCCATTGAGGGCCCCCTCCTCGCCGCCCGAGATGCCCGCGCCGACGAAGTTGATGCCCGTCTCGCGCACCGCCCGCTCGCGGCGGATCGTGTCGGTGAAGAGGGCGTTCCCGCCGTCGACGATGATGTCGCCGGGTTCGAACACCTCGGTGAGGGCGTCGATGACGGCGTCGGTGGGGCCACCGGCCTTGACCATGATGATGGCCGTGCGCGGCTTCTCCAGCGACGCGGCGAACTCGTCGTACGAGAACGCGGGCACGAATCCCGCCTCGGGGTGCGCTGCGACGAGCTCATCGCTCTTGGAGCGGGAGCGGTTGAACACCGCGACGGTGTTGCCCTCGCGGCTGGCGAGGTTGCGGGCGAGGTTCGAGCCCATGACGGCAAGGCCCACCACGCCGATGTTGGCGACCGGGGCCGCGGGGGACTCGGGTCCCTCGGCGGAGGGTGCTTCGCGGGGCACGTCTTCCGGCGACGGGGCTCCCTCGTGCAGGCCGGCGGAACCGGGGGTGTCGTCGCGGTCGTCGGACATGTTGGTCTGGGCGTTGTCGTTCATGCTTCTCCTCGTGCCTGCCGACCTGCGGTGCGCCGCGGTCTGGCCGCACCCCGGCCCGTCCAGCGTAGTGCGGCCACCGGTCCGATCTCCGCGCGTGTGACGGAGCCCGCGACGGCGTGGTTCACCGCGCGAAGACCCGAATGATCATATCATTGGGGTGCGGCGCCGATGCGGCGCCGCACCCGCCCACGACGGATGCGCCCATGAAGATTCTCGCCCTCGAGGCCAGCACGACGTCGGCCAAGACCATGCTCTTCGACACCGAGACCGGCGATGTGCAGGCAGCCTCCCGCCGTTTCGAGCACGACGGAGCAGACGCGGCGGTGCGCGACGGCGACGCGATCTGCGCCCAGCTGCTGGCGCTGGGGCGCGAGAGCGCCGGCGGTGGCCCGGTCGACCTGATCGTGCTGAGCGGCACCTGGCACGGCGTGACCCTGCGCCGCCGCGACCTGACGGCGGTCACCCCCGTGATGGAGTGGCCCTACACCGGCGCCCAGGACCTCTCGGCGCGGCTGCGCCGTGACGACGAGTTCACGCGCTGGTTTCACGACCGCACCGGATGCATGGTCAACGCCTCGTATCCGGCGTTCAAGCTGATGCATCTGCGGGAGCAGGGGATCGACCTCGCGGGAACACTGGCGCTCGACCAGCCCACCCTCATCTTCGCGCGCCTGACCGGTGAGACCTGGACGAACGCGTCGCTCGCGTCGGGCACCGGCCTGCTCAACGCGCGCAGCGCGGAGTGGGATGCCGAGGTCGCAGACCGCCTCGGGCTCGGCGACGTCGCGCTGCCTCCGCTGCACCCGTCGACGGCGGCGGCGCCGCTGACGGCCGAGGGCGCAGCAGCGCTCGGGTTGCGCGCGGGCATCCCCGTGCTGACCCCCGGCCCCGACGGCGGGCTCAGCCAGGTCGGTGACCTCGCGACCGAGCCGGGGGAGATGACGTTCTCGATGGGCACGAGCGGGGCGCTCCGCATCGCGACGCGGCATCCCTCGCCGTCGCCCTCGTTCAGCACCTGGTCGTACCGATCGCCCGTCGGGCCGCTGAGCGGAGCGGCGACGTCGGGCTGCGGCAACTGTGTGGACTGGGCGCGCGAGCGGCTCTTCGGGGCGGACGTCCACTACGCCGACCTCGAACCGCTCCTGTCGCCTGACGCCACCGATCTGCCGGTGTTCCTGCCGTTCCTCTTCGGTGAGCGAAGCCCCGGGTGGCAGGACCAGCGCCGCGGCGGGTGGCTGGAGCTGCAGCCGCACCACACCCGCGCGGACATGTACCAGGGCGTGCTCGAGGGCATCGTCTACTCGCTGTACCACTGCTACCGCGAGCTCGTCGCGGCGCACGGCGTGCCGCGGCGCATCGTCCTCTCGGGCGGCGTGCTCTCGTCGCCGATGTGGACGCAGCTGACGGCCGATGTCTTCGGGGTCGACATGGAGGTGTCGACCCGCCAGCACAGCTCCCTCGTGGGCGCGGTGCGGATGGGCCTGCGCGCCACCGGGCACGATGTTCGCCACCCCGCTCTGGACGGCGGCGATCCCGCTCTCATCCGTTCGCGTGGGGAACGGCGCGACCGGTACGACGCCGGGTTCGCCAGGTACCTCGACCAGTACGCCCGCACTGCGCCGCCGCAGGTCAGTCGCTGATCTGGCGAGGCGCCGCAGGTCAGTCGCTGGACTGGACCTCGCCCAGCACCGCCTCGACGTAGCGGCGGGTGTGGTGCTCGGCGGCCTCGGCGTCGCCGCGCGCGATCGCGGCGGCGGTCTGCACATGGTTGTGCAGCGCCTCGGCATCCGGAACGCCCGGGGTGAGCCCGGCACGGGAGCGCCCGGTGATCACGGCCGCGACCGCTGGCTTGACCGCGGCCAGCATCGGATTGCCGCTGGAATCGAGAACGAGGTCGTGAAAGGCGATATCAGCCGTCAGGTATTCATCGCCGTCACCGCGGCCCTCGGCGCCCAGTTGCTCGAGGCGATCGGCGAGCCGGACGATGCGCTCGCGTTCGTCGGGCGTGGCGCGCTCCGCGCTCAGGCGCGCGGCGATCGGCTCCACCGCGGCGCGCAGCTCGTTGGCGACGACCAGCTGTCGATCGCGACCGGGACCGCGCAGCTGCCAGCCGATGAGGCGACCGTCCAGTGCGCTCCACTCCGCCGTGGGTCGCACGGTGACGCCGACGCGACGGCGCGACAGCAGCATCCCCATCGCCTCGAGGACGCGCACGGCTTCGCGGATCACGGTCCGAGAAACGCCGTACTGCTCTTCGAGCCCGGCGAGGGTCAGGATCGACCCCGGAGGCAGCTGCCCCGACGCGATCCGCATGCCCAGATCGTCCATGACCGATCCGTGAGAGGCCTGGGCCACCGGAATCTCCGATCGACGACGAGCGGGTGGGACTGCGGGTCAGCCCTTCTTGTACCCCTGGCGTCCCATGGACCACAGTGCACCCACGGCGCCGACGGCGGCGACCACGCTCATGACGCCGATGAGCCACACGAGGGCGTGGGAGATGAAGCCGTATTCCATGGGAGTCCTCCGGGCAGGTGAGTGGGCGTCTTCATGGTACCGGCGCCGCTGGTAGACTCGGGACCGAACTTCGGCGAGGGATGCCGCGCGTCATGCGCAGCCATCCGTGATCGACGCGGTGATGCAGGCCTTGCGGCTTTCCTCACGCGCATGCGTTCGAGTCGAACCACAGACCCAGATCTGGGCTGAAGAGCCCGCAAGGAGAAATCAACATGTCGACGGACACCGACACCAAGGTCATCGCCACCAAGCGCGAAAACTTCGGCAAGGGCTACGCCCGGCGCCTGCGCGCGTCCGGCCAGATCCCCGCCGTCATCTACGGCCACGGCACCGACCCCCTGCACGTGGCTCTGCCCGGGCACCAGATGGCGCTGCTCATCCGCCGCGCCAACGCGGTGCTCGAGCTCGAGCTCGACGGCACGCAGCAGCTGACGCTGGTCAAGGACGTGCAGAAGGACCCCGTGCACCAGATCATCGAGCACATCGACCTGCTCGTGGTGAAGAAGGGCGAGAAGATCGAGGTCGACGTGCCGATCTCGGTGCACGGCGAGCCCTACCCCGGCACCATCGCGAACCTCGACGCCGTCAGCATCCTGCTCCAGGTCGAGGCCACCCACATCCCGCAGTCGATCGAGATCGACGTCGAGGGCCTCGAGGAGGGCGCGCACATCACCGCTGCCGACCTGAAGCTGCCCAAGGGCGCGACGCTGGCCGCCGACCCGGAGACCCTGATCGTCGCCATCTCGGTGCCGTCTGCGACCCTCGCCGCCGAGGACGAGATCGCGGCGGCCGACGAGGCTGTCGCCGTGGAGCAGTCCGAAGAGGCGTCCGAGTAAGGACCTGCACGAAGAGGGGGTGCGGATTCCGCACCCCCTCTTCGCATCTCACGGCGAGGCGCGTGCGCGCCTCGCTCGTGCCGATCGCGCGCGGGCGCGCGTCGCTCCGACAGGATGGATGACATGGCTGACACCTGGCTCGTGGTGGGGCTCGGCAATCCCGGCCCCCGGTACGAGATGACACGGCACAACATCGGGCAGATGGTCGTCGACGAACTCGCCTCGCGGCGATCCGAGACCTTCCGTGCGCACAAGGCCAATGCCCGTGCCGCCGAGACGTGGCTGCGTCCGGGCGGCGACAAGATCGTGCTGGCCAAGCCCAACAGCTTCATGAACGTGTCGGGTGGGCCGGTGGCGAACCTGGCATCCTTCTACGGTGTGACGCCCGAGCGCGTGGTCGTCGTGCACGATGAGCTGGACATCCCGTTCGACACCATCAAGCTGAAGGTGGGCGGCGGGCACGGGGGACACAACGGCGTCCGCGACGTTGCCAAGGCTCTCGGCACCGCCGACTTCGCGCGTGTGCGGGTGGGGATCGGCCGTCCGCCCGGGCGGCAGGATGCCGCGGATTGGGTGCTGGACCCGTTCGGGCCAACGGAGCGCAAGACGCTGCCCGTGCTGGTCTCCGATGCCGCCGACGCCGTGGAGCAGCTCATCGGCGAGGGCCTCCTCGCCGCGCAGCAGCGTCATCACGCCCCTCGCGAGTGAGTATTCGCGCCCGAATACTCACTCGGCGTCAGAAGGCGAGTGGGCCGGAGGCGCCGGCGCTGAGGCCGATCACGACGGCCACGGCGAACACCACGGGACCGAGCGCCGCGACGACCACCGCGGCGATGCCCTGCCCGCGACCCCGCTGCTGCACGATCGCGACGATGCCCTGCACAAGCGCCCAGATCCCCAGCGCGGTACCGGCCCAGAAGCTCAGCTCCGCAGTGAGCACCGATCCCCGCGCGGGCGCGAGGTAGGCGAAGTCGAATTCGGAGGCCGGCCCCGCGAGGATCGCAGCTCCGGCCACCTCCCCGACGCGTACGCACGCGACGGCGGCGATCACCGAGGCGAGCACGGCCGCTGCGAGCGCCAGCACGAGTGCGACGGTCCCGAGCGTGCCCGGCCGCGGCCCCTGCGGTTCTCGCAAGGGCGGTCTCCCGACGGGCCCGGCAGGCGGGCCGGCATAGGGCTGCGCCGGGTAGCCGTACGGCGGCGGCGGCGCGGCGGACGGCGTGGGGTACGGAGGCTGGGATGCCGAAGGCGCGGGGTGGTCGCTCACGGCCCCATCCTACGAGTCGGTGTCCGCCGGCGGTCGTAGACTCGTAGCGTGACAGTTCCCGGGATCGTGCGCGCCCTCATGCAGGCCGACTCCTTCCGGGAGGCGGTGGATTCTTCGTCGGTCGACACCGACTTCTCGATCGTCGAGGGCCTCGACGCGCCCTTGCTCGCCGCGCTCGTGGAGCGACGCCGTGAGGCCGGCAAACCGGCCGCACTCTTCGCGATAGCTCCCACGGGCCGTCGCGCCGAGTCTCTCGGCACCGCCCTGGGCGAGATGCTTCCTGGCGCCATCGTGCACCACTTCCCGGCGTGGGAGACGCTGCCGCACGAACGGCTGAGCCCCAGCGCAGAGACCGTCGGTCAGCGCCTTGCGGTGCTTCGCGATGTCGCGGCGTGGGACGGCACCGTGCCCCTCATCGTCACGGCGTCGGTGCGCAGCGCCGTGCAGCCCATCGCCGGCGGGCTCACCGACATCGAGGCCGTGCACCTCGTCGCAGGCGGCCGCGGGCACGACCTCACCGATGTGTCCCGGCGCCTCGTCGAACTCGCCTACCACCGCGTCGACATGGTCTCGCGACGGGGCGAGTACGCGATGCGCGGCGGCATCCTCGACGTCTTCCCACCGGTGGCCGACCACCCCTACCGCGTGGAGTTCTTCGGCGACGAGGTCGACGAGATCCGCGCCTTCTCGGTCGCCGACCAGCGGTCGCTGCCGGGAGAGGTCAAAGAGGTCACCCTCATCCCCAGCCGTGAGCTGCTGCTCACCGAGGCGGTGCGCGAGCGCGCCCGTGGGCTCGCCGGTCAGTACCCGGGACTCTCCGGCATGCTGGAGAAGATGGCGGAGGGCATCCCGGCCGAGGGCATGGAGTCCCTCCTGCCGGTGCTCGTGGACGAGATCGTCACCATCGCGGACTACCTCCCGCGCGGAACCGCCGCCGCGCTCGTCGACCCCGAGCGGTCGGTGACCCGCGCGATGACCCTCGGCGACACCAACCGCGAGTTCCTCGAGGCGGCGTGGAGTGCGGCGACGGCGGGCGCCGACAGCCCGGTCGACCTGGGTGCCGGCGACTTCCTCACCCTCCCGCAGCTGCAGCAGGCCGCGCACGACCGCGACGGGGTGTGGTGGACGTTCAGCGCGTTCGACTCCGGCGCAGCGGATGCCACGGCCGAAGGCCTCATCGACATCGACGTCGCCCTCGAGGGTGCCGCGGCGGTGCGGGTCGACGCGCGACCGGTGCCGTCCTTCCAGGGCAACGTCGACGGTGCGACCGCCCACATCGGCGAGCTGCTGTCGGACGGGTGGCGCGTAGTCGTAGCGGCATCCGGTGCAGGCCTGGTGGAGCGCGCCCGCACCGTGCTGGCAGAGCGCGGCCTTGCCGCGCGTGAGGTCGAGGACGTCCACGGCATCCCCGAAGCCGGTGTCGCGCTGACGGTGGTCGCGACGCTCGAGCGGGGCTTCGAGGTGCCCGACGCGAAGCTGGCGGTGCTGACCGAGTCCGAGTTCTACGGCCGCACGATCGGCAGCGACGGCCGGGTCGTGAAGAAGCTGGCCTCGCGTCGGCGCAATGTCGTCGACCCGCTGCAGCTGAAGGCGGGGGACTATGTCGTCCACGCCACCCACGGCATCGGCCGGTTCGTTGAGCTGATGCAGCGCGAGGTGTCCAGCGGCGGCCGCAACGCCGTGAAGACCCAGCGCGAGTACCTCGTGCTGGAGTACGCGCCCTCCAAGCGCGGGTATCCCGGCGACAAGCTGTATGTGCCCACCGATCAACTGGACCTGCTGTCCAAGTACGTCGGCGGCGAGGCCCCCGCGCTGTCGAAGATGGGCGGCAGCGATTGGTCGCAGGCCAAGAGCAAGGCGCGCCGCGCGGTGCGGGAAATCGCGGTGGACCTGGTCAAGCTCTATTCGGCGCGCATGTCGGCCAAGGGCCATGCCTTCGGCCCGGACACGCCCTGGCAGCGGGAGCTCGAAGAAGCCTTCCCCTTCGCCGAGACCCCCGACCAGCTGCAGACGATCGACGAGATCAAGGCAGACATGGAGAAGCCGATCCCGATGGACCGGCTGCTGTCGGGCGACGTCGGATTCGGCAAGACCGAGGTAGCCGTGCGCGCGGCCTTCAAGGCGATCCAGGACGGCAAGCAGGTCGCCATGCTCGTGCCGACCACGCTGCTGGTCAAGCAGCACATCGAGACGTTCACCGAGCGCTTCGCCGGGTTCCCGGTCAAGGTGCGCGCCCTCTCTCGCTTCCAGACCGACAAGGAGGCGCGCGAGGTCGTCGCCGGCCTCTTGGACGGCACCGTCGACATGGTCATCGGCACACACCGCATCCTCACCGAGAAGGTCATCTTCAAGGACCTGGGCCTGCTGATCATCGACGAGGAGCAGCGCTTCGGTGTCGAGCACAAGGAGCAGCTGAAGAAGCTGAAGACGAACGTCGACCTTCTCGCGATGAGCGCGACGCCCATCCCGCGCACGCTGGAGATGGCGGTCACCGGCATCCGGGAGATGTCGACGCTGCAGACCCCGCCCGAGGACCGGCATCCGATCCTCACCTATGTCGGCGCGCGCAGCGACAAGCAGATCGCCGCGGCCATCCGGCGCGAGCTGCTGCGCGAAGGACAGGTGTTCTACGTGCACAACCGGGTGTCGTCGATCCAGCGGGTCGCCGCGCACCTGGCCGAGATCGTCCCCGAGGCCCGGGTCGCCGTCGCGCACGGCCAGATGGGCGAGCACGCTCTGGAGCACGTCGTCGACGACTTCTGGGAGCGCCGCGCCGACGTGCTGGTGTGCACCACGATCATCGAGACGGGTCTGGACATCTCCAACGCGAACACGATCATCATCGACCGCGCCGACAAGTACGGTCTCAGCCAGCTGCACCAGCTGCGCGGACGCGTGGGACGCGGGCGCGAGCGGGCGTACGCCTACTTCCTCTACGACGACATGAAGCCGCTGAGCGAGACCGCCGCCGACCGTCTGGAGACCATCGCGGTCAACAACGACCTCGGGTCGGGGATGCAGGTGGCGCTCAAGGACCTCGAGCTGCGCGGCGCCGGGAACCTCTTGGGCGCCGAGCAGGCCGGACACATCGCGGGAGTCGGCTTCGACCTGTACCTGCGGATGATCGGCGAGGCCGTCGCCACGTTCCGCGGCGAGGATGTCGAGGGCCCGGCCGAGCTGCGGCTCGAGCTGCCGGTGCAGGCCCGCATCCCGGAGTCCTACATCGACAGCGAGCGGCTGCGCCTCGAGGCGTACCAGAAGCTGTCGGCCGCGGCATCCGCCACCGCCAAGGACGACGCGATCGATCTCGTCATCGAGGAGCTGACCGACAGGTACGGCGACCTGCCGCCCGAGACGGAGGGGCTGTTCGCCGTCGCGCGCCTGAGGCGCCGGGCCGCCCAGTCCGGGCTCACCGACGTCGTGGCGATGGGTCCGAACCTGCGTGTCGCGCCCGCGCACCTGCCCGACTCGCTGCGAGTGCGCCTGCAGCGGCTGTACCCGAAGGGCAAGCTGCTCGCCGGGGGAGACGCGATGGTCGTGCCGCTGCCGACCGCCGGCGGCGAGGCGCTGGCCGACCGGGATCTGATCGCGTGGGTTTCGCAGCTGCTGGATCAGTTCTTCCCGCTTCCGGCGCCCGCGGTGCCGGAGAAGGCGGCCGGCTGACGCGCACCCCCTCGCGCGTGCGGCCGGGGCGTCGTACGGTGGGCGGCGGAGGTGGCCGACGATGAAAGCCGCAGTGGGGGATCGCATCCGCATCCACGGTCGTACCGTGGGCGCGCCGGAGCGCGAAGGCATCGTGACCGAGGTGACCGGCGACCCGGCGTCCCCGTTGCTCACCGTCACATTCGACGACGGCCACGAGGGCATTCTGTCGCCCGGCTCGGACTGCGAGATCACGCACGTCGAGTGACGGGATCCGCCGAGTTAGTATTCGGCGGCGTGAATACTCACTCGCGTCAGATGACGCCCTGGGCCAGCATCGCGTGGGCGACCCGCTCGAAACCGGCGGAGTTCGCGCCGACCACGTAGTCGCCCGGGTGCCCGTAGCGCTCGGCGGCGGCGAAGGCGGAGTCGTGCACGCCCTTCATGATCGCCTGCAGCTTGCGCTCGCTGTCGGCGAAGCTCCAGCGCTGGCGCGAGGCGTTCTGGCTCATCTCCAGTGCCGACGTTGCGACACCTCCGGCGTTCGCGGCCTTGCCCGGCCCGAACAGCACCCCGGCCCGCTGGAAGGCGGCGACCGCACCCGGCGTCGACGGCATGTTCGCGCCTTCGGCCACGGCACGCACACCGTTGGCGATGAGCATGGCAGCGTCGCCCTCGTCGAGCTCGTTCTGCGTCG
Source organism: Microbacterium sp. zg-Y818 (assembly GCF_030246905.1). Classification (NCBI taxonomy): domain Bacteria; kingdom Bacillati; phylum Actinomycetota; class Actinomycetes; order Micrococcales; family Microbacteriaceae; genus Microbacterium; species Microbacterium sp. zg-Y818. The sequence goes on along the minus strand of NZ_CP126741.1, from coordinate 1,859,258 downwards.
CCGAGGGGATGGCGATGTCCACCGGCACCTCCCACGGGCGCTTGCCCTCGACGAAGCGGGCGCTGGGTCGCCGGGCCGCGTACGCCGAGATGCGCTCGCGGTCGACTTCCTTCACCTGGCGCAGCAGCACGAGGTCGATCCCGGCGTCGTCGACGACGTACCCGGACGAGTCCGAGGCCGTCACCGGTGTCGCGCCCAGCTGGTAGGCCTTGTCGATCGCGTAGACGGCCACGTTGCCCGAGCCCGAGACGGCGACGCGCTTGCCGTGCAGCGAGTCACCGTGAACGCCCAGCATCTCCTGCGCGAAGAACACCGCGCCGTAGCCGGTGGCCTCGGTGCGCACCTCGGCGCCACCCCACTGCACGCCCTTGCCGGTGAACATGCCGGACTCGTGACGGTTTGTGATCTTGCGGTACTGGCCGAAGAGGTATCCGATCTCGCGGGCGCCCACGCCGATGTCGCCGGCCGGCACGTCGGTGTGCTCGCCCAGGTGGCGGTACAACTCGTTCATGAACGACTGGCAGAAGCGCATGATCTCGGCATCCGACCGGCCGTGCGGATCGAAGTCGCTGCCGCCCTTGGCGCCGCCGATTCCCTGACCGGTGAGGGCGTTCTTGAAGATCTGCTCGAATCCGAGGAACTTGATGATCGACAGGTTCACCGACGGGTGGAACCGCAGGCCGCCCTTGTAAGGGCCCAGCACCGACGAGAACTGCACTCGGAATCCACGGTTCACCTGCAGGCGACCGGCGTCATCGAGCCACGGCACCCGGAACAGGATCTGCCGCTCGGGCTCCACGATGCGCTCGAGGATGCCGCCTTCGACGAACTGCGGATGCCGCTCCAGCACCGGGACGATGGACAGCAAGACCTCATGCACCGCCTGCTGGAACTCGGGTTCGTGCGGGTTCCGCGCGACGACGGTATCGAAAACGTCGCGTACGGAGGCGGGAAGGGCGACGAGGGTCTCGGTCACGGGTGGTGCTTTCTTGCCGACGGGTGAGGCAGGCCGCGCGAGCGGCCCGCTCCACCCTACCTGCGGTTCTTGAGGGCCCCGACGCGTGTGACGTCACGGACGCCGCGGGCACGGGCCCGGCGCGCGGACGAACAGCTCCGGCATCCGTCCGGCGTTCTCAACTCCTCAAGAACGGGCCCCGGTGGGCCGAATCCGGGCTGATTCCGCGCTCAGGCGCACGAAGTCGAGGAGTTGGGGACCCGCGCGCCCCGCGAAACGACCCGCCCGCCCGCTCACCCGGTGTTCTGCAGGCCCGCAGCGACCCCCGACACCGACAGCAGCAGCAGGTGGCGGGTATCGGCCGCCTGCGACTCGTCGAGGCGGTCGTCGCGCAGTGCCCGCAGCGCACGCAGCTGCAGCAGCGACAGCGCGTCGACGTAGGGGCTGCGCATCTTCACCGCGCGCTGCAGCACCGGCTTGCTCGCCAGCAGCTGCCTGCCGCCGGTCAGGCGGATCACCCAGTCGCGAGTGAGGGTCATCTCGTCCATCACGAGGTCGGCGAGATCGGGTCGGTCACCCAGCTGCAGGTACTCGCGGGCGATGCGGGGGTCGGCCTTGGCGAGGCTCATCGCGACGTTGTCGACGAGGGTGTGCAGGAGCGGCCACTGCTCGTAGGCCTCCCGCAGCAGTGCCTCGTCGCCCACGGCCTGCAGCGCCGTGCCCAGGCCGAACCAGCCGGCCAGGTTGATGCGCGCCTGCGTCCACGCGAACACCCAGGGGATGGCGCGCAGGTCCTCCAGCGATTCCACCGAGAGGCCGCGCCGCGCGGGGCGCGACCCGAGCGCGAGCAGGCCGACTTCCTCCATGGGCGTGACGGTCGCGAACCAGGGGGCGAACCCGGGCGCCTTCACGAGCGAGAAGAACCGCTCCCGCGAGGCGGCGTCCATGGTGGCGGCCACGTCGGCGTACCGCGCCGCCGCCGCGCTGTTGCGCTCCTCGTTGGAGGGGGCGGATGCCAGCAGGATCGCCGCGGCGACCTGGTCGATGTGACGCATCGCGATGGCGGGGTCGCCGTAGCGGGCGAAGATCACCTCGCCCTGTTCGGTGAGCTTGAACCGGCCGTCGACCGAGTGCGGCGGTTGGGCGAGGATCGCGGAGTTGGCCGGTCCGCCGCCGCGCCCAAGGGCGCCGCCGCGTCCGTGGAACAGCGTCAGCTCGATGCCCTCGCGCTGCGCCCACGCGCCGATCTTCGCCTGCGCCTCGTAGAGGGCGAGGTTCGCGGCCACGGGGCCGACGTCCTTCGACGAGTCCGAGTAGCCGAGCATGACCTCGAGCCGTCGTCCCGTCGCTTCCAGACGCGCCTTGAACTGCGGGTGCTCGACGATCTCGGCAAGGATGCCGGGGGCCGCCTGCAGGTCGGCGAAGGTCTCGAAGAGCGGGATGACGTCGAGCGTCGGGGGAGTGCCCCCCGTGCCGACGGCGTAACGGGCCAGGCGGTGCACGGCGGCCAGATCGTCGGCGGTGCGGGTGAACGAGACGATGTAGCGACCGGCCGCGCGGATGCCGTACCGCTCCTGCACGAAGGCGACGGCGCGGAAGGTGTCGAGCACCTCCTCGGTCAGCTCGCTGCGCGGTCCGCCGGCGTCGAGCTCGGCGAGCACCTTCTTGTGCACGTCGGAGTGCTGCCGCACCTCGAGCTCGGCGAGGTGGAACCCGTAGGTCTCCACCTGCCAGATCAGCTGCTGCAGGGCGCCGTACGCCTGGCGTGCGGCGCTGCCCTGCGCGAGGGAGTCCTGGATGACCCGCAGGTGCGCCAGTAGCTGCTCGGGGTCGGTGTAGGCGAGGTCGGCGTTGCGGGAGCCGGTGGCGGCGATCCGCCGCGCGATCAGCAGAAGCACCCGGCGGTGAGGCTCATCGGGGGAGCGCTTGGCGATCTCGTCGGCGGCGTCTTCGTCGCTCGCCCGCAGTCGGTGCCAGAGGGCCAGGAGCTCGTCGCTCGGCGGGGTCGTGGCGGCATCGAGGGTGAGGGCGCGCCCGATGCGGTTGGCTGCGCGCTCGAGACCCATCAGCACGTGCTCGCTCGCGATCCCCGCGGCGCGGCGGGTGACGGCGGCGGTGACGAACGGGTTGCCGTCGCGGTCTCCGCCGACCCAGGTTCCCAGGCGCACAAAAGGGGCGATGACGGGCGGGCGGCTGCCGGCGAGGGGACCCTGCAGCGCGTCGTCGACGCGGCGGTAGACCTGCGGCACGGCGGTGAACAGCGTCTCGTCGAAGACGCTCATCACCGAGCGCACCTCGTCGGTCGGTGACGGCTTCTCGGGGCGCAGTGGGGCGGTGCGCCAGAGGGTGTCGATCTCCTCGAGCATGCGGCCTTCGACGCGGCGTCGCTCGGTGCTCGCCGGCAGCGACGCGTCATGTTCGATCAGCAGGCCGGCCAAGCGCCGGATGCCGGTGGACACCGCACGGCGCCGCGCCTCGGTGGGGTGCGCGGTGAAGACCGGGTGAAACCGCAGGGCGCGAAGCCGCTCGAGGGCGACGTCGTCGCCGACCTCGTCGGAGAGGCGTGCGTACGCGGCGGCCACCGTGTCGACGTCCGCGCGGTCGGGATCGGCGTCGCGCTCGCGCAGGATGCGCACGCGCTGGTGCTCCTCGGCGAGGTTCACCAGGTGGAAATAGCAGGTGAAGGCGCGGGCGACTTCACCTGCTCGGGCCAGCGTGAAGCCGTCGGCGATCGCCGCGGCACGGCGGTGGGCGGCATCCGTCTCGTCGGTGTAGGCCTGGATCGAGGCCGTGCGCAGGCGCTCCACGTCGTCGTACAGCCCTGGGGTGCCGCTCTCGCGCAGCACGTCGCCGAGGAGCCCGCCCAGAAGGCGCACGTCGGCGCGCATCTGCTCGGGAAGCTCCTGACCTGCTTCGAAACGTCCGACCAGATCGATGGCCTCGGTGGGGGTGACATCACGCATGCGTTCAACGCTAACCCCAGAGCGCCGGGCCGTTTCGCTTCGCTACGATGGACGCCGGTGCGCCGGGAAGTCTGGTCGGCTCGCGCTCGGATATCGAGGGCGGAAGCCCCCAACCCGACCCTCTGGAGGTCCGATGTCCCTGTTGCGCTCCGCGCGATTCCCCGCCGTCATCCTGCTGACCGCGGCCATCGCCGCCCTCGTCATCGCGAACACACCGCTCGGCGAGGCCGTCGTCGGTGTCAAGGAGACCTACGTCGGCATTCCCGGCATCTTCGAGATGTCGGTGGGCCACTGGATCCAGGACGGGCTGCTGGCGATCTTCTTCTTCATGGTCGCCGTCGAGCTGCAGTTCGAGCTCACCAACGGCGAGCTCAACTCCGCGCGCAAGGCGCTGCAGCCGGCGATCGCCGCCGCGGGTGGCGTGCTGGTGCCCATCGCGATCTTCCTGATCTTCGCCGGCGGGTCAGACGCCGCCGTCGGGTGGCCCGTCCCGACCGCCACCGATATCGCGTTCGCCCTCGGGGTGCTCGCCGTCTTCGGCAAGGGGCTGCCCTCAGGCATCCGCATCTTCCTGCTGGCGCTGGCGATCCTCGACGACATCGTCGGCATCCTCTTCATCGCCGTGCTGTTCACTGCCGACGTCAACATCGGGCTGCTTGCCCTCGCCGCGCTCGCCGTCATCGTCTTCGGAGTGCTCAGCAGACGCCTCGACACGCGCGCGCGTGTGCCGATCGCCGTGCTGCTGGTGGTGCTCGGCATCGTCACCTGGGTGCTGGTCTACCTCTCGGGCGTGCACGCCACGATCGCCGGTGTCGGGCTGGGCCTCGCGATGGCCCAGCGGCCGGCGCTGCGCACCCGCCACGCGCTCGAGCCGTGGGTGAACGGCCTGATCCTGCCGCTGTTCGCCTTCTCCGCGGCGCTGGTCGCCATTCCGCGGGTGTCGCCCACCGAGCTGTCGCCGGCGTTCTGGGGCATCGTGGTGGGGCTGCCGGTCGGCAAGATCATCGGCATCACGCTGTTCGGCTGGATCTCGCTGCGCATCGGCAACCGGGGGGCCGCTCCCCACCTGTCGATCATGGATCTGCTCGCCGCGGGCGCCTTGGGCGGCATCGGCTTCACGGTGTCGCTGCTGCTGGCGGAGCTCGCCTTCGCGGGCGACCCGCTCGTGCGCGACGAGGCCACCCTCGGCGTGCTGGCAGGCTCCGGCATCGCCCTGATCGTCGCGGGCCTGCTCGTCTCGCAGCGCGCACGCCACTTCCGGCGCCTGGCCACGTCCGAAGCGGAACGCGTGCAGGGGCCCCACCCGCCGTCGCCCACGGGCGGACAGATCAACTGACGGGCACAATGGTGCGGTGACCACCCGCGACGCTTCCGCACTGCCCCAAGCTGCCGGCGACCCGCTCCGCGCGGCCGCCGACACGATGCGCGCGGTGCGCGAACGGTGCGTGTGGACGCAGCAGATCGACCACCGCGCGCTCGTCCCGTACCTCGTGGAAGAGGCGGCGGAACTCGTGGATGCCGTCGAAGCGGGGTCCCGCGAAGACCTGCGCGAGGAGCTCGGCGACCTGCTCTGGCAGGTGCTCTTCCACGCTCAGGTCGCGGCGAGCGATGCCGACGACCCGTTCGACATCGACGACGTCGCCCGCGACCTGACCGAGAAGATGGTGCGCCGGCATCCGCATGTCTTCGCCGGCGAGACCGCGACCACGCCCGAAGAGGTGCTCGTGCACTGGAACGCCGCGAAGGCCGCCGAGAAGCACGCCCGCACGAGCGTGCTCGACGGGGTCTCGCGCCACATGCCGTCCCTGGCCCTCGCGCAGAAGCTGCTGGGCAAGGCGGCGTCGGTGGGCGTCCAGGTCGTCGACGGGAATGCCCCGGAGCCGGCGCCCGACGACGAGGCTGCGCTCGGTGACGCCCTGCTCGCACTCGTCGCAACGGCGCGCGCCCGCGGGTGGGATGCCGAGCGTGCGCTGCGCGAGCGACTGCGGGGTCTGGAGGGGGAGATCCGCGCGGCGGAGCACCCCCGGGGTTCCTGAGAGAATCGTTCCGTGGCATCCGTCAATCCGCCGCGCGGCATGCGCGACTTCCTCCCCGCTGACAAGACCCGTCGCGAGCGCGTGCTCGCCGTGATCCGCGAGCGCTACCGCGCACACGGGTTCGATGAGATCGAGACCCCCGTGCTCGAAGAGTACGGGCGCCTCCATGCCGGCATCGGCGGCGACAACGAGAAGCTCGCCTTCAACATCCTCAAGCGAGGTCTGGATGCCGACGCGGTGCGTGCCGCCGCCGACGGGCCGGCCCTCGACGTCGCGGCGCTCGCCGACCTCGGCCTGCGCTACGACCTCACGGTGCCCCTGGCGCGGTTCTACGCCACCCACCGGGCGGAGCTTCCGAGCGTGTTCCGCTCGGTCCAGATCGCCCCGGTGTGGCGCGCCGAGCGCCCGCAGAAGGGTCGCTACCGCCAGTTCGTGCAGTGCGACATCGACATCATCGGCGACGCATCGGCGCGCGCCGAGGCCGAGCTCATCGTCGCGAGCCTCGACGCCCTCGACGCGCTGGGCCTCGAGGGAGGCAGCATCCGCATCAATGACCGCCGACTGCTGGACGCGATGCTCGACGTGTTCGGCTTCGCGGCCGAGGAGCGCCCCGGGGTGCTCATCACGATCGACAAGCTCGACAAGATCGGGCCGACTGGCGTCGCCGCTGAGCTGCGCGAACGCGGCGCGACCGCTGCGGCCGTCGACGCGTTCGAGCAGTTCCTGGCGGGCGTGGCCGGCGGCGAAGACCGGCCCTTCGGCGAGGACCAGATCCGCGCCTCGCTGCCCGAGGGTGTGCCGGACGACATCGTCGCGCACCTCGTCGGCCTGGGGGAGACGGTCGCTGCAGCACGCGGCGGCGGCGTTGAGACCCCGCTCGTGTTCGACCCGTTCCTCGTGCGGGGGATGGGCTACTACACCGGCACCATCTTCGAGCTGGCCCACCCGAGCGTCGGCTACTCGCTCGGCGGCGGCGGGCGTTACGACGGCATGATCGGCAGGTTCCTCGGTCAGGACGTTCCTGCGGTCGGGTTCTCGATCGGCTTCGAGCGCATCGTCGACCTGCTGGCGGCATCCGACGCGGCCGACGCGGCGAGCGTCGTGCTCGTGCACGACCGCGACGTGCCCGTGTCGGAGCTGCTCGCCCACAAGGCGGCCTTCGTGGCATCCGGTGCGCGGGTGCGGCTGGAGCAGCGGACGAAGAACCTCAAGGGTCTGCTCGAGCGCGCGTCGAACGACGGCTACACCGCGTTCGCGCTGCTGCCGGCCGGTGCCACGCCGGGCGAGGTCGAGGTGAAGCCGCTCGGCTGACCCCCGCGCCGCGTCTGCGCGCTCCCGCCGGGCCGCCCGCTGGGCTGCCCGCTGGGTGCCCGCTGTCGCGCCCTGTCTGTCGCGCCCCGCCTTTCGCGTGCGGCCGCCCGCCTCGCTCATTTCGCCCTCGCCTGTCGCATATCGCCGGGTCCGGTACCGGGAAACCGCGATCCGGGACAGGCGAGCAGGGACCGCGTGTCAAGAGGGGGTTGACATTGCCGTGACGTCAAGGATACGTTGACGTCATGAAGCAGATCAGCAGCCGGGCGTCCGCCGTGATCGGGCGCATGAAGTGGATCGCGATCGTCGGAATGATCGCGGGGATGGTTCTCCTTCTCCTCGCGGTCGGGTTCGAGTGGCGCGGATTCTGGGGAGGGGCGGTGCAGGGTGCCGCCATCGGCATCATCGCCGCGGGCGCCTACTTCTGGGGCTTCGGCAACGGCATCGGGCGAGGGATGCCGGCGGCGGCGTGGCTGCCGAGCCAGTCCGATCAGGCATGAGCGACCTCGCCGACGCGGTCGGCCGGGCCGTGCTGGCGGCAGCGCAGGTCGATGACAGCGCCCCGCTCGGTGTCGACGAGCACCTGGCGCTCATCGCCGCCAGTGCGCGCGCCGAGCGGGAGGTGCGGGAGATCCTGCAGCGCTCTGTCGCCGCCGCGCGCGGAGGGGGAGCGAGCTGGGCTCTCATCGGTGCGGAGCTCGGCATGTCCCGTCAGGCCGCGCAGCAGCGCTTCGGAGGTCCGACAGAGGCGGGCGCCGCCCTGGGTCCTGACGCCGTCGGGGCGGAGCGCTGGCTCGGGCCGGTCACCGCGTTCGACGAGATGACAGAGCTCGACGCCGCCGGCCGCGCGGGGTGGCGCACGGTGGAGGTCGGGATGCTCTCGCACCGGATGGTGCGCACCGACACGCAGTGGGAGCCCCGGCGCATCTTCTGGCGGGCGTCGCCGGCCGCTGAGGAGCGGGACGGCTGGCAGGTGGCGTGCCGCGCCTTCCCGTGGATCTACCTCGTGCGCGACCGGGGGATCCCGCCCGAGGGCACCTGAGCTCTCAGGCGGGCGCGGTTTCGCTCACGCGGCGCTTCTCGCGCACGTAGAGCTCGCGGCGCACCCGCGCGACGACGTCGCCGGCGGCATCCGTCACATCCGTCTCGAACCACTCGAGCACCTTCGCCCCGCCGCGCGCCCGCTCGCGCAGCTCGTCCGCCTTCTCCGGGGGCACGTGGAAGTGCGCCGTGAGCACGCCTCGGCCAGGCTTGACGAACTCGATCTCGCCGCGGGTGTCCCAGACGACGTAGCCGCGGCCGAGCTGGTGCATCACGAGCATGAAGAAGTACGGATCGGTCATCGCCGACATCGACCCGCCGAACGCGGTCTTCACGTAGTTGCGGGTGATCACGTTCACGTGCAGCTCGACCGTGGCTTCGGTCCAATCCGGCGAGAAGCGCCGCACGCGGATGCCGCTGAAGAGGTTCGGAGCCCACAGGCTCATGCCGACGGCCATGCGGCGGGGAGTGATTCGCATGACCGGCATTGTGGCGGACGTGTAGCGACGCCGCACATGTGCTGGCGGAAACCGACAATCGCACTTGTTCTAGGCGTACTAGAATAAAGACGTGCTGATCAGAATGGACCCCCGCGCCGACGCGCCCCTGTTCGCGCAGATCGCGGCGTCGGTGCGTGCCGAGATCGCCGCCGGACGGCTGCGCGCCGGAGAGAGGCTGCCGTCGGCGAAGCAGATCGCGCCGTCGCTCGGCGTGAACCTTCACACCGTGCTGCACGCCTACCAGGAGCTGCGCGACGAGGGCCTGATCGAACTGCGCCGGGGGCGCGGGGCGGTCGTGACGGATGCCGCGACGCGCGTGGCGGAGCTGCGCGCGGAACTCGCCGACCTGGTGGCACGTGCCGCCGACGCCGGCATCGGACCCGACACCCTCGCCGCGCTGATCGCCGATCTCGCTCCCTCCGCGACCGCCCCCGAGCCTCAGGAAAGGCCGACACCGTGACCCGACGCCCCGCCGACCCCACCCGCCGCTTCATCATCGTGGCGCTCATCGCTCCGATCACGATCGCGCTCGCCGCATCGGTCGTGCAGCTCATCATGCTGCCGAACCTGGCCGCCACCGTCGCGATCCACTGGGACTTCAGCGGCACGCCCGACGGCTTCGGGCCGGCGTGGTCGTTCCCGGCGTTGACCGCAGGTCTGGGCATCGGCCTGTCGGCGCTGCTGGCGGGCACGGCCCTGGCCTCTGATCGTGCCGCCGCCCGGCGAGACGGCCGCCCGGCGGTCCCGACCGCGAACAGCCGCTTCGTTGGCGCGCTGCTGCTGGGGGCCGTGGCGTTCCTCAGCGTGCTCGCCACGGCGCTCGCGGCGGTGCAGGTGGGCGCTCCGGATGAGCAGGCGGTGGGAGCGGGTCTCCCGATGCTCGGCGCTCTCGCCGCCGGTGTCGCCGCCGGGCTGGCCGGCTGGTGGGCGCTGCCGCGCGCGACCGCGGCGCCGGTCGCGGGGGAGGCGGCGCACGCGCTCGACCTCGGAGCCGACGAGAGTGCTGTGTGGGTGCGTACTGCCACGATGTCCCGTTTGCCTCTGGCACTGCTGGGCGGCGCTGCGCTCGTCACTGTCGGGCTCGGCGTGGTGCTGCTGGTGACCGGTGACGACGCGGCGGGGTGGATCGCGCTGGCGTCCGGCGTCGTCGTGACGCTGCTCGTGGCCACGGGCACGGCCTATCGCGTGGTCGTCGACAACCGCGGCCTGACAGTGCGGGCGTTCGCCGGGGTGCCGCGCTGGCGCCTGGAACCGAGCGGCATCCGTGCCGTCGAGGTCGTGTTCGTGAACCCGACCGGGGACTTCGGCGGCTGGGGGTGGCGCTGGACGCCGGGCCGGTTCGGCGTGGTGACGCGCGCGGGTGAGGCGATCCAGGTGACGAGAGCCGACGGCAGGCAGTTCGTGGTCACGGTCGACGACGCCGAGACGGGCGCCGCGGTGCTGCAGGCGGTGGCCGATCGGGCGCGGCAGGAAGGCCCTCGGACGTGACCCGCGCCGGGGGTTGACCCCGCGGCGAGCCGTTCGCGAGGGTGGATGGCATGACCGAACCCACCGAAGAGACCTGGCGGCGCGTCGACCGCTACTTCGCCGACACGCTCGTCGGACACGACGCGGCGCTGGAGCAGGCCGTCGCCGACCAGAACCGCGCCGGGCTTCCTCACATCGAGGTCGCGCCCGTGAACGGCAAGTTCTTGAATCTTCTCGCCCGCATGAGCGGAGCCGAGCGCGTGCTGGAAATCGGCACCCTCGGCGGGTACTCCACCATCTGGCTCGCCCGCGCGCTGCCCGAAGGCGGCCGGGTGGTGACCATCGAGGCTGAGCCCGCCAACGCAGCCGTCGCGCGTCAGAATCTGGCGCGCGCGGGCGTCGGAGACAAGGTCGACATCCTCGTAGGCCGGGCAGAGGCCGTGCTCCCCACCCTCGCCTCGGAAGCGCCGTTCGACCTGGTGTTCATCGATGCCGACAAGGAGTCCAGCAGCCTGTATCTGGATTGGGCTGCGCGGCTCGGTCGCCCCGGCACCGTCGTCGTGGTGGACAACGTCGGCCGCGGCGGCAGGGTGGCCGACGCCGACTCGAGCGACCCCGGCGTCACCGGGATGCAGCGGGGACTGCGGATGCTCGGCCAGGACCCGCGATTCGACGCCACGGCGCTGCAGACGCTCGACGCGAAGGGCTGGGACGGCGTCGCGATCGCGCTCGTCGTCTGACCTTTCGCACGGCCGGTGGCCTGTGGCGCCGCCGCGGTCGTCACTAGAGTGGGGAGCAACGGACCGACGACGTTTCCGAGATCCACCCTCCACAAGCAAGGAGTCATCCGTGGCACTGATCGATGCTGTAGGCGCGCGAGAAATTCTGGATTCGCGCGGAAATCCCACCGTTGAAGTGGAGGTGCTGCTCGACGACGGAATCGTCCAGCGTGCGGCCGTCCCCTCCGGCGCATCCACCGGCGCGTTCGAAGCGTACGAGCTGCGCGACGGGGACAAGAGCCGCTACGGCGGCAAGGGCGTGCTGAAGGCCGTCAACGCCGTCATCGACGAGCTCGGCCCCGCCGTGGAGGGCATCGACGCGAGCGAGCAGCGCATCGTCGACGAGATCCTCATCGCGACCGACGGCACCGAGAACAAGTCGCGCTGCGGCGCGAACGCCATCCTCGGCGTGAGCCTCGCCGTGGCCAAGGCCGCCGCCGACAGCTCGGACCTGCCCCTGTTCCGCTACCTCGGCGGCCCGAACGCCCACGTGCTGCCCGTGCCGCTGTTCAACGTCATCAACGGCGGCGAGCACGCCGACAACGGCATCGACATGCAGGAGTTCTTCCTCGCGCCCATCGGCGCGGAGACCTTCGCCGAGTCGCTGCGCTGGGGTGCCGAGGTCTACCAGGTGCTCAAGAGCGAGCTCAAGGCCGCCGGCTACGCCACGGGCCTCGGTGACGAGGGCGGCTTCGCCCCTGACCTGCCGAGCAACCGCGAGGGCCTGGAGTTCCTTGTCCGCGCGATCGAGAAGGCCGGCTTCACGCCGGGTGCCGACATCGCCCTGGGCCTGGACGTCGCCGCCACCGAGTTCTTCAACGACGGGGTCTACCGCCTCGACAACAAGGACTGGACCGCCGCCGAGCTCACCGATTACTACGTGGGCCTGGTCGACGACTTCCCGATCGTGACGATCGAGGATGCGCTGGCCGAGGACGACTGGGACAACTGGACCGCTCTCACCGAGAAGCTGGGCCGCAGGGTGCAGCTCGTGGGAGACGACCTCTTCGTCACCAACCCCGCGCGCCTGGCTGACGGCATCGCCCGCGGTGCCGCCAACTCGCTGCTGGTCAAGGTCAACCAGATCGGCACGCTGTCCGAGACGCTGGATGCCATCGACCTGGCGCACCGCTCCGGCTACACCACGATGCTCTCGCACCGCTCCGGCGAGACCGAGGACACCACGATCGCCGACCTCGCGGTCGCCGTCGGCTCGGGTCAGATCAAGAGCGGCGCGCCCGCGCGCAGCGAGCGCGTGGCGAAATACAATCAGCTTCTGCGCATCGAAGAGGAGCTGGGCGACGCCGCGACGTTCGCCGGCCGCTCCGCCTTCCCCCGCTTCAAGGGATAAGCGCACAACGCAGACCGAATGAGAGGGGGAGCCGTGGCGAGATCGACGGCTCCCTCTTCTCGTTCCGCCCAGGTGGACGTGCGGCAGTGGATGGGCGGTATCCGCCTGTCCGGCTTCATGATGATCATGCTGGCGCTGGTCGTGCTCGGCGCCCTGGTGCTGGTGCCGACGGTGGGCACCTACCTCGACCAGCGACAGCAGATCGCCGCGCTAGAGCGCTCGGTGCGCATGAGCGAGGAAGAGGTCGCCGAGCTCGAGGCGACGCGGGACCGCTGGGGAGACCCGGCCTACATCACGACCCAGGCGCGCGAGCGGCTGTACTACCACCGCCCCGGCGAGGTGGTGTTCCTCGTCGACAACGATCTGCCCGCGCTCGAGGTGCCGCAGGAGAGGGCACCGGTGAGCTCTGCCGTCGAAGAGACCCCACGCGACTGGATGACGCTCCTGGTGCGCTCGGTCGTCGCAGCCGGGACGGCCGAGACGGTGACGTACGAGATCGGCGTGCCCGACGAGCCCATGGAGCAACCCGCGCCCTGACAGGCATCTGTCCAGCCTGCTCACGGTAGCCTGGTGCAGTGAGCACCCCGCCGTTCGACCCTGCCGACGACGCCGACCTCGCGGTGCTCCGCGAGCAACTCGGTCGCCCCCCGCGGGGTGTGCTGGGAATCGCCGCTCGGTGCGTCTGCGGCAACCCGACCGTCGTCGCGACGGCTCCGCGGCTGTCCGACGGAACGCCGTTTCCGACCTTCTACTACCTCACCCACCCGGGTGCGACCGCCGCGATGTCCAGGCTCGAAGCGGAGCAGGTCATGAAGGACCTCTCGGACGAACTCGCCGCGGACGAGGATCTGGCCGCCGCCTACCTGCGTGCGCACGAGGCGTACCTGCGTGACCGTGCGCCCTACGGCGAGGTGCCCGAGATCGACGGGATCTCCGCCGGCGGCATGCCCACGCGGGTCAAATGCCTGCATGCGCTGGCGGGGCACGCGCTGGCGGCGGGACCCGGTGTGAACCCGATCGGCGACCGCGCGCTGGAGCTGTCGGACTGGTCGCCCGAGCGGTGCACGTGTGCACACCCGGGCGGGCGGGTGTCATGAGCCGCAGGCTCGCAGCAGCCACGGTGATGCTCCTCAGCTTCGGGCTGCTGGGAGCCGCGCCCGCACCTGCGCCGTCGCCGGCCCCGGTGAGCGTTCCCGACCCGGTGCGCGCCGCGCAGTACTGGCTCGACGACTACGGCATCCGCGAAGCCTGGGAGACCACGCGCGGCGCCGGCACCCGCATCGCGATCATCGACACGGGCGTCGCGCGGGGACCGGTGGAGCTGGGCGGCGTCGTCGCCGGCGCGGACTTCTCGGGACTGGGCTCGCCCGACGGCCGCACCCCCGTGGGAGCGGTGGATGCCGCGCACGGCAGCCTCGTGGCATCCCTCGCCGCCGGCCGGGGCACCGGCCCCGACGCCGGCGTGATCGGGGTGGCGCCCGAGGCGGAACTGCTGTCGCTGTCGCTGTCGTTCGGCGCGGCCGCGTCGACACCGTTCGCCGATCAGGTGGCCGAGGCGATGCGCTGGGCGGTGGACCACGGGGCGGACGTGATCAACCTGTCGTTCACGACGAACACCCTCGACTGGCCGCAGAGCTGGGACGACGCGTTCCTCTATGCCCTCGAGCACGATGTCGTGGTGGTCGTCGCCGCAGGTAACCGCGGCAGCGGCACCGACCGGGTGGGGGCGCCGGCCACGATTCCCGGCGTGCTCACGGTCGGCGGCGTGGACCGCACGGGCAAGGCGAGCGTCGAGGCATCCACCCAGGGCATCACCATCGGGATCAGTGGTCCGAGCGAGGACCTGCTCGGCGTCTCCCCGGACGGGAACATCGTCCAGTGGAACGGCACGAGCGGTGCCGCGCCGATCGTCGCGGGCATCGCGGCGCTGGTCCGCTCGGCGCATCCGGAGCTCGACGCCGCCAACGTCATCAACCGCATCGTGAAGACGGCGACCCCGGCGGCGGGGGCGTCGGGCCCGCGCGACCCGCTCTACGGCTACGGCCTGGTCAATGCGTCCGCGGCGGTGGCGCAGCCGGTGGCTGCCGTCGAGGCCAACCCGATGGGTGACCTCAGGGAGTGGATCCGCCTGTACCGCCGAGCGGATGCCGCGCCCGCCCCCGTACCCACGACGGGCCCCGTCACCGTGCCCCCGCTGCCGGCCGCAGACACGGTCACCCGGCCGACCACGCCGCTGCTGCCGTCGGAACACACCCTCGTCTACGGCACGCTTCCGCTCTCGCTGGCCACCCTGGCCGGTATACTGGTTGCGCTCGGTGTCACTGCTGCTACCCGGCGCATCAGATCGGCTCGCGCGCAACGTGTGCCGAGCAGCCAAATCTAGGAGTTGTCTTCCCGTGACCAGCACCGTGCCCAGAATCCTCATCGTCGGCGGCGGCTATGCGGGGTTCTACACCGCATGGAAGCTCGAAAAGCACCTTCGCAAGGGCGAGGCCGACGTGACCATCGTCGACCCCCTGCCCTACATGACGTACCAGCCCTTCCTCCCCGAGGTCGCCGCGGGTGAGATCGAGGCGCGTCACGTCGTGGTGGGGCTGCGACGTCACCTCAAGCGCACGCGGGTGGTGGCCGCCAAGGTCACCGGCATCGACCACGCACACAAGGTCGCGACCATCACGCCCGCCGAGGGCGAGCCCTGGCAGCACGAGTACGACCAGATCGTCGTGACCGCCGGCGCCGTCTCGCGCACCTTCCCGATCCCGGGCATCGCCGAGAACGCGATCGGCCTCAAGTCGATCGAAGAAGCCGTCGCGATCCGTGACCGCATCCTCACCAACTTCGACCGTGCGGCGAACCTGCCTGCCGGTCCCGAGCGCGATCGCCTGCTCACCGTCGTTGTGGTCGGCGGCGGCTTCGCCGGCATCGAGGTCTTCGCCGAGATGCGCGCGCTCGCCTCGTCACTGCTCAAGGACTACCCGACGCTGACGTTCGAGGACACGCACTTCCACCTCATCGAGGCGATGGGTCGCATCATGCCCGAGGTGTCGCTGAAGACGAGCGAGTGGGTGCTGAAGGACCTCGCCAAGCGCGGCGCCAACGTGCACCTCGACACGCAGGTCAAGGGCGCAATCGACGGCAATGTCGAACTTTCCACCGGTGAGGTGATCCCGACCGACCTCATCGTCTGGACCGCCGGCGTCATGGCCAACCCCACCGTCGTCCGCGGCAGCGACCTGCCCGTCGAGGAGCGGGGCCGCATCCGCACCCGCCCCGACCTGCGCGTCGGCACCGCCGAAGAGATCGTCGAGGGCGCCTGGGCCGCCGGTGACATCTCCGCGGTCCCCGACCTCACCGGCAAGGGCGTCGGCGGCTACTGCGTTCCGAACGCGCAGCACGCCGTCCGTCAGGCGAAGCTTCTGGCCAAGAACCTCACGGCGGTCCTCCGCGGCGAGCTGCCCAGCGAGTACATCCACCACAACCTCGGTGCCGTCGCAGGTCTCGGCCTCTACAACGGTGTCTTCCAGTCGGGGAACATCGCGCTGAAGGGCTTCATCGCCTGGGTCGCGCACCGCGGCTACCACGGTCTGGCCATGCCGTCGTGGGAGCGCAAGTGGCGCGTCATCGGCGACTGGTGGCACAACCTGTGGCTCGGCCGCGACAACGTGTCGCTGCAGGCCGTGCAGAACCCCCGGTACGTCTTCGAGGAGTTCGCCGCTCGCCCGCGTCCGGCCGCGTCCGACGCTCCGGCGCCGGCACCCGCCATCGACCCCAAGACGGTCGTGGCGGAGAAGGCCGGCAAGGCACCCGAGCAGACGACCGCATCCCGCTGAATCTCGCGCCCCGCGTCGGGGCGATAGGGTGGGCGCGGCGTGCCGAGCGTCGCGCCCCCGTAGCCCAATGGCAGAGGCAGGCGACTTAAAATCGCTTCAGTGTGGGTTCGAGTCCCACCGGGGGTACGAGAGCATCTTCGGGGCCCGGCGATCGGGGCCTCTAGTGCCTCCCGCGCTTGCGCCCTACTGTCGGGGGATGAACGCGCCAGCCGACCCTCAGGGCGTCCCTGTCGGAGGCTCCGGCGACGCCCAGGTGCGCGAGCGCCGCAGGCGCCCCCAGCGCACTAGGCGACCCAAAGGCACCCCGACGCTCCTGGTGCTGATGATCATCGTGGTGCTGCCCTCCGTTCTGCTCGCCGACGCCTGGGGGGCGGGCGCTGCGGGGATCATCGGAGGCCTCACCGGCATGTTCTCGCTGGTGGCATTCATGGGCGGCCCGCTGCGAGCCGACCTGCGCATCGCTGTGTCGATGGGGCCGCTGCTGATCATCGCCGCGGCCGTCCCGCGCCTCGTGGCCGAGACCTCGCGCCCCGCAGCGATGGCGCTCGTTGTGCTGCTGACCGTCGTCGCAGCGCTCCTGCCGCTGATCGGTCCGCGTTTCGGGACCGCCGGAATGGGGCTGGGGATGACCACGATGTTCGGCTACGGCTACGCCCCGCAGGGCGGGGCGGACCACCAGCAGGTGATTGCCGCAGCCGTCGC
Source organism: Microbacterium sp. zg-Y818 (assembly GCF_030246905.1). Taxonomy (NCBI): domain Bacteria; kingdom Bacillati; phylum Actinomycetota; class Actinomycetes; order Micrococcales; family Microbacteriaceae; genus Microbacterium; species Microbacterium sp. zg-Y818. The sequence goes on along the minus strand of NZ_CP126741.1, from coordinate 1,842,323 downwards.
CGGCGTCGTGGTGGCGCTGCTGCTGCGCATCGTGATGGGGATCTCCGACCCGTCCAAGCCGACGCGGGAGCAGGTCGCCGCCGTGCTCACGGCCGACGATCCCAGTGCGGCAACCGCCACCGCGTTCGGCACCTGGCTCAGCGACGGCAGGCAGCGCTGGCTCGCCGACGCACTCGAGGGTGCCTCGCGGTACCGGCTGGCCCTGCGCACCGCAAGAGTCGGGCGGGCCGGCGGCTCCGCCGACGCCACCGCGCTCCAGGAGCGCGCCCGCGAGCTGGCCGAGAAGCTGAAGGCCAAGCCGCGACGGGACACGGGAGGACAGTCAGAGCCTGCCACAGCGACGGCGACGACCCCGCCGGCGTCCGCAGTCATCGACGTGCCGCTCACAGAGGCCGCGCGCGCCCTCGACACCGTCGAACAGGCGATCCGCGAGCACGACACCTCTGCGGTACAGCTCGAGCGCGACCGGCGCCACCAGCTGAAAGACGCGGTGCTGCACCCGTCTGCGCGGCTGCAGTCCATCCAGCTCCGCCACGCGCTGCGCGCAGGGCTCGCCGTGCTGCTGATGCTGCTGATCACGTCCGGGCTGGAGCCGGGCGATCCGCTGGTCTCCACGGCGCTGCTGACCACCTTCAGCATCCTCCAGGCCAGCTGGGGCGACACCGCGACCAAGACGAGGAACAAGATCATCGGCGTGGTCGCCGGCTCGCTCACCGTCGCGGTGATCCTGCTGCTCGTGCCGCACACCTACCTCGTCGCGATCGCCGCCGTCTCCCTGTGCCTGGGGCTGTGGTACATCGTCACGCGCCCGGCGCTGGGCGGGGCGTTCATGGTCGTCGTCAGCGTCGGCTTCAACGCCGTCAGCCGGGATCTCGACCCCGTCACCCTCTTGCTGCAGTACGTCGGGCTCACCGCGAGTGCCGTGCTGGTCGGGGTCATCCTCGGGTTCGTCGTGATCCCGGGCCTGCGACCGGCCCCCCTGCGGCGACGTATCGAGAACGCCACCGCGGCCACCGCGAACGCCCTGCGGGCCTCGTCGAACGGCGGGGGCGCGTCGGGACCCGACGAGATCGCCCTGTTCCGCGATGCCGCACGCGCGCAGGACGAGCTGGTGCCCGACCGCGACCGGCTCGACGACCGGCAGCTCGCCGAGCTGGACGATCTGCAGACGGGGCTGCGCGACCTGACCACGCTGGCCGCCGCCACGACGCTCACCCGCGAGGAACTGGAGCAGGTCCTCGGGATACTGAGCCGCGCGGACGGCACCGAGCCGGACGAGCAGGACGGGACCGCCGCCGAGGGCGCAGGCACGGCATCGTCGACACTGTGGGACCTGGCCCAGCAGGCCGCTTCGGCCGAGCGATACCTGCTGCGGACGCTGCCGGTCACCCGCTGACCCGGCGCCTCTGCGCCCGTTACGCACCGGTTCCCCGTCGGCCCTAGGCTGGCGTCGTGCTCGACCTGCTCGGCGCCGCCGCCGCTTCGCCCGCTGCCCCCACCGGCCACTGGGAGGCGATGACGGCCGCGGTCGCGGATCTGTCGGGACCCATCGCCGCGATCAGCCTGAGCGCGCTGAGATTCAATGCACTCGACCTCGTGGTGCGTGCCGGCGGTGTGCCGATCCGCCTGGCCAGCAAGTCGGTGCGCGTGCGCGAGGTGCAGGATGCCGCGCTGGCACTGCCTGGCTACCACGGCATCCTCGCCTTCACCCTTTCCGAGGCCCTGTGGCTGGCCGAGCGGCACGACGACGTCGTTCTCGGGTACCCCAGCGTCGATCGCGCCGCCATCGCCCGCCTCGCCGCGGACGCGAGGGCGGCGGCGCGCATCACCCTCATGGTCGACGACCTTGCGCAGCTCGACGTCGTCGACGCAGTGGCGCCGCCCCGTTCGCGCCCGCGCCTGCGGGTGGCGCTCGACGTGGATGCCTCGTGGCAGGCACCGGGCCTCGGGCACATCGGCGTGCGCCGTTCGCCGGTGCACGACCCGGCCGAAGTGGCACGCCTCGCACGGGCGGTCGCCGATCGTGACGGCTTTCGCCTCGTCGGTCTGATGATGTACGAGGCGCAGATCGCGGGGCAGCCCGACGCCACCGGCGCGGGCGACGGCGTCGTGCGGTGGATGCAGCGCCGCTCCGGCCACGAATTGCGAGAGCGCCGCGCGGCGGTGGTCGCAGCGGTGCGCGAGATCGCTCCGCTCGAGTTCGTCAACGGTGGGGGCACCGGATCGCTGGAGTACACCGCCGCCGACGAGTCCGTCACCGAGGTCACGGCCGGCAGCGGCCTGCTCGCCGGGCACCTGTTCGACGGGTACCGCGCCTTCGAGCCGGCGCCCGCAGCGGCGTTCGCCCTCGAAGTGGTCCGCAAGCCGGCGCCCGACATCGTCACGGTGCTCGGTGGCGGATGGATCGCGTCCGGCCCCGCGGTACCGTCGCGGCAGCCCGCGCCGGTGTGGCCGGCGGGGCTGCGCACGCTCGCGCGCGAGGGTGCGGGGGAGGTGCAGACTCCGCTGCAGGGTGCCGCCGCACGCAACCTGCGGGTCGGCGATCGCGTGTGGTTCCGTCACGCCAAGAGCGGAGAGCTCGCCGAGCATGTCGACCGTTACCGCCTGATCGACGGCGGCCGGATCGTGGGGGAGATGCCCACCTACCGGGGCGAGGGGATGAGTTTCCTGTGACCCGGCCCGGCGGCGTCTGGCACAACTGGGGCCGCAGCGCGCAGGTGCGCCCGCAGCGGGTGGAGTTCCCCGCAACCGTCGCGGCTGTCCGCCGGTGCGTGCAGGCCGCGGCGGCCCGCGGTCTGCGGGTGAAGGCGGTGGGGGCCGGTCACAGCTTCTCGGAGATCGCCGCCGCACCCGGTGTGCTGGTCGATCTCAGCGACCTGCGTGGCCTGGTCTCGGTGGACCGTGAGCGCGGTCGGGTGCGACTGCGGGCGGGCACACGGCTCCACAGCATCCCGCGCCTGCTGGCGCCCTACGGATTGGCGATGCCCAATCTGGGGGACATCGACCGTCAGACCATCGCCGGAGCCGTTTCGACTGGCACGCACGGGACGGGTGACCGCTTCGGCGGCATCGCCACGCAGGTCGTGGCGGCAACGCTCGTCACGGCGGACGGCGAGGTGCTCACCGTCGACGACGACGAGAACCCCGAGCTGCTGCCTGCCGTCGCCCTGGGACTCGGTGCCCTCGGCATCCTCGTCGACATCACCCTGCAGTGCGTCCCGGCGTTCGTCCTGCGCGCCGTCGAGCGTCCCGAGCCGCTCGACGCCGTCGTCGAGGCGCTGCCGAGGCGACACGCGAACGTGGACCACTTCGAGTTCTACTGGTTCCCGCACACCGAGATGGCGCTGACGAAGACCAATACGCGGCTGCCCGAGAGCGCACCACGCCAGAGGCTCTCCGCCCCCGCACGCTGGGTCGACGACACGCTCCTGGCCAACGGGCTGTATCGGGTGACCTGCGCTGCCGGTCTGGCCGCGCCGCCCCTCGTGCCCGGGATCAACCGGCTCGCCACCCGGCTGACCGGCGATCGCGAGTACACCGACGAGTCCCACGCCGTCTTCACCCAGCGCCGCACGGTGCGCTTCAGGGAGATGGAGTACGCCGTGCCTCTGGATCGCCTGTCCGCGGCGTTCGGCGACCTCCGGGCCCTCATCGCCGATCGCGGCTGGCGACTGTCGTTCCCGATCGAGGTGCGCACCGCGGCCGCCGATGGGCTCTGGCTGTCGACGGCGTCCGGGCGGGACTCCGGCTACATCGCGGTGCACCGCTACTGGCGGGAGGACCCGGCGGAGTACTTCGATGCCGTGGAGCAGGTCATGCTGCGCCACGAGGGCCGACCGCACTGGGGAAAGATGCACGGGCTGGATGCCGCGCAGCTGCGGCAGCGTTACCCGCGCTTCGCCGAATTCATCGCGCTGCGCGATCGGCTCGACCCCACGCGGATGTTCCACAACGCCTACCTCGACCGCGTAATGGGTGGGTAAAAACTGGGAGTGGGCGACTGTGCGCAAGCGGGTTCCCCGCGTGCGATTAGGATGAGAGAAACTCGGAGGGGAGTCGGGGGCACATGTGGGAATGGTTGATCCCGGTACTGATCGTCGTCGCGCTGGTCATCGTCGTCGGCGTCTACCTGTGGGCGACGTACAACTCGCTCGTGGCGCTGAATGTCCGCGTCGATGAGGCGTGGAGCGACATCACGGTGCAGCTCAAACGTCGCGCCGATCTGCTGCCGAACCTGATCGAGACGGTCAAGGGCTACGCCGCGCACGAGAAGGCGGTCTTCGAGAACGTCACCCGCGCGCGCGCCGAGACGCTCTCCGCCACCGGGCCCGCCGACGCCGGTGTGGCCGAAGGGCACATGCAGCAGGCGCTGAAGTCGCTGTTCGCCGTCGCCGAGGCGTACCCGCAGCTGCAGGCCAGCCAGAACTACCTGCACCTGCAGCAGTCGATCGTCGACACCGAGGACAAGATCCAGGCCTCGCGCCGGTTCTACAACGGCGGTGTCCGCGAGCTCAACACGAAGATCCGGGTGTTCCCGAACAACCTCTTCGCGCGCAACCTCGGCTTCCACGAGCGGGAGTTCTTCGAGGTCGTCGACGGCGCGGCCATCTCCGAGCCCCCGCGCGTCCAGTTCTGACACGAGATCGATCGATGCCTCGTAGCATGCATGCACGGGCGTCGCTCTTCCACGCACGTTGAGGCGAACGCGCCGTGTACTCCGCGATAGCCCGCAACAAGCGCAACACATGGCTGATCCTGATCGGCTTCGTGCTGGCGATTGCCGCGGTGGGAGTACTCGCCGGCTGGCTGGCGGGGAACAACTGGTGGATCACCGCGTTCGTGCTGGTGTTCGCCGTGGGCTACGCCACGGTGCAGTACTTCGCCGCCGACCGCGAGGCCCTCGCGCTGTCGGGAGCGGTGGAGGTGTCTCAGGCCGACGCCCCGCGCTTTCACCGCATCGTCGAGAACCTCTGCATCACCACCGGCACCCCCATGCCGAGGCTCTACGTCGTCGACGATCCGGCCCCCAACGCCTTCGCCACCGGGCGCACGCCCGACAAGGCCGCGATCACGGTCACGACGGGGCTGTTCGAGCTGCTGACGGATCGCGAGCTGGAAGGCGTGCTCGCGCACGAGCTCGCCCACATCCGCAACTACGACATCCGCGTCTCGCTCGTCGTGTTCGGCCTCGTCGTCGCAGTGGGGGCCCTGTCGGACATCGTGATGCGCATGGCGTTCTTCGGCGGCGGCAGGCGGGGCGGCAACAACCAGTCCCAGCTGATCTTCCTCCTCTTCGGCATCGTCGCCGCCGTCATCTCGCCACTCGTGGCAGCCGTCGTGCAGGCGTCGATCTCGCGGCAGCGCGAGTACCTGGCCGACGCCACGGGGGCGCTCACGACGCGCGACCCCGACGGGCTGGCATCCGCGTTGGAGAAGATCGGCAATGCGGCGCAGCCCCTGCAGCGCGCCAACACGTCGATGGCACACCTCTGGCTGGCCGACCCCCTGCGCCCGGGCGGGATGACCCGGCTCTTCGCCACCCACCCGCCCCTGCCGGAGCGCATCGAGCGCCTGCAGACGATCGGCGGACGGTTCTGACATGCCCGCCCCGCTGCGGCTGTCGCGGCGCGACGCGCGCCGTGTGGCGGTGCGGGCCCAGCTGCTGAGCGAGCCCCGCCCGGCCGGCATCGTCGAGACGGTGTACGCCCTGACCGCAGTGACGGTCGACCCGACCGCCGCGGTCATGCCGAGCGCGGACCACATCCTCTACAGCCGTCTGGGCTGGCCCTACCAGCTGTCCGACCTGAGGCAGGCGGTGGAGGTCGACCGGGACCTCTTCGAGTTCGACACGGCCTACCGCGTGATGTCCGACCTGCCGCTGTACCGGGCAGCCATGGCCCGCCGGCCCGAGTACCCGCGCACGCGGGACTGGCTGGTGGCCAACGACGGGTTCCGTCGCGATGTGATCGATCGGCTGCGCGCAGAGGGGCCGCTGCACGCGGCGGAGATCCCCGACGGTGCGCAGGTGTCGTGGACGTCCACGGGATGGACCCATAGTCGCAACACGACGCAGATGCTCGAGATCCTCCTCGCCCGCGGCGACGTGGCGGTGTGGGGGCGCGACGCGAAGGGACGGCTGTTCGACGTCGCCGAGCGGGTGTACCCGGCGGACCTTCCCGACGTCGACGAGCCCGACGCGGTGCGGGAGCTCGCCGAGAGGCGCCTGGCCGCGCAGGGCATCGCGCGGGCGAAGGGCCCCGACGCCGAGGTGGGCACCGCCGCCGTCGTCGAGGGCACCGAAGGGACGTGGCGGGTGGATGCCGAGATGCTCGCGGATTCCGCGGTGTTCACCGGGCGCACCGTGCTCGTCTCGCCCCTGGATGCCCTCGTCGCCGACCGGGGCCGGCTGCAGACGCTCTTCGGCTACGAGTACCTGCTGGAGATGTACAAGCCGGCATCCACCCGGCGGTGGGGCTACTTCGCGCTGCCCATCCTGCACGGCGACCGGTTCGTGGGAAAGCTGGATGCGCGCGCCGACCGACGCGCGGGTCTGCTCCAGATCAACGCGGTGCACGAGGACGACGGCTTCGACGACGAGGCGCGTGCGGCGGTGGCCACGGAGGTCGAGACGCTCGCGGAGTGGCTGGGCCTGGAGCTGCGGGGCTGGGAATGAGCGTCGCCGAGAACCCGACGGGCCTCAGAAGACCGTCAGCAATGCCTGCCCCTCGGTGAACGTCAGGGCGCCGCGCACGGTCCAGGCGTCGGTGCGGTACGTCGCCGATACGGTGGCGCCGCCCTGGTCCACGCCCACAGCGGTGGCGACGACGACGCCGTCGGTCGCGATGAACGACAGCGTCGCGGGATCGATCGAGAGCGCGGGATACGCCTCGATGCGCAGGTTCAGCCCCGTGAGCTCCACCAGGTCGGCGGCCCAGGGGATCGCGAGTCCGCAGCGCGGAGGCACCTCGGTCGTCGCCTGGGCGCAGCCGTCGAGGTACGCGTCCAGCTGCGGCTGAGCGCGCGTCGCGGCATCCGGGGCGAGCAGCGCATCGATGAAGACCGGTGCGGAGTGATCGGTGATGGCGGCGAACGTCGCGTCGCCGTCGAGGAAGTCGGTGGGTGCCGCCTGCGCCGTGTAGACGGCGGGCAGGAGGGTGAGCGCACCGTCGGCACCCTGCGCGCCGTCGGTGCGCAGCGACAGCACCGTCTCGCCGATGGCGACCGCCTCGCCCAGCGTCGTGGTCGTCTCGATCACCGCGAGGGAATCGTCCGTGAGCGTCCAGCTTCCGGAGTCATCGGTCAGCGCGAAGCGGATCGTCGTGGCGTCGCCCTGCAGCCGCACGGAGGCCCGGTAGGTCCTCACCTCGCCGTCGGGTTCGCTGTCGGTGATCTCGGGTTCCTGCACGTACGCGTCGGCAGCCGCGAACGTCGCCAGCAGCGTGTCGGCCGGCGCGTCCTGCGGCAGCAACGAGCGCATCGCATCGGCATCACCGGCTGCGAGTGCGCGCAGGTAGCGCTCGGCCGCGTCATCGGCCGAGCCGGGCCGCGCGAGGTTCCAGGCCAGAGCCGCCAGGGCGACGACGAGCACGGCGGATGCCGCGACGATCGCGATGACGGTGGTGCGTTTCACTCCTCCACGGTAACGGCGGGCGAGGACGGTGCGAGCGTGCGGTCGTGTCGCGCCGCGCCTCCCAGTGCGGCGGCCAGCCCGTCGGCGGCGTCACCCCACCGGCCCACCGAGAGGTCTTCGAGCCCCTGCCAGCGGGCCGCTGCGCGCAGCTCGGCCGCCAGCCGGTCGGCGGCCTGGGGAGGCCGGCCGTGTTCCCACCAGGCGGACTGCACCAGGAGCGTCGAGCGTTGCCGGTCGGCCTTGAGGTCGACGCGCGCCACGACGTCGTCGCCGATGAGGACCGGGAGCGAGTAGTACCCGAAGCGTCGCTTGTGTGCGGGCGTGTAGATCTCGATGCGGTAGTCGAAGCCGAACAGACGCTCGGCACGCTCCCGGAACCACACCAGCGGATCGAACGGGGTGAGGAGGGCAGTGGCATCGACACGGCGGGGGAGTGCGGCATCCCGATGCAGCCACGCGTTCGCCGGCCTGCCCGCCGACTCCCACCCCTCCACCGTCACCGGTCGCAGGACGCCCGCGTCGACGAGCTCGCCGACGGCCCGCAGCACGGCGGCGCGGTCGGCGACGCGCCAGTAGTCTGCGAGGTCGGCGGCCGTCGCCACTCCGTAAGCGGCGGCCGCCCGCCCGACCAGCTCGCGGATCGCGTCGGCGCGCGGGACCGGCGCGCGGGCAGCTTCGGGGATGACGTCGGCGGTCAGCCCGTAGCGGCGCTCGAAGCCGCGCCTGCCGGCGATGGCGACCTCGCCGAAGAGGAACAGGTACTCCAGTGCGTTCTTGACAACGTCCCAGTCCCACCAGGGGCCCCGGCCGCCCACCCGTGACGCGTGGTCGATCTGCGCAGGCCGCAGCGGCCCGCGGGCGGCCAGCTGTGCGCGCACCTCGTCGACGACTCCGCCATGCTCGCGGAACCAGGCCGCGTCGCGGCGCAGGTACCGTTCGCGTGCGGCCGCGTGGCGGAAGGCGAAGAGCCCCCAATCGGCGGTGGGGATGAACGACGCCATATGGGCCCAGGACTCGGTGTAGCGACCGCCGGGCGAGAACAGCAGCCGATCGAGCAGCGCCGGATCGTACGGGCCCAGACGCGAGAAGAGCGGCAGGTAGTGGGAACGCGCGAAGACGTTGACGGAGTCGATCTGCAGCGTCGCCATGCGCGTCAGCGCGAGATTCAGCTGCCGGGTGCCGACGGTTTCGGGTCGCGGGCGCGCGAAGCCCTGGGCGGCCAGCGCGATACGACGAGCCTCGCCGCGACTGAGATCACGTGGGCGCTGTGCTGCGGTGCTCGTCGTCACGGCGGCGAGCCTACCGAACGCCTCGGACATCGCCGCGTGCGCCGTCACGGGGGAGGGAACGGCGCGCCGGCGACTCTAGAATGACGTGGTGACCGGCACCCCCGATGACAAGCCGCGCACCGCGTTCTTCGATGCGGTGCGGCGGCGCAACGCGCCAGGCGACGTCGCCACCGTCGTGCCGCACCCGCTGCGCGTGGCGACGGCCTACGCGTGGCGCTTCCTCGTGCTCGCGGCCGCGATCGGGGTCGCGATCTGGCTCGTCATCCAGCTGAAGCTGCTCGTGATCCCGCTGCTGGTCGCGATCCTCGTCAGCGCGCTGGTGTGGCCGGGCTTCTCCCTCATGCTGCGTTACCGGTTCCCGCGCTGGCTGGCCATCGTCATCTCGGTGCTCGGCACGATCGCGGTGATCGGCGGTCTGCTGTGGCTGGCGGTGTGGCAGATCACCCGCGATCTGGGATCGGTGCAGGGGCGCACATCCGCGGCGCTGAACGACTTCCGGCGGTACCTCATCGACGGCCCCCTCCACCTGACTGCCCAGCAGATCGATGACCTGCTCACCCAGGGCGCGACGCTGATGGAGCAGCAGGCGGAGCTGCTGCTCTCGGGCGCCCTCGCCATCGGCAGCACCGTGGGACACGTGGCCACCGGCACGCTGCTGGCCCTCTTCATCCTGCTGTGCATCCTCGCCGACGGTGCCGGCATCTGGCGCTGGACGGTGCGCCTGTTCCCTGAGCGCGCACGCGCGGCCGTCGACGGCGCCGGCCGCGCCGGGTGGGTCACCGTCATCAACTACGCGCGGACCCAGCTGCTCGTCGCGACGATCGACGCGATCGGCATCGGACTGGGCGCGTTCCTGCTCGGTGTGCCCCTGGCGATCCCCATCGCCGTGCTGGTGTTCCTGGGAGCCTTCGTGCCCTTCGTCGGGGCCGTGCTCACCGGAGCCGTCGCCGTCTTCCTCGCCCTTGTCTACAACGGCCCCTGGATCGCGTTCTGGATGCTGATCGTCGTGCTCGGGGTGCAGCAGCTGGAAGGCCACGTGCTGCAGCCGCTGCTGATGGGCTCCGCCGTCAAGGTGCACCCCCTGGCCGTCGTTCTGGTCGTCGCCGGCGGTGCGATGATCGGTGGCATCCCGGGCGCACTGTTCGCCGTGCCGCTGGCCGCATTCGTCAACGTCGTCTGGGTCTACCTGGCGCGCCGAGGCTGGGAGACCGGCGCCAGGCCGCGTCCCGACGATCTCATCTGGAGCACTGTGCCCCGCGACTGGAGGAACCCCGCGTGACCACCCCCACCCTGGCGGAGTTCGAGGACGCCGCCGAGGCGCTGCGCGGCGTCATCGTGCGAACGCCCCTCGAGGACTCCGAGCATCTCAGCGACGTGCTCGGGGCCCCCGTGCACCTGAAGCTCGAGAACCTCCAGCGCACCGGCTCCTTCAAGATCCGCGGGGCGACCTACCGGTTGTCGCGGCTCACCGCCGAGGAGCGCTCGCGCGGCGTGGTGGCCGCGTCGGCCGGCAACCATGCCCAGGGCGTTGCGCTGGCGGCCCAGAAGCTGGGGATTCCTGCGACCATCTTCATGCCGCTCGGGGTGCCCGTGCCCAAGCTCCTGGCCACGCGTGGCTACGGCGCCGAGGTGATCCTCGAGGGCGAGACCGTCGAGACCCCGCTGCGTCTGGCGGCGGAGTACGCCGAGCGCACCGGAGCGGTGCTCATCCATCCGTTCGACCACCGCGATGTGATCATCGGGCAGGGAACGCTGGGACTGGAGCTGTGGGACGAGATCCCCGAGCTCGAGACGGTCATCGTCGGTATCGGCGGGGGAGGCCTTGTGGCGGGGATCGCCGCGGCCGTGAAGGCCCGAGCCGCCGCTGAAGGCCGCGCGGTGCGGATCATCGGCGTGCAGGCGCAGAACTCCGCCGCCTACCCGTCGTCGCTCGAGGCGGGCCGTCCGCTGGTGGTCCCCACCACGCCGACCATCGCCGACGGCATCGCCGTCGCGCGCCCCGGTGACGTGCCCTTCGCCATCATCCGGGATCTGGTGGACGAGGTCGTCACCGTCAGCGACGACGACATCGCCCGAGCCCTGCTGGTGCTGCTGGAGCGCGCCAAGCAGGTGGTCGAGCCGGCGGGCGCCGCCGGAGTGGCCGCGATCCTCGCCGGCAAGGTGCAGGCCTCGGGTCCCACCGCTGTGGTGCTCTCGGGCGGCAACATCGACCCGCTGCTGCTGCAGCGCGTCGTCGCCCACGGACTCGCGGCATCCGGACGCTACATGACCCTGCAGATCCCGCTTCCCGACCGGCCAGGGCAGCTCGCACGGGTCTCGGAGCTTCTGGCCATCGCCGGGGCGAACGTCATCGAGGTGCTGCACACCCGCCACGGACAGGGGCTGCAGATCAGCGAGGTGATCCTTCAGCTGAGCGTCGAGACGCGGGGCGCGGAGCACCGCGCGCTCGTCATCCAGACCCTGACGGATGCCGGCTACGCGCCGGCCATCGTCAAGGACTGATCTGGCGGCTCACTGCCCGGTGTAGGTCTCCACCTTGACGACCTCGACGCTGATCTGGCGGCCGTTGGGGGCGGTGTACGACGTGGAGTCGCCCTCCTTCAGCCCCAGGATGGCGGAGCCGAGCGGCGACGCCTCGCTGTAGACATCCAGCTCGGAGTTGGCGGCGATCTCGCGGTTGCCCAGGAGGAAGACTTCTTCGCCCCCGGCGACAACGGCGGTGATGACGGTGCCGGGCTCGACGACCCCGGTGGACTGCGGGGCGGTGCCGACCTTGGCGTTCTTCAGAAGGTGCTGCAGCGTGCGGATGCGCGCCTCCTGCTTGCCCTGCTCGTCCTTGGCAGCGTGGTAGCCGCCGTTCTCCTTCAGATCGCCTTCTTCGCGCGCGGATTCGATGCGCTTCGCGATCTCCTCGCGCCCGGTGGTCGACAGGTGCTCGAGTTCGGCGACGAGACGGTCGTAGGCATCCTGCGTGAGGAACGTCTCGGGGGCGTCGGTGGACACGGCGGTCTCCTTCGTGGGGCGGTGGTGGCGCTCGGGCCTAAGCCAAACGCCCCGGCGACAGCCGGGGCGCGATGCGTTCACAGCAGACTACGCGAACCAGCAGGAGTTCACCAAACCTGTCGTGGCCTCGGCGGTGGTCGGGATCTTCTCGGTGAACACCTGGATGCGGCCGGCCTCGAGCGGCATCTCCACGACGCGCCAGCCGACCACGCCGTGCTCTTCGTCCTGGGCCTCCAGGGCGCACGCGACGGTTCCGTCGACGGGTGCCACGACCTGGAAGGTGACGGTCACGGTGTGCTCGTCGACGACGGAGTACGCCGTGGCATCCACATCGACGGACGACATGCTGGTGGCCACCGTGCTCCAGCCCAGCGCGACGGTGGCGCTCACGGCGACGGCCGCGACGATGATCCACCACGCGCGGGTGCGGCGGCGTGAGGTGCGCCGGCCGTAGCGCTCGTCGAGGAACTGCTGCGTCGTCATGGGTGGGTCTCCGGGAGATTAGGCTTGAATCAAGGTTAGGCGCTCCGGCGCGGAACGAGGTTCTCCATGCTGTCTGTGATCGACGCCCTCACGCTGATGGCGGCGTCTGTGCCGACCCCCGAATCGACCGTCGATCCGGATCTCGTGACCCCCGGACCCTGGGGGTTCGCCGCGATCGCCTTCATCGCCCTCGCGGTGATCGTGCTCGTCTGGGACATGCTGCGGCGCGTCCGCCGCGGCCGGTATCGCTCCGAGATCCGCGAAGAGCTCGACGCCGAGGAGCAGCGTTCCGACCGCGACGACAGCACGGGTACTCCGCCCACGCGCTGATCAGCCGCGGTGGAAGGCCGGATGCAGTGCGATGAGCAGGCACGCCGTCCAGTGGCAGAGGAATGCCAGCACTGTGCAGGCGTGGAAGATCTCGTGGAAGCCGAAGTGGCCGGGCCACGGGTTCGGCTTCTTCATGCCGTAGACGATCGCGCCGGCGGTGTAGAGCAGTCCGCCGACGACGACCAGCACCATCATGGCCACATTGGCGGCGAGAAGGTCGCCCAGGTACATCACCGCGGCCCATCCGAGTACGAGGTACAGGGCCACGTAGAGCCAGCGGGGTGCGTCGATCCAGAAGACGCGGAAGAGGATGCCGAGCAGCGCGCCGCCCCACACCAGGGACAGCAACAGCACGGTCTTCGGCGTCGGAAGCGCGAGCACGGCGATGGGGGTGTAGGTCCCGGCGATCAGCAGCAGGATGTTCGCGTGGTCGATGCGCTTGAGTACCGCGAGCGTACGCGGCTTCCAGTGGAAGCGGTGGTACAGCGCGGAGTTGCCGAACAGCAGCAGCGAGGTGGCCATGAAGACCGCTGAGGCCCACTTGGCCGGAGCGCCCTGCGCCGCCGAGATGAGCACGATCCCCGCGACGATGGCCACGGGGAAGGTGGCGGCGTGCAGCCAGCCGCGCCAGGTCGGCTTCAGCTCGACGTGGCCGCTGACGGCGGCAGCGTCGATGAGGGGCAGTTCGGGCATGTCAGCGCCCTCGGATTCGGTACGTCGCGACACGATTTCCACCCTACGCGCGCCTGCATGCCGATGGCCGCACATGATCCATCCCGCCGGGCGCGCTAGCGTATGACCGTGACGACCGGCGGGACGAACCAGGGGCGCGGCCTGCTCTATCGGCTGTACATCGCGCGTCTGCGCCGACAGCTGGCGGGAGCGACCGTGCCGAACCACGTCGCCATGATGATCGACGGCAACCGCCGCTGGGCGCGGCAGCTGGGCTACGCGTCGGCAGCGCAGGGGCACCGGGCGGGCGCAGCGAAGATGCACGAGTTCCTGCGTTGGTGCGACGACCTCGGCATCCCCGTCGTCTCGCTGTACCTGCTGTCCACCGACAACCTGCAGAAGCGCGACTCCCGGGAGCTCGCAGATCTCATCGAGATCATTGCGGAGCTGGCCGAGGAGCTGTCGCACGAACCGGGCTGGCGGGTGCGCCCGGTGGGTCGCACCGATCTGCTGCCGCCGGAGCTCGCCCGCGTCCTGGCAGATGTCGAGGCGCGCACCCGGGACAACACCGGCCTGCACGTGAACCTCGCGGTGGGCTACGGGGGGCGCTCCGAGATCGTGGACGCGGTGCGCCGCATCATCTCCAAGCACGACGAGCAGGGCGGCTCGCTGGAAGAGCTCGCCGCGAGCCTCACCCCCGAGCAGATCGGCGAGCATCTGTACACCGGCGGACAGCCCGATCCCGACCTCGTGATCCGCACGTCGGGCGAGCAGCGACTGAGCGACTTCCTTTTGTGGCAGTCCGCCCACAGCGAGTTCTACTTCGTCGAGGCGCTCGGGCCTGACCTGCGCGAAGTCGACTTTCTGCGTGCCATCCGCGACTACGCAACGCGGGACCGACGTTTCGGAGGCTAGCCCGACCCGTCGCGGTCACCGTGAGAGAATGGAACCGTGACCGGGTTGCAGTCCTATCTGGATACCTTCGATGCGGAGCCGGGGTACCTCGACTGGGCGAAGTTCGGCCCGCTGTCCCCGTCCGTGCGCGCCGAAGCACACGCCGATGCGGAGCTTCTGGGCTCGGGGCGCACGAGCGGCATCGACCTCGTCGCCGGTCGCGCCGATGAGGCGCGCGCGCTGCTGGCCGAGCTTCTCGCCACCACGGCCGACCACGTGACGCTGCAGCCCTCGACGACGCACGGACTGATGCAGGCCCTGTTCGGGCTCACCGGCGCCGTGGTCGTCTCCCGCCACGAGTTTCCGAGCCTCAGCGTCGCGGCCGAGCGGGCCGCGGCGCTCGGGGGAGCGACCCCGCGCTGGCTCGAGACCCCGGACACCCTGGTGACCCCGGATGCCGTGCGCGCGGCGCTCACGGACGATGTCACCGCCCTGGCTGTCAGCGCCGTGGACTACCGCACCGGCTACCGGGCAGATCTGGCTGGGCTCCGCGACGTCATCGGCGATCGCCTCCTCATCGTCGACGCCATCCAGGCGTTCGGCGTGGTCGACGAGCAGTGGGACGTCGCAGACGTCGTGTGCGGCAACGGGTACAAGTGGCTCCGCGCCGGGCGCGGGACGGGCTTCGCCTCTTTCTCGGACCGGGCGCTCGAGCGCCTCACGCCCGTGCTCTCGGGGTTCGCCGGCATGGGGGGCGCGCTGGGCGCCTTCCCGGTTCCCTCGCCGGTGCCCGGCGCGCAGGCGTACACGGTCACCGAGCCCGACCACCTCGCGACGGCTCGGCTCGCGACGGCTGTCCGCGATATCCGAGATGCCGGTGTGTCCGAGGTCGCCGACCTGGTGCGCCAGCGCGCCCGCGAGATCGCTGCCGTCGCCGAGCGGTTCGACTTGACGGTGGTGACACCCCGCGAGGCCTATCGCCATGCGGGCATCGTGTCGCTCGCGCCCGAGCCCGGCGACACGGCACCTCTGGCGGCAGCGCTGGCCAATCACGGTGTCGCGGCCTCGCTGCGGTCGGGGTTCGTGCGCATGGCCGCGCACGCGGGGACCGGCGAAGACTCGCTTCGACTGCTCGAAGGCGCGCTGGCCGAGTTCGCCGGCACGCGCATGCGCTGAAACGCAGATGTCACCTGACGGTCACACATCTCGGGCGTGTCGGACAGCGCGGGGTCGGGGGCCTGGACGTACCGTGATGCCAGCGGGCAAGGCGCCCGTTCGGGTCGGCCGGAGATCGCGACCCGTGACCCCTCGGTCGACTCGTGACTGCCGGGTGAGCACCCGGGTCGGGAGTGGGTTGTGACCACACGAGCACCACACGCGCAGCAGGGCCGGATCGAGAACGACGTCACCGCGGACCAGGATCTTCGCACCTATGTGCTCGACACGTCGGTGCTGCTCAGCGATCCGCGGGCGTTCTTCCGTTTTGCGGAGCACTCGGTCGTGATTCCCGTCACGGTCATCACCGAGCTGGAGGGCAAACGCCACGACCCTGAGCTGGGGTACTTCGCCCGTCAGGCGCTGCGGCATCTCGACGAGTTGCGGATCGAGCACGGGCGGCTGGACTTCCCCGTCGCCGTCGGCGCCGGGGGGACGCTGCGCGTAGACCTCGCCAACACCGATCCCGGCGTGCTTCCCGCGGGCCTGCGGCTGGGCGACAACGACACCCGCATCCTCGCTGTGGCGATGCACCTCGCGCAGAACGGCCAGGAGGTGACGGTGGTGTCCAAGGACCTCCCCATGCGGGTCAAGGCCGCCTCGCTCGGCATCCCTGCGGAGGAATACCTCGCCGAGCAGGCGGTGGACTCCGGGTGGACGGGCGTGGCCAGCATCGACGTTTCGGGGGATGAGATCAGCGACCTCTACGAGAGCGAGGTCGCCGCCGCCGACACCGTCACCGGCCTGCCGGTGAACACCGGGCTGATCATCCACTCCGAGCGGGGATCGGCTCTCGGACGGGTCACCGGCGACGGGGGGTACCGCCTCGTACGCGGCGACCGCGAGGTGTTCGGGCTTCACGGGCGTTCGGCAGAGCAGCGCATCGCGATCGATCTGCTGCTGGACCCGGAGGTGGGCATCGTGTCGCTGGGCGGCCGTGCCGGCACAGGCAAGTCGGCACTGGCGCTCTGCGCCGGACTGGAGGCGGTGCTCGAGCGTCAACAGCAGAAGCGGATCGTGGTGTTCCGCCCGTTGTTCGCCGTGGGCGGGCAGGAGCTCGGCTACCTTCCCGGCGATGCGCAGGAGAAGATGAACCCCTGGGGTCAGGCGGTCTTCGACACGCTCGGTTCGATCGTCTCGGGAAACGTCGTGGAAGAAGTCATCGCCCGAGGCCTGCTCGAGGTGCTGCCGCTGACCCACATCCGAGGACGATCGCTGCACGACGCCTTCGTCATCGTCGATGAGGCACAGTCTCTGGAACGCAACGTGCTGCTCACCGTGCTCAGCCGTATGGGCCAGAACTCGCGGGTGGTCCTCACCCACGACGTGGGCCAGCGGGACAACCTGCGGGTGGGGCGCCACGACGGCATCGCATCCGTGATCGAGACGCTCAAGGGTCACGCCCTGTTCGGACACGTCACGCTCACGCGTTCTGAGCGGTCGGCCATCGCCGCGCTGGTCACCGAGCTGCTCGAGGCCGGCGAATCGAGTTGATGCCGGATGGGGCACCATGAGAACAATCTCATGGCCGGGCATTCCCATACGAACCGGCATGGGCGAACATAGAACTACCGCCTAAGCGGCTAGCGCGAAGACCCCCAGCTTCGCCTCACGAGAACCCCCGGCGCATTCCGCCCCGGGGGTTCTCGCTGTGGGAGGCGGCAGTCACTCCCAGCGGTAGCCGGAGCCGCGCACGGTGGCGATGTGGTGCGCACCGAACTTGGCTCGCAGGTATCTCACGTACACGTCCACGACGTTCGAGCCCGGATCGAAGTCCATGCCCCACACGCGGCTGAGCAGCGCCTCACGGCTGAGGACGTCGCCGGCGTGGCGCAGGAACTGCTCGGCGAGGGCGAACTCGCGGGCGGAGAGGTCCACCTCGCGGCCGCCGACCGTCGCGCGGCGCGCCAGCACGTCGAGGGTGACGTCGCCGTGGGTGATCACGCCGGCCGCCGCCGCGCTCTCCCGCAGCCGGGACCGCACGCGCGCGAGCAGCTCGGCGACGACGAACGGCTTCGGCACGTAGTCGTTGGCCCCGGCATCCAGGCCGTCGACGGTGTCACGCGTGCCCGAGCGGGCCGTCAGGATGATGACGGGTACCGTCGATCCGAGCGCGCGCAGGCGACGCAGCACCTCGATGCCGTCCATGCCGGGGAGCCCGACGTCGAGCAGCACGAGATCCACACCGGGATCGGTGGCCCGTGCGAGCGCGTCGGGGCCGTTCTCGGCCACGTCGACGCTATGGCCCTCGGCCGTGAGGGCGCGACTGAGCAGCGCCGCGATGTGCGGCTCGTCGTCGACCACCAGGATGCGCGTCATGCGCTTGCCTCTCTCTGCAGCACCACATCGCCCGCGCGCACGGGCGCGGGCGCGGCTGCCCCCGTCCCCAAAGGTACGGCTATCGTGAACGTCGCGCCGCCACCCGGTGTGTCGGCGACCGTGCAATGACCGCCGTGTGCGCGTGCGATCGTGTCGACGATCGCCAGGCCCAGCCCTGATCCGCCGACGCTGCGCTTGCCGACGTTACGGTCGAATCGTCGGAAGATGCGGTGCCGGGCTGCCGGCGGGATTCCCGGCCCGTGATCGCGCACCCACAGCTGCGCTCCACTGGCGTGCAGAGAACTGCCGATCTCGATGGGGGCTCCCTCAGGGGTGTACTTGGCGGCGTTGTCGGCCAGCTGCAGCCATGCCTGCAGCAGCCGGTCACAGTCGGCTCTGATGCGCCCGGACGCGGCGGTCTCGATGTGCCAGTCGTGGTGGGGGATCACCGACACCAACTCTCCCACCCGCTGGGTGAGGGCGCCGAGGTCGACGACCGAAAAGCTGAAAGAGTCGCCGTCCACCGATGCCAGCAGATCGATGTCGTTCACGAGCCGTGTCATGCGGTCAAGCTCCCCGATGCCGATGTCGCGCACAGCGGTGACATCGGCGGCGTCGTCGACGTTCATCGTCTCGAGATGGCCGCGCACAATCGTGATCGGGGTCTTCAACTCGTGCCGCACATCGTCGAGCAGCTGACGCTGCGTCTCGAACGACGCCTCCCACCGCTCCGCCGCATCGCCTTCGCCGGCGCCGGCGCCGGACGCCGCCGGCTGCGCAGCCAGCCAGTACGCCACAGCGAGCACACCGACCGCGAGCAGGGCTGCGAGCAGGTAGACCGCTCCGCCGAGAAGCACCCGCTCGGGGGGCAGGTCGGATCCGAGCGCAAGGACGGCGGCGGTGACGGCGCCGGCCATCACGAATCCAGCCGATGCCACTCCGAGCGTGATGCCCAGGGTGCGGCGCTGCGCGCGGCCCTGCCGTGGCGTGCGGTTCACCCTCCGATTATCAACCAGGGCGGGTCATTGACAGCAGGTCGAGTTTCTCATCGAGCTGCTCCTCGGTGATCTCACCCCGCTCGACGTAGCCGAGGCCGATGACGGCCTCGCGCACGGTGATGCCCTCTGCGACGGCGTGCTTGGCGATCTTGGCCGCCGCCTCGTACCCGATGAGCTTGTTCAGCGGCGTCACGATCGACGGCGACATGCCGGCGAAGGCGGCGGCGCGCCCGAGGTTCGCCTGAAGCCCGTCGATCGTCTTGTCGGCCAGCACCCGCATGGCGTTGGAGAGCAGTCGGATCGACTCCAGCAGTGCCGTGCCCATCACCGGGATCGCCACGTTGAGCTCGAACGATCCCGACGCACCCGCCCAGGCGACGGTTGCGTCGTTGCCGATCACACGCGCGCACACCATGAGGGTCGCCTCGGGAACGACGGGGTTCACCTTGCCGGGCATGATCGACGAGCCGGGCTGCAGATCGGGGATGTGCAGCTCGCCGAGACCCGTGTTGGGGCCGGAGCCCATCCACCGCAGGTCGTTGTTGATCTTCGTCAGCGACACCGCGATCGTGCGCAGGGCCCCGGATGCCTCGACGAGGGCGTCGCGGTTGGCCTGTGCCTCGAAGTGGTCCTTGGCCTCGGTGATCGGCAGCTCCGTCTCGGCGGCCAGCAGCGCGATGACCTGCTGCGGGAATCCGAGGGGTGTGTTGATGCCGGTGCCGACGGCGGTGCCGCCGAGCGGGACCTCGCCCACACGGGGGAGCACCGCCTGCACGCGCTCGATGCCGAGGCGGATCTGGCGGGCGTAGCCGCCGAACTCCTGGCCCAGGGTCACGGGGGTGGCATCCATCAGGTGCGTGCGACCGGACTTGACCGCGTCCTTCCAGAGCTCCGCCTTGGCCTCGAGCGCGACGGCGAGGTGGTCCAGAGCGGGGATGAGGTCGTCGATGAGCGCCTGGGTGACGGCGATGTGCACCGAGGTGGGGAACACGTCGTTCGACGACTGCGAGGCGTTGACGTGGTCGTTGGGGTGAACGGGGGAGCCGAGCTTGGCGGTCGCAAGGGTCGCCAGCACCTCGTTCATGTTCATGTTCGACGAGGTGCCGCTGCCGGTCTGGTACGTGTCCACGGGGAAGTGGGCGTCGTGCCGGCCGGTGATGACCTCGTCGGCGGCGGCGGCGATCGCGTCGGCGATGGCGCCGTCGAGGGTGCCGAGCTGCTTGTTGGCCAACGCCGCGGCCTTCTTCACGCGGGCGAGCGCGGCGATCTGGGTCGACTCGAGGCCGGTGCCGGAGATCGGGAAGTTCTCCACGGCACGCTGGGTCTGCGCGGCGTACAGCGCGTTCTTGGGCACCCGCACCTCGCCCATGGTGTCGTGCTCGATGCGGTACTCGGTCTCTGCCATGACGGTCACGTCCTCGTTTCCTTGCTGGTGATGGGTTTTCAGTGCTCGGCCGTGATGTCCCCGACGATGACGTCCGGGACCGCGGTGCCTTCGGCCAGGCGGTAGTTGGCGCCGACGACGGCGACCTTGCCCTCGGCGACGGCGTCGCTGATGAGCTCGGAGGACTGCAGCAGCGCGGCGATGGTCTCGCGCAGGTGCTCCCGCCCGACCTGGTCGGCATCCACCGTTTCGGGTGTCACCCCGGCGTCCGCGCCCTGGCGCAGCACTCGGCGCACCGCCGGCACGATCGGCGCGATCTGTCGCCACACGTGCACGGGGAGGGCGGGGGCGTCGGCGGCGGTCGACTCGATCGCCGCGCGCACCGCGCCGCAGGCGTCGTGGCCCAGCACGACGATGAGCGGCACCTCCAGCACGGCGACGGCGTACTCGAGGCTTCCGACGACGGACTCCGAGATGACCTGGCCCGCGTTGCGGATGACGAACAGGTCACCCAGCCCCTCGTCGAAGATGATCTCGGCCGCCAGGCGCGAATCGGAGCACCCGAACAGCGCTGCGGTGGGGTACTGGGAACCGGCGGTCTCATGGCGTCTTTCGACGTCCTGACGCGGATGGCGGGGCTCGCCCGCGACGAACCGCGCGTTCCCCAGCCGCATGTCGTCCCACGCTTGTTGCGGGCTCGGACGTGTCGCGGGAGCGGTCATGAATCCTCCGCGCGCAGCGCGCGCACATCGTCGGCGAGGCCTTCGGCAACCTCGGTGGCGGTGGCGGCATCGGTGGCGCCGTAGATCAGGATCGTGTCGTCGCCGGCGGGCGTGCTCAGGGCGTACGAGATGTTCGCAGCAGTGGTGGGGTCCGAGACCTCGTAGACGGTCCACTCGATGCCGTCGATCGTGGCGGTGTCGGTCGCTCCGCGGCCGGACAGCACGCGGGAGGGCCACGCCTCGTCGGCGTCGAAGCCCTGCGCGACGTTGATGAAGCCGCGTTCCGGGGCGTAGACGACGGTCCACGCGCGCACGTCGCCGTCACCCTCGACCGACGCGCGGTTGACGCTCCACTCCTCGGGTGTCTCGGCCACGACCACGGTGCGATCGAGCGACGCCTGCACCCGCGCGGCCTCGGCGGCCACGTCGATCGGTTCCGGCGCGGGGATGGACCCGCGAGGGACGCCGAACACGATCACGAGAACGACACCCAGGGTCACCAGCAAGGCTGCGATGAGGTTGCGGGTGCTGCGGCTGGCGCGGTGCACGCGGGACGACTCGGCCTTGCGGGCGGCGGTCTCCTCTGGGGTCTCCGGCCGGCCGAGCTCGGCGACGATCCGGGGGGAGGAGGCCATCACGCCTCCCCGGGCGACGGGGCGTCGGAGCGCGCGGCGTCGAGACGGCGCTTGGCGCCCAGCAGCCACTGCTCGCAGTGGGCCGCGAGCGCCTCGCCGCGCTCCCAGAGGGACAGGGACTGCTCGAGGGTGGGTGAACCCTGTTCGAGCTCGGCGACGACGCGCACGAGTTCGTCGCGCGCCTGCTCGAACGAGAGGGCGGCGACGTCGGGGGCGTCGTCGCGTGCGGCGGTCATGTCCACCATCCTAGTTCGACCCTTGCGTGGGCCCTGGCGCTGCCTGCTCGTCGACTTCGCCGTGCGATCGCGCGGTGAACGAGCCCCGCGCCACCGTGACGGTCACCTCCGCGCCGTCGGGGGCCTGGGCGGCATCGCGCACGATCACACTCCCGGTGAGCTGCGCGATCGCGTACCCGCGCTCGAGCGTCGCGGCGGGGGAGAGGGCACGCAGCGACGCCCGCAGCTCTGCGGTGGTCCGCTCGGCGGCATCCACCCGCCTGGTCATGATCTCGCGGCCGCGGGAGATCTGGAACCACAGATCCTGCGCGCGGGAGTCGAGCATGGTCTCCGGGTCGCGCAGCACCGGCCGCGAGCGCAGCTGCTGCAGCTGGGCGATGTCGTGGGTGATGCGCTGGGTCAGACGCGATCCGGCACGCGAGCGCAGCTGGCGCACCAGCGCGCGCTGCTCGGACACGTCGGGAACGATGCGCTTGGCGGCGTCGGTCGGGGTCGACGCGCGCAGGTCCGCGACGTCGTCGAGCAGGGGGTGGTCGTTCTCGTGACCGATCGCGCTCACGACGGGAGTGGATGCCGCAGCCACCGCCCGCAGCAGCTTCTCGTCGCTGAACCCCAGCAGCGTCTGGGGATCGCCGCCGCCGCGCGCGATGACGATCACGTCGACCTCGGGATCGGCGTCGAGCGCCTGCAGCGCTGCGACCGTCTCGGGGACGCACCGCTCGCCCTGCACGGCGACATGCACGGTGCGGAACGACACCGCGGGCCACCGCAGCTCGGCGTTGCGGTGCACGTCCTTCTCGGCGTCGCTGCGCTCACCGGTGATGAGGCCGATGCGGTGGGGGAGGAAGGGCAGCGGCTTCTTGCGCGCCGGCTCGAACAGGCCCTCCTTGCGCAGCTGCGCCCGCAGGCGTTCGAGCTTCTCGAGCTGCTCACCCAGGCCCACGTGCTTCATCGCGGAGACGATGAAGCTGAAGTCACCGGTCTTGACGTAGAACTCGCTCTTCACGCACGCCACGACGTGGTCGCCGGACTTGAGGTCGGCGGGGATGCGCTGTCGGGTCGTCGACCACAGTCGGAACGACAGCGAGGCGTCGGAGGAGAGGTCCTTGAGCCTGCCGAAGATGTTGCCGCCACGCACGTTCCATGACGTGATCTCGCCTTCGACCCACACCGCGCCCCACTTCTGCACGAAGTCGCGGATCGTCTCGTTGAGCCTCGAAACCGAGGTCGGAGCGTCGGGGGAGGACGCCCCCGGGTGCACCGCATCGGCCGGCGGCGTCTGCCCCGGCGCGGGTTGGAACGTCGTCATCTGCGTCTCCCTCGCGGTGCCCGGCCTCTGTCCAGCCGGCGACTCATAGAATCGTCGTGTGAGCACTTCAGCCGTCCGACTGCCCCTGCCCCGCATCCCGGGGCGGCGCGGCCACCTCAAGGATATGCCGGTGGCGGGACACAAGCGGGTGCTCCTGGCCGCCCCCCGAGGGTACTGCGCGGGGGTGGACCGCGCCGTGATCGCTGTGGAGAAGGCGCTGCAGCGATTCGGCGCCCCGGTGTACGTGCGCAAGCAGATCGTGCACAACATCCATGTCGTCACCGAGCTCGAGGCGCTGGGCGCGATCTTCGTCGAAGAGGTCGATGAGGTGCCGCCCGGGGCGCACGTCGTCTTCAGCGCGCACGGTGTCTCACCCGCCGTGGTCGACGCGGCGGCCGACCGCGGGCTGCAGGCGATCGACGCCACCTGTCCGCTCGTGACCAAGGTGCACCGCGAAGCGGTGCGCTTCGCACGCGACGACTTCGAGATCCTCCTGATCGGCCACGCCGGTCACGAGGAGGTCGAGGGCACCGCCGGCGAGGCCCCCGATCACGTCACCGTTGTGAACTCACCCGAAGAGGCGGACCTGGTCGAGGTGAAGGACCCCTCCAAGGTGGTCTGGCTCTCGCAGACCACCCTCTCGGTCGACGAGACGATGGAGACGGTGCGACGACTGCGCGAGCGCTTCCCGCAGCTGCAGGACCCGCCGTCGGATGACATCTGCTACGCCACCCAGAACCGGCAGGTGGCCATCAAGAAGGTCGCCGTCGGCGCTGACCTCGTGATCGTCGTGGGATCGGCCAATTCCTCGAACAGCGTGCGTCTGGTCGAGGTCGCCCTGGAGTACGGCGCGAAGGCCGCCTACCGCGTGGACTACGCCCACGAGATCAAGCAGGAGTGGCTCGACGGCGTCGAGACGGTCGGGGTCACCAGCGGAGCCTCGGTTCCCGAGGTGCTCGTCAAGGAGGTCTTGGAAGACCTCGCCGGTGCCGGCTACCGCGACGTCGAGGAGGTGCGCACCGCCGAGGAGGACCTGCTGTTCTCGCTGCCCAAGGAGCTGCGCCAGGATGCCTCCGGCAAGCGGGACGAGCGCGCGCTCGGTGGACGGGGGCGCGCGTGAGCGATACCGACCCGCGTCCGCGGCCCCAGTACGGCGAGTACGCCACCGCCGAAGAGCAGCAGGCGCGCATCGCGCGGCCCGACGCCACCGATGCCCTCTCGGCCGGAGTCTCGCCCGAGGCTTCGACGCCGCGGGATCGCATGCCCGCTGTGCCCCCGACGACCTCGGCCGCCCGTCCCACCCGCACGGCAGACCGCGTGTTCGCGTTCGTGCTGCTCGGGTACGGACTGCTGACCGTGCTTGCGGCGGCCCCCCAGATGCTCGATGTGGGCGCGTTCGCGCAGACCCTGTTCCAGACGCTCGGTGTCGACGCGCAGCTGGCAGACCCCGATTCCCTGCGTGGCTGGGGAGTGGCCGGTGCCTCGGTGCTGGTGATCGGCTGGCTGCTCACGGCATGGCTCTCGTGGCGGAGCCTCGCCGCGCGCCGGCTGACGTGGTGGATCCCGCTCGTCGGCGGCATCCTCTGCAACTTCGTCTCGGGAACCCTCATGGTGATCCCGATCATGAACGACCCGGTCGCGTGGGAAGCCCTGCAGCGCACGGTCTCCGGCTGACCTGACGAGCGCTGCGCGCCTCGGACCGAGGTCGCCGAGCCCCGGCACCGACGCAGAACGCCCCGACCATCAGGCCGGGGCGTTCCGCGTGAGAACGGCAGTCGGGCGTCAGGCGCCGAGCGACTGCCCGGCCGAGCCGAGCTGACGGGTCGCCTCCACGACGCGTGCGGCCATCGCCGACTCGGCGACCTTGCCCCAGGCGCGGGGGTCGTAGGCCTTCTTGTTGCCGACCTCGCCGTCGATCTTCAGCACGCCGTCGTAGTTCTGGAACATGTAGCCGGCGACAGCACGCGTGAAGGCGTACTGCGTGTCGGTGTCGATGTTCATCTTCACGACGCCGTTGGCGACGGCCAGGGCGATCTCCTCCGGCGTCGAGCCGCTGCCGCCGTGGAAGACCAGGTCCAGGGGCTTCGGGCCGGTGCCGAACTGGGCCGCGATGCCTTCCTGGATCTCGCCGAGCAGCTCGGGCTTGAGCTTGACGTTGCCGGGCTTGTAGACGCCGTGCACGTTGCCGAAGGTCAGCGCGGCGATCCAGCGTCCCTGGTCACCGAGGCCGAGGGCCTCGACCACCTGGGCGACGTCACCGGTCGTCGTGTACAGCGCGTCGTTGGTGCCCTCGTGCTTGACGCCGTCCTCTTCGCCGCCCACGACGCCGATCTCGACCTCGAGGATGGCGTTGATGTTCTTCATGCGGGGGAGCAGCGTCTTCGCGATCTCGATGTTCTCGGCCAGCGGCACCGCCGAGCCGTCCCACATGTGGGACTGGAAGATCGGGTTGCGGCCGGCCTTGACCTCTTCTTCGGAAGCGGCGATCAGCGGCAGCAGGAAGTCGTCCAGAGCCGGCTTCGGGCAGTGGTCGGTGTGGAGGGCCACGGTGATGGGGTAGTTCTTGGCGACCTCGGTCACGAACCTCGCCATGGCGAGGGCGCCGGTTGCACGACCCTTGACGGTGTGGCCGGCGAAGTAGTCCGCACCACCGGTGGTCACCTGGATGATGCCGTCGGAGCCGGCTTCGGTCAGGCCCTGCAGCACGGCGTTGATCGACTGCGAGCTGGCGGCGTTGATGGCCGGGTACGCGAAGCCGCCGGACTTCGCGCGGTCCAGCATCTCGGCGTACTGGTCGGGGGTTGCGACGGGCATGTCTGCTCCTAAAAGTCGGCGGGTGTTCGCCTTCACTCTAGCGAAGCGGTCCCTTCCGGTCCCGGGGGTGGGGCCGTGCGTATCCCGGTGCCGACTTGTCATCAGCGAAAGAACCGGGGTTCCTTCGGCTCTCGCGCACCCGAACTTCCGGCGTCGGCGGCATCCGCAGGCATAGGCTGACCCCATGGTGAGCCTGACCGCGGATATGAGTCCCCTGCACCCCGACCGGAACCTCGCGCTGGAGCTGGTGCGCGCTACCGAGGCGGCGGCGATCCGATCCGTGCCGTTCATCGGGCGGGGGCGCAAAGAGCTCGCCGACGGTGCGGCGGTGGATGCCATGCGCGCCTTTCTCACGACGGTCAACTTCGACGGCACGATCGTGATCGGCGAGGGGGAGAAGGACAACGCCCCCATGCTCTTCAACGGCGAACGCGTCGGCACCGGCCGCGGCCCGCAGTGCGACGTGGCGGTCGATCCCATCGACGGCACCTCGCTGACGGCGGCAGGGCGCAACAACGCGCTGTCGGTGCTCGCGGTCTCGGACCACGGCACCATGCTCGATGCCTCGACCGTCTTCTACATGGACAAGCTCGTCACCGGTCCCGCAGGCGTCGGCGTCGTCGACATCCGCCTGCCCATCGGCGAGAACATCCGCCTGCTGGCGAAGGCGCTCGGAAAGCCGGTGGACGAGATCGTCGTCTCGGTGCTCCACCGACCGCGTCACGACCGGCTCATCGATGAGATCCGCGAAGCCGGCGCCGGCACCCGGCTGATGAGCGACGGTGACGTCGCCGGCGGGATCAACGCCGCGCGCCACAACGCCCGCACCGACATGTGCGTCGGCATCGGCGGCAGCCCCGAGGGCATCGTCACCGCCTGCGCGATCAAGGCGCTCGGCGGTCACATCCAGGGCCGGCTGTGGCCGCGCGACGACGACGAGAAGCAGAAGGGGCTGGATGCCGGGCTGAAAGTCGACGGAGAGGTGTACGAAGCCGAGGACCTCGTGCGCGGCAAGAACACCATCTTCGTCGCCACCGGCGTGACCAACGGCGAGCTCGTCGCGGGTGTTCGCCGGGAGCGGGACTACGTCTACACCGAGTCGGTCGTGCTGCGCGGCGCCTCGGGAACACTCCGCCGCATCACGTCGGAGCACCTCACCTCGAAGTGGCTGTGACGGGCGCGGCCGACACCGTGATGTCTCTGTGACCGTTCTCTCAGGCGGGGCTCTGTAACAATGGTGAACGGTGTCGACGGCGATGCAGACCATCGTTCACAAGCCCGAGGGGACCCCCACATGAGCACTCAGGCGCAGAGCCCGAAGACCGGACAGATGCCGGTCATCGTGTCGACAGACCCCTCCCGTCGGCCCGATGTGCTCTTCCGCCGGCGCATGCCCGAGGGTCACCAGATGAGCGCCTGGTGGATGATCGGCGCCTTCCTGGGCGTCTCGCTGGCCGTCATCGGCCTCATGACCTTCTTCCCCGGCGGCGTCTGACGACAACAGCTGCCCACCGGCTCCCGCCCGGCGCGCACCGTGGCGCTCAGTCCGGGGCGACGCGGTCGCGCACCGCACCCACGTCCGCCGACAGCAGCGTGTCGTCGGCGACGAACTCAGGCGCGGTCAGCCGCCGCGGCGTGCTGGTGATCGCCGCCGGAGCGTCGACGGAGCTGAGCTTGGTCTCGTCGATGCCGGGGAACCGGCGCGCCGTGACGAGCACGCGGCTCTCGAGCGAACCCACGAGCTTGTTGTAGGTGTCGACCGTGCGTTCGATCGCGCGCCGCAGGTCGTCGGCGTGGCCGGTGAGCGATCCCAGGCGCTCGTAGAGCTGCGTGCCGAGCGCGAGGAGCTCCCGCGCCTCGGACGAGACGTCCTGTTGCGTCCACGTGTAGGCGACCGTCTTCAGCACCGCCCAGAGGTTGACCGGCGAGGCGAGTGCGACGCGTTTGCCGAACGCGTGGTCGAGCAGGGTCGGGTCTTGGGCGAGCGCCGCCGAGAGCAGCGATTCGCTGGGTACGAAGCAGATGACGAACTCGGGACTGGCATCGAGCCCCGCCCAGTACGCCTTCTTCGCCAGCGCGTCCACGTGCGCGCGGACGGCCTTGACGTGCCGGTCGAGCAGTGCGCTACGTCGAGCACCTTCTTCGCCCTGAGCCGTCTCAGGGATGGCACTGGCTTCGAGGTAGGCGTCCAGCGGCACCTTCGCGTCGAGCGCGAGCGACTTGCCGCCGGGAAGCCTGATGATCATGTCGGGCCGGCCTGCTCCCGCGTCGGAGGAGATCGACGCCTGCAGGTCGAAGTCGACGTAGCGCGTCAGACCGGCCGATTCGACGATGCGCTTCAACTGTGTCTCGCCCCACACGCCGCGCGTGGAGTTGGAGCGCAGCGCGCCGGCGAGCGATTCGGTGGTCGAGCGCAGCGCCTCGTCGGATTCCTGAGCCCGGCGCAGCTGCTCGGCAAGCGACCCGTACTGGTGGTGACGCTCCCGTTCGAGGTCCTCCACCTTCTGCTGCATCGACGTCAGCGACTCCTGCACGGGCGCCAGCGCCCGCAGCACCGACTGCTCGCGGCGCTCCCGCTCATCGCGGGCGGCCTGTTCGTCGCGCGCCTGCAGGCTGAGCTCACGCTGCAGCGCCCGCTGCTGATCGAGCTGCGCGCCGAGCGCATCGCGCGCCGTCTCCGCCGCGGCGGCGCGCGCGGCCAGCTCGGCCCGCTCCCGCCCGGCGCGCTCGCTCGCGCGGGCGGCTCCGGCGAACCAGCCGGCGAGCACCCCGACCACAAGGGCGAGGATGATCAGGAGGGGGATTGCTGCGGCGTCCATGCCTCGACAATGCCACCGGCCACCGACATCGGCGCGACGACGCTCAGGCCAGCGCCAACGGCGCCGACGCCGGGACCGACGCGCCCAGCGACACCGGTGCGGTCTCGGGCACGGGGATGCACCCCACACGCAGGCCGAGGGCTGCCGCGAGATCCGAGATGTCCGAGACCCCCGCGCGTGCGGCGGCGTCGATCATGATGTGCGCGCAGGCCAGGGCGTCGGCGGTCGCGTCGTGATGCGGGAAGTCGAGAAAGCCGACGGCGGCGGCCACCGAAGGCAGACGGTAGGAATCCAGCTCGTACGTCTTGCGCGCGACCTGCAGGCTGCAGACGTAGCGGTAGGGCGGGCACACGTCGCCGGTGACCTCGCACGCGCGCCGCAGCACCGCCATGTCGAAGCCGGCGTTGTGCGCGACCATCACATCGGTGCCGACGAACGCGGCGATGTCGTGCAGCTGATCGGACCAGGTCTTCGCGGTGAGGACGTCGTCGGCGCAGATGCCGTGGATGCCGGTGTTGATCGCGAAGAAGCGGTCGTGCCCGGCGGGCGGGCGGATGAGCCAGCCGGCTGAGGCGACGACCTCGCCACCGCGCACCCGCGTGAGGCCGACCGCGCACGCCGAGGCGCTCGAGGAGTTCGCCGTTTCGAAGTCGATCGCGGTGAAATCCAAGGGCACACCTCCACCCTCGCCCGCAGACGGGCCGCGCCGAGGAGGACGCGCCGACCGCGCCCGGATCGGCCGTCTTACAGTGGTGGCATGGCAGATTTCGGAGATCAGGCGATGTCGTTCGGTGCCGCGACCGGCCACTACGAAGCCGGCCGGCCGGACTATCCGCTCGAGGCGGTGAGCTGGCTGCTGCCGCCCGTCGCAGGCCGCGCCGTGCGCGTCGCCGACGTGGGGGCGGGCACCGGAAAGCTCACCCGCGGCCTTCGCGACCTGGGCGCGGACGTGGTGGCCGTCGACCCCGATCCGGGCATGCTCGCCGCGCTGCGGGCGGCGAGCGGCGGCATCCCCGCCTTCCTCGGTCGTGCTGAGGAACTGCCGCTTCCCGACGACAGCGTCGACGCGGTCGTCTTCGGGCAGGCGTGGCACTGGGTCGACCCCGAGCGCGCGTCCCTCGAGGCGGCGCGGGTGCTGCGGCCGGGGGGTGCACTGGGGCTCCTCTGGAACATCCGCGACGAGTCGGTCGAGTGGGTGCGGCAGATGAGCGTGATCATGCACGGAAGCAACGCCGAGCGCATGCTGGCGGCCGGGCACCCGCCGGTGACGTCGCCGTTCGGTCCGCTGGAGGAGCGACGGTGGGAGTGGTCGCGCATGATGACCCGTGCTGGGCTGCGTGCGATGGCCTTCTCGCGCAGCTACGTCATCACGGCACCCGACGAGGAACGCGACCGCATCGACAGCGAGCTCTCGGACCTCTTCGACGAGATCGGGGCGGTCGGCGATGACGTGGTCGAATTGCCCTACATCAGCTACGCATTCCGAGCCGTCAGCGCGGAATGACCCGAAGACCGCCCGGGACGGCGCTCAGCCGCGCTCGATCCGGCCACGCCCGAACGGCAGCACCGGGGCCCGGTAAACCAGACTCGGCGCATCGCCCGGTGCCAGCGCGAACTCCGCCTGGCCGAACCGCCAGAGGCGATTGAACAGGTACACCCCGATCACGGCGGTCTCGTCGGCCGGCACCTGCCAGGTGCCGACTCCCCACTGCGTCGGCTGGCCGCGGCCGCCGATCACGAGGGCGGGACGGATGCGCGCGTACAGCGCGAAGGCGGGTCTGCGGAACATGATCTCGATGCGACGGGATGCCGGCGGCGGAGGATCCGCGATCGGCTGCGCAATCGGGGTGGCGGGGGACGAGGCGTCGTGCGGCGAACTGGGCATGCTTGACGCTAACGCGGTCGGCGGCATGCCCGTGAACGCAGCGTCCGCACGTCGCGGTGGTGGGAGGATGGACGGATGACCGCCACGCTCGTCGCCCGAGACCTCGCCGGCGGGTACGGACATCGCACGCTGTTCGACTCGTTGAACCTCACCGTCGCCCCCGGGGACGTGCTCGGCGTCGTCGGCGCCAACGGCGCCGGCAAGTCCACACTCCTGCGCCTGCTCGCCGGCATCGACGAGCCTCAGTCCGGCAGTGTCGCCCTGTCGCCGCCGGACGCGTTCGTCGGCTGGCTTCCGCAGGAGCACGAGCGAGTCGAGGGCGAGACCGTGGCCCAGTACATAGCCCGGCGCACCGGCTGCGCCCAGGCGACGGTCGACATGGATGCCGCGGCGGCTGCGCTGGCCGACCCCACCCCGGCGGGAGGCGCGGCCCCCGACCCGGCCGATGTGTACTCCGCGGCGCTTGACCGCTGGCTCGCCAGCGGCGCCGCCGACCTCGATGAGCGCCTTCCGGTGGTCTTGGCGGACCTCGGGCTTGAGCTCGGCGGCGCGCCGACCGAGGCGCTCATGACCTCTCTCTCGGGCGGGCAGGCAGCGCGCGTGGGGCTGGCGGCGCTGCTGCTGTCGCGCTTCGACATCGTGCTGCTGGACGAACCCACCAACGACCTCGATCTCGACGGTCTCGAGCGACTCGAAGCCTTCGTGCGGGGGCTGCGCGGCGGCGTGGTGCTGGTCAGCCACGACCGCGAGTTCCTTGCCCGAAGCGTCACGCGGGTGGTGGAGCTCGACATCGCGCAGGGGTCGAACCGGGTCTTCGGCGGCGGCTACGACGCCTACCTGGAGGAGCGCGCGACGCTGCGCCGGCACGCGCGCGAGCAGTACGACGAGTTCGCCGACAAGAAGGCCGACCTCGTCTCGCGGGCCAAGACGCAGCGCGAGTGGTCCAGCCAAGGCGTGCGCAACGCGATGCGCAAGTCTCCGGACAACGACAAGCTCCGCCGAAAGGCCGCGAGCGAGTCCAGCGAGAAGCAGGCGCAGAAGGTGCGCCAGATGGAAAGCCGCATCGCGCGTCTCGACGAAGTCGACGAGCCGCGCAAGGAGTGGCAGCTGCAGTTCACGATCGGGTCGGCTGCACGCTCGAGCTCCGTCGTTGCGACCCTCAGCGGCGCGATCGCCCGGCAGGGGACGTTCACGCTGGGCCCGGTCTCGTTGCAGGTCAACGCGGGCGAGCGCATCGGCATCACCGGCCCGAACGGGGCGGGCAAGTCGACGCTGCTGCGCCTGCTGCTGGGGCGACAGAGCCCCGACGAGGGCACGGCCAGCCTCGGCACCAGTGTCGAGATCGGTGAGGTCGACCAGGCCCGGTCGCTGTTCGTCGGCTCGGCGGCGTTGGCCGACACCTTCGAGGCGCTCGTGCCGCAGATGGCATCCGGTGAGGTGCGCACGCTCCTGGCGAAATTCGGGCTCAAGGCCGATCACGTAGGACGCCCCGTCGACGAGCTCTCGCCGGGGGAGCGCACGCGGGCGGGCCTTGCCCTGCTGCAGGCCCGCGGCGTCAATCTGCTCGTGCTCGACGAGCCCACCAACCATCTGGATCTCGCGGCCATCGAGCAGCTCGAGCAGGCGCTCGAGACCTACGACGGCACACTGCTGCTCGTGACGCACGACAGGCGCATGCTCGACACCGTGCAGACCGACCGCCGCTGGCATGTGGAGGGTGGCCAGGTCACCGAGCTGTAGCCCGGCGGATGCCGCGCCTAGCGGCCCTGTCGCTTCTTGTACGGCTTCGGCTGGCCCTTGACGACGGGCGCTCGGCCCTTGCCCTTGGACGCCTTGGCCTTGCCGCCCGCGGGGACGACCGGCTTCGGCGCCGCGGCGGGGGCCGCGGCGATGCGGTCCTTCGCCTCGTCGAGGAACAGCTCGCCGACCTTCGTCAGCCGGGTTCCGGCGCCGTCGCGCGTGAACAGCGCCTGCCCGACCTCGGCCTCGAGCTTGTCGATCGAGGTGTACAGCGACGCCAGGGGGATGCCGAGTTTCTCCGCCGCCCGCGGAAAGTGCAGCGCATCGGCGACGGCGACGAACCGCTCCAGGTGCGTGATGTTCACAGGGTGCCTTCCTCCGCCGGACGGGACCGGCAGGGTCCATTGTCTCAGCACGCGCCAGTGGGCGTTGGCGGCTGCGCGCCCGCGCCCCATAGTCTTCTCACAGAGTTCGGAGCCAGGGGGGCCGATGACGACGGCGCAGGCCACGACGTACTTCGACACGACCGCGCTGGTCGAGTCGATCGACCGCAAGGCCGTGCGCAAGTTCGGCCGCGACCCGAGCACGGGCGACCGGGTGGCCTCGGGCTGCGGCATGGTGCTCGTCGTCGCGATCCTCGCGCCCTTCGTGCTGGCCTTCTTCGGCGGCGGCATCCTGCTGACCGGATTCCTCGCCGCGACGGCGGGGCCTCGGGCTGCGGTGCCGGTGGGCGGGATGCTGGGGCTTTGGGTCCTGGTGATCATCGCCTGCCTCATCTCGGCAACGCTGCGCACCCGCACGGAGAACGAGCGCGCCTATCGCCTGCGCCGCTTCGCCGCCGCGAACAGCCTGGAGTACCAGCGCACCGAAGTGGTGACGGACAAACCCGGCATGCTCTTCCCGCGCGTGCGCTCGCGGTATGCGCAGGACGTCGTGAGCGACGATCGGGGCAGGGCGATGGAGATCGGCAACATCCGCTGCGAAGGGCGGGCGCGGATCGGACGGACGCGGCGCTGGGGCTACCTCGCCCTCCGTCTCGACACCCCGCTGCCGCACATCGTTCTCGATGCGGTCGGCACCAACAGCCTGGGGGATTCCAGCCTGCCGGTCGGCTTCAAGGCTGCGCAGCGGCTCAGCCTCGAGGGCGACTTCGACCGCGCGTTCCGCCTCTACTGCCCGGCGGGCTACGAGCGCGACGCGCTGTACCTGTTCACCCCCGACATCATGGCGCGCTTCATCGACAACGCCGCCGAGCTCGACGTCGAGATCGTCGACGACTGGATGTTCTTCTACCGGCGCGCCGACCTCGCCACCCTCGACCCCGCGACCTGGGAGTGGCTCGGAAGCGTGCGCGACGCGATGACCGGCAAGCTGGCGCAGTGGGAGCGCTGGCGCGACGGCCGGGTCGCGACGGCGGGCGAGGACGGCATCCCGCTGCTGCGTCCTCCGCGCGGCGTCGCCGAGCCGGGCCAGCGCCTGCGTCGTACCCTGCCCTGGGCCACGATCGCGCTGGCCGCGGCGAGCATCGTGACGGTGTATCAGGCGCTCAGCGCCATCTGACCGGTCGGGTCCGGTGCCGCCCGCCGCGTAGACTCGATGCCCGTGGCTCTTACCATCGGAATCGTCGGGCTGCCCAATGTGGGCAAGTCCACCCTGTTCAACGCTCTGACCAAGAATCAGGTGCTCGCGGCGAACTACCCGTTCGCGACGATCGAGCCGAACATCGGGGTGGTGAACCTGCCCGATCCGCGCCTGGACAAGCTCGCCGAGATCTTCCACTCCGAGCGCATCCTGCCCGCAGCGGTGTCGTTCGTCGACATCGCCGGTATCGTGCGCGGCGCCAGCGAGGGGGAGGGCCTGGGCAACCAGTTCCTCGCGAACATCCGCGAGGCCGACGCCATCGCGCAGGTCGTGCGCGGCTTCGCCGATGACGACGTCGTGCACGTCGAGGGCGCCGTGAACCCGAAGAACGACCTCGAGACGATCAACGCCGAGCTGGCGTTGGCCGACCTGCAGACCCTCGAGAAGGCGATCGCCCGCTACGAGAAGGAAGTGCGCGGCAAGAAGGCAGAGCCCGTCGTGCTCGAGACGGCGCTCGCCGCGAAGGACGCGCTCGAGCGCGGACAGCTGCTGTCGTCGTCGGGCATCGACGTGACGCCGATCCGCGAGCTGGGCCTGCTCACCGCCAAGCCCTTCATCTACGTCTTCAACGTCGACGAGGCCGTGCTGACGGATCCCGCACGCAAGGCTGAGCTCGAAGCGCTCGTCGCCCCCGCGAAGGCCGTGTTCCTCGACGCGAAGATCGAGTCCGAGCTCATCGACCTCGACCCCGAGGATGCCGCCGAGCTGCTGGCATCCACCGGTCAGGACGAGTCGGGCCTGGACCAGCTCGCCCGCATCGGCTTCGACACGCTGGGCCTGCAGACCTACCTCACGGCGGGTCCCAAGGAGGCCCGCGCCTGGACGATCGGCAAGGGCTGGAAGGCGCCGCAGGCCGCGGGCGTCATCCACACCGACTTCGAGAAGGGCTTCATCAAGGCCGAGGTCATCTCCTTCGACGACCTGGTCGCCACCGGCTCGGTGGCCGAGGCCCGCGCGAAGGGCAAGGCGCGCCTGGAGGGTAAGGACTACGTCATGCAGGACGGCGACGTGGTGGAGTTCCGCTTCAACGTGTGAGTAGGGTCCATCTGCCGCGTGATTCGGCGGAATGCCAGGCTGTGGGTCCGGTTTCGTCCGCGGAGCATGTCGCTTCACGTTGTGGAACCACCTGCACAGGAGCCCTTGTCGCGCTGCCCGGCGTCTTCGACCACGGTCAGGAACGAGTGAGTCCCGACATGTTTGGAAGGGCCGCCGTTCGCAGGGCGCCCGTAGGCGCTGAATTGCGCCCGCGTCACCCGAGCGAACGATTCTGCCGTTCGCATAGGGGAGTTCGACCGTTCATCTTCCAGCGCGGGCTTTGCGGGCACTGATCCTCGACGCCCATCGCGAAGCGGATCTCAGTGTGAGAGTGCACGGTGGACGACCCTTGGGTTCTTGCGGTGGTCGCAACACTTACTGAATGGAGAGTGTTGTGGCGGAGTTGGCGTTGAGGTTCCGGCTCGATGCGGTGCAGCAGGCGTGGGACGGTTTCCAGGCCGGGCTGTTCGCGAGTGAGGTCGGCGATCAGATTGGGGTGGACCGCACGACGGCGAAACGGATGCTCGTCGCTGCCGGTGGCGTCCGGCCGCGACGCGGACGGGACCTGCAGGGCCGGTATCTGTCGTTCGTCGAGCGGGAAGAGATCGCGGTCGGCGTCGCGAGGGGCGAGTCGGTGCGGGCGATCGCGAGGCGACTCGGACGCGCGCCGTCGACGGTGTCTCGGGAACTGTCCCGGAACGCCGTGCGTGGCCGGTATCGGGCGTCGATGGCGCAGATGACGGCGATGGGGCGGGCGTGCCGGCCGAAGCCGGCGAAGCTGGCGACCAACCAGCGGCTGCGTGCGAGAGTGGAGCAGGACCTGGCTAAGCGTCGATCGCCGGAGCAGATCGCTGGCCGGCTGAGGCGAGAGTTCCCCGATGATCCAGAGATGCAGGTGAGCGTGGAGACGATCTACCAGTCGCTCTACGTGCAGTCGCGGGGCGCGTTGAAGCAGGAGCTGACCCGGTATCTGCGCACCGGGAGAGGGTTGCGTCATCCCAGTCGGAAGGTCGGGCAGCGCAAGAACCGGATCCCGAACATGGTCAACATCTCGGAGCGTCCGTCGACGGCGAGTGATCGTGCCGTTCCGGGAAGTTGGGAAGGCGATCTGATCATCGGCGCGGGGAACTTGTCTGCGATTGGCACGCTCGTAGAACGGCATTCGAACTTCACGATGCTCGTCCACCTCCCCGACGGCTACAAGCCCGACCAAGTCGCCCCCGCGCTGACCCGGAAGATCCAGCAGCTCCCGGTGCAGCTGCGCGGCGCACTGACCTGGGATCAAGGACCGGAGATGCGCGACTGGGAGAAGGTCCGCATCGACACCGGCATCGAGGTGTTCTTCTGCGACCCGCACTCACCGTGGCAGCGCGGCATCAACGAGAACACGAACGGGCTGCTGCGGCAGTACTTCCCGAAAGGCACCAGCCTCGACGGGTTCACCGAAGGCCAGCTCGACGCCGTCGCTCGTGAACTCAACGACCGACCCCGCAAGCGGCTCGAGTTCCAAACCCCGAATGAGATCATCAAATCGGTCCTGTTGCGATGACCGCTTGAATCCGCCGACCGGCCACCGGGCGACTCCGTTGGAGGCGCCGATCCGCGCTACTCAGCTAGATACGCGCACTCACGGCCAGCGCAGGTGCGTCGTCAGGCGGCCTGCGCGAACTTGTGCTGGAGCTTCTCGTAGCGTTCGGTGCCCGTCACCCAACTGACGCGGAACAGGAAGGTGATGGCCCCGCGTGCCGCTTGCATGAGGGTGCGGAGCTCAGCGGCCTCCTCGGGCGTTCCGTGGTCGTTGTGCTTTATTTTTTGAGCAGCGGCGCGGGCTCGGACGAGGCTGTTTGCCAGCATCTCCTGGAGCCTGGGGTCGTCCGGCGGAGCCTCGCCAGCGTGCGCGAAGCAAAGCGCTTCGGCGCGCTTTGTCGGAAGCGCCCTTCCTCCACGCTCGTAGACGAGCGCGGCGTCGTCTGGCCTGTGGGCCAGTACCCAAGCCAGCACCTCGTTGGTAGAGAATGCCGTCCGGAGCAGCCGGTCGATGAGCTCGATCAGGCTCGTGGCAGCCTGTCCCACCCCGTCGTCAGAGTTGTTGAGCGCCTGATCGAAGCCGCGGAATTTGCGACGCAGTGTGTCGCTGAGTTCGCTCGTGCGTGCCTCCATCTCGACGTCGAGAACGAGGCGAAGCATTTCCATTAGCTGGATCATGTCGACGTCGAGTGTCGCGGTCTCACCGTCGCGGACAGGGTATCCGAGCCCAGCGAACGCCATAGACCTCTTGTTGAGGAAGGCCTCGATCAGGTCATCGGTCTTGAGTATGAACCCTAGAAACACTGACTCGCTCGCGGTCGCCTTGATGAAGCCATCCCGTTCCTCGCCGGTAAGCGGGATCACCGCATCCTCGAGCGCCTGGGCGAGCGGCAAGGTGGCTCGCAATGCCCTGCGCACTGCCAGGAGGCACAAGGCCCAGTCCTCCTCGCATGCCTGCTGGAGCCGAAGGAAGCGGTCCGCCCCCAGCAGCCGACGCAGAAAGCGCGGGGCGCTTCCGTTCTTAAAGCGGCGCGCATAGCGTTCGACGTCGGCCTTCAAGCTGTCCTGGCCAGCCGTCTCGAACCAGGTCTCCAACTTGCGCAGTTCGCTGTCAAGGTCAGCGCCCGGCATCAAGCCCTCGAACCGCTTTGGGAGAACCTCGAGCCGCTCGGCCAAGCTACGCGAGTCGCTTGTCGCGAGAAGGTCATGCAGAGTGGCGACTATGGCGTCGAGAAACTCAGGCGTACGTGGCGGGACGCGGAAAGCACTCAGTACGCTCCGCGGCATCATTCTCAGCTCTGCCGCGAGTGCCGATCCCGGAGTCCGCGGATGAGAACTGTCGTCCTGTTGCATGGTCGCTCCAATCCCGGTTTGAGATTGGCTCGCACCGATGGCGTTATGAACGTGAAATCACACTGAGATTCTACGTGCGACCACCGACACTGCGATTGGACCCTCGGGCGTGTCACCATCGGCAGGGCCAGTTCTCAGCTTCACGAAGCACCCGCTAAGCCGCTATGCGGTGCTCGGAGCAGGGACCGATGCCAGGCACCGCGCGGGCGAGACGATTCCTAACGAAGCACTCGATCACGGACCGGCTCGCGGGCAGCGGCTACTAGGCTCGTCGCGGCCGCTACGCTCAAGCTGTGACCAAGAAACCCGGTGTCCTGACCGCACGCGTGGTCTCGTGGCCGGCAGTCGCAACCATCGGACTCACCGCACTTGCCTCCGCCGCGGCCATTTGGCTGATCGCTGTTCCGTTCGCCCCGGAAGTCTGCGCGCTCTCTCTGCCGGGCCCGCGCAACTGCTTCACGTCTCAGCGCATTCAGGCTGCCTTTCTTCCCACACTCGCGATCATGACGATCGCAGTTCTTTCCATTGTGGTGACCCTCGTTCGGCCACGAATCTCTCGATTCGTCAGCTTCGTAGCGGTTCTTCTGCTGCTGGCGATGACACTCATCGCGCACGTGCTGGTCGCGTGGATTCCAGCCTTTGCCTGGTCGGGGTTGTCAGGCGTGAACCTCTAGCACCTACGAGGCGCCCCACTCCGGGGCTTGCATGGGATCCGGTTACGCGACTGCACCTGTCGCGCTCATGGAGCGACTTACGGGCGACCTGACATAGTCAAGACGCGCGCCTCGCAATCTATTGATCACGACCGACGCATGCGGCCCGCGGCCTAGCGGGCCCCAACCAACCTGCTGACTTGAACTTGTTGGGCAACATCAGGTCGGGGACGTTAGGTCGGCGGCCAACAGGTCGCCGACCTAACGCCTTCCATAGTCAGCCGTGAGCTTCCCCGCCCACGCGGCTGACGCCGGGCATCAGCCCTTGATATCGCGCGGATCGTTACCCGGCGCGATCGTGTCCTTTGCGCGGATCGCGCCGTTACGGCCGTGAACGTTCAGCTCACCGCCGCCCTGGTTGCCCAGGTATCCGCGTGCAGCGGCAATCGCGTCGGCCTGCGTGTCGTGCATAGACGATGCTCGCGCACCGCCTGCCTTCTGTGCTGCCCACTGATCGCCCTGCGGCGTCACGTGATACGAATTCGGCATGTCATCACCTCCTCTCTTTGTCGGTGGACTAGCACGCTAGATCGCGGGTCGAACGAGGCACGGGCAAGACACGACCCGCTCAGGTTCTCTTACCGATTTCCTATGGGTTCGCTGAGGTGACGTCCGTGAAGACATGCGCATCGGAGAGAGCGAGCCCCGCGCTGTACATCGCAGGGAGCCGCCCGGTCAGCGCGGAGCGATAGACGCACACGAAACGCCCGGCGAGGGACCGGTCATTGTGCGCGTTCGCGGATGCTGTTTGCAATCGTTACCGCGATCTGCGGCCTCGCGGTGTCGTCGGCGTCGACGATGAAGGGATCCTCGGTCAGCGGGGCTTCGAAGTTGGCTACGTGCGAATCCAACACGTCGTCTACGACGTCGTGACGTTTCCCGTCCGCGCGATTGGCGAGAAGACGCTTCCTCTGACGCGCGGGGTCGATCTGGACCCAGACAATCGAGAACGCGGCTTGCGTTGCTGCAGCGACCGCCCTCCACCCGTCCCTGATGAATCGAGGTGAACCCGTGTCATCAATCACCACATCTCGTCCCGCTCGTAGCGCTTCAGCAGCGCGCGTCTGAGCGGTCTCGTTGGTGCGCGCCCACTCCTCGACCGGGATGCCTTGGCCGCCGTACAATCCGCGCTCGGCGTTGATCGCGTCCAAGCTGATGAGGTCGGCGCGAAGCTCGTCAGCCAGTAGCACGGCAAAAGTGCTCTTCCCCGAGAAAGAGAGGCCGCACATCAAGATCAGTGACACCTGATTGGTCGCCTTCCACTTCCACCCCAGCATTTGGTCAGGCTAGCGGGCAGAGGGGATTGTGTGGCACAGAAGGATCCGGATTGCACGCGACGGTCCGCCTTTCGAACGATGCCCGTATACGGATCAACGGCGAACGGCACGTCGCCCGAAGCCCAGACGAAGAACATCGTTCACGCGCTTCGAGCGATTGCCTCCAACGTGGCTGAGATCAGACGCTAGACGGAAATGCGCTGCGGCACCGCGCCCAGGGCTAGCGATGGTGTTGACGTTCACGTCCGAGCTACAGCGACTCCCGACCGAAATCAACACTCCGCTGCTGCATGTAGTTGCTGACCCCGGACGTGCGGTCGCGTCGGGGGCGATCGGTACAGTCTCTGCTATCGGAAGGGCAGCTCTGCCCCTTGTGACTGGCTCATCGAATGCGACCAGAACGGAGCTCCATGTGAGCGTTGAACACCTCGACTTCGGCGACAGCCTCGCGGGCCTCCTCGTCGACGGCGTCGAAGCGACCCCCTACGTGGGAGCGACGCTTCGCCTCAGCCAAACCGGCGTCGAGGTGGAGATCCCCTACCTTCCTGGGTTCGAGGTCGATCAGTTCGCGCACGTCGACGATTGGTTTCGGCGGATGAAGCCGCAGGAGAACCTGCTACTTCGTACGCGCGACGGCGCCGTCATGCTCTATGGGTGCCGCTGGGCAGGGCATTCGGCGGCGGCGGGTTCGCGGATCGGTAGTGGACGGATCGCGCCGCAGGAAACCCTGCTCTTCGAACGCGACGGCGCTCTCTCCGATCGGCTGACCGTAAAGACATGCCGGAGTCGGATGGATGGGCTGAATCGGTGGTCGCGGCTAAGTGCAGTGGAGTCCGAGTCGCGACGGGACCAGGACGGACGTTCCACCGGCGTCGACATCACGGTGGAGAGTCCCGAGCCTGTCGAGTGGGCTCAAGGAGAGGCCAGGATGCGTATCCGCACGACGTGGACGTCGAGCGAAACCAGTGACGGCTACGAGCGATCGCATGTCGTAGCGGACAACGTCGTGATCGAGTCCGGGTGGGCGGAGGCCCGTCCGTTCTTCGACCACCTCGTCGAGCTGAGAAAGGTTGCGCACCTTCTAGTCTTCGTGTTCGGGACGGCGCTATCGATTCGCGAGCATCGGGTGCAGGACGAGTCAATTCCGGCGCGCTTGATGGGGGGCGAGGTCTATGACCATCCGTTCATCGAGTTGATCAGCGCCCGAACCGTGCGCGAACGAACGCAACCCATCCCGACCGAGGAGAAGCTCGGACAGCCACTGCTAGTGCTACAAGAGATCGGCGCGGAGGGGCTCACCCGCTGGGCCGAGAGGTACGACCAGTGGGATCGCTTCATCCTGCCCGCCGTCGCGGTGATCGGACGACGGCAGCGCTTCACCGAGGACGTCGTCATGTCGACCTCGATGGCGCTCGAGGCGGCAGGCCAGCTGATCGGCCCGCGCCCAGACGAAGATGCCACCTACGACCGTGGACGGGGGCGCCCGACGATGGCCACCTACGTGTACCGCTGTTTGGAGCTACTCGGCGTCCAGTGGGGCGACTACATCCACAGCCAGGTGGGACTGGCTCGCGCGATCTCGAACAACTACAAGCGCGTCAAGCACGCTGACAACGGGGCATTCCCGGATCACGTTGAGACCTATCTCGTCAGCACCGTCAACGAGCTCGTAGTGCGGCTGCTCGCCGCCTACCTGACCGGCTCGGCGGGCGAATTACTCGCCAGGTATCGGGCGGGCTCGGAGCTGTGGACAGTGCAGCAACAGTTCGAAGCAAACCATGCGCGTATCGGGGACGATGAAGGGACGTGGGTGTCCACGGCCGTGGAGGAGCCCGCCGACCAGGCTGATCATGCCGTCGACCCTTCGCTTCCGCGATCCAGCTCATAGACCGTCCCCTGCAGCTAACTGATCAGCACGACCGTGATGACGCAGTTGCGTTCGCTCACCTGGTCCGGGCCCAGCTTGTGGGGACACGACATGGCGCGTGACCTGCGTCGAGCGGGGCTTGCCGGACTTCCCGTTCCAGTCGTCGTAGAAGCGCACGAGCGGCGCCTCGTCGCCTGCTCCGTGAGTCGTCCCGGTCCTGCCCCGATCCGCGCCCCATCGGACGTAGAACTCGAAGAGGGACGTCGATCACACGGCGTCACGCTCGTATCCCTCTTTCCCACTTCGCGCAGTGCCCGCAAGAGGATGCTCTGCCGGCACCGGGTCTCCAGATTTCGGATCACCTGCTGGCCGTCGCTGTTCACCCGTGCGGGGTAGCTCGGCGACCAATCACAACTTCATGATCCGTCATCCGCCGCGGATGGGATCGCCGACTCATCTGCAATCATTGCGTGCTGCAAGCGCCGGTGTCGTTGTCGGGCGAAGTCTTGGGCGCGCGGACCTGATCCGAGGGCCCGGGACGAGACCGCGAGCACGATCCGCGTCGCGGTGACCACCGGGAGAGGTGTGCGCCGGAGACCGAGGAGCTTGCGATACCGCCCGGGAAGGCTCGCGACAGCAGCGGCGAAGAGCACGCGGTAGGCGAGTCGCATCGATCCGGTGAAGGGGACGTCACGGAGGAATCGAACGACCTCGGCGACGCGCGCGTCATAGACCAGCTCGCCGCGGTCGAGGTACGCATCCATCCGCGACCGCAGAGCGGCTTCGGTCTCGGGCGGATCGGCGACGTGCATCAGCCGACCGGCCTGCGCCCATTCGCGCACGTACGCGTCGGCACCGCCGGGGATCGGGCCGCCCCAGCGCTGGTGGGCGCCGAGAAATGCCTCGGTGAAGGCGAGGTGGACCCATTCCACAAGCGCCGCGTCTGACGCCGAGTACGTGCGGGGACCGGCATCCGTCGAGTAGGTGCCGGCAACCCTTCGATGAAGACGACCCACGCGTGCCGTTTCGGCGTATGCCTGCTCGGTTGAGCCGTAGGTGACGCAGATGATCCAGCGCACCGTGCCCGTGAGGCGTCCGATGGGATCTTCCCGATAACGCGAGAAGTCGTGGACGCCCGCCATCGCGCCCGGGTGCAGCGCCTGGATGAGGAGGGCCCGGATACCCGCGACGAAGGTCGCCGTGCCGGAGTGCACCGTCCAGACGGCGCCGCCGTCGGCGAAGTAGCCGCGATCGTCGCCTTCAGCCAGAGCCCGCACCCACGAGGGCGCGCCATCCGGATCGCCGGCCAGCGCCGAAAGAAGCCGCGCGCGCAAGGGAATCCGAGTCACCGTTCAAGCGTGTCACGGCGCAGTGAGGTGTGCACCCAACGAATGGCGCGAATGAACCAGCCGACATCGTGCTTTTCGAGACGGCTCCCGTCGAGAGGTGGATGCCGATGCTACGTCGGGTGCGCCGGTGCACCCAGTCCCTGCCGTGGTCCGTCGCCGTGGGACGATGACAGTATGTCTGTGCACTTCCTCACCGGCGCCGGCTCCGGCATCGGCGCTGCCCTCGCGGCGCGTCTGCATGCGCGCGGGGACGATCTCATCCTGCTCGCCCGCAGTGAGGCACGCGCGGCGGAGCTCGGCGAATGGTTCCCCGCAGCACGCACCGTCGTCGCCGACCTCTCGGCTCCGGGCGAGCTGGCCGCCGCGCTCGCCGCGCAGGAGCTCCCCACCCGGCTGGACTCGGTGCTCCACGTCGCGGGCGTGGTCGACCTCGGCCCGGTCGCCGAACTCTCCGTCGATGCATGGTCGTCGCAGCTCGACGTGAACCTCGTGGCCCCGGCGGAGCTGACCCGGCTGCTGCTGCCGGCGCTGCGCGCGGCTAAGGGTCAGGTGGTGTTCGTGAACTCCGGCGCGGGTCTGCGTGCGGCGCCCGAGTGGGCGGCCTACGCGGCATCCAAGCACGGGCTCAAGGCGCTCGCCGACAGCCTGCGCGCTGAGGAGGCCGCGCACGGCGTGCGGGTGTCGTCGGTGTACCCCGGGCGGACTGCCACGGCGATGCAGGAGCGCGTGCACGAGCAGGAGGGGCGGGATTACGACCCCGCCGCCTTCATCGATGCGGGTTCGGTCGTCACGAGCATCCTCACCGTGCTCGACCTGCCGCGGGACGCGCAGATCCCGGACCTGACGATCCGACCGGGCGTCTGACGCCGGCTGCCCATGCCGTTCACCCTCGCCGGGCCCGTCCACAGCGAACTCGTCATCAAGAAGAGCCGCTTCCTGGGGTGCGTCGAACCGGTGGCCGGGCGCGAGCAGGCCGTGGCCCGCGTGCAGGAGCTGTGGGCTGAGCATCCGGATGCCCGCCACATCTGCTGGGCGCTCATGGCGGGCGGGCACTCCGCCGCCAACGATGACGGCGAACCGAGCGGAACGGCCGGCCGCCCGATGCTCGAGGTGCTGCGGCACCAGGAGCTCGAGGGCGTGCTCGCGACCGTCGTGCGCTACTTCGGCGGGGTGAAGCTGGGCGCCGGAGGACTCGTCCGCGCATACACGGATGCCGTGGCGCAGGCGCTCCTCGGCGCCGAGCGCGTGCCGCTGATCCGCACGCGGGTGTTGCAGGTGACCGTGCCGTACGCGTTCGAGGGCGCCGTGCGCCGCGAGCTCGACGCGCACGGGGCAGTGCTCGAGCAGGTGCAGCATGGTGTCGACGTCGAGCTGACCCTGGAGGTGCCCGAGGACCGTGCGGAAAGCCTGCGCAGCCAGGTCGATGACGTCTGCCAGGGCCGGGCCGAGTGGGCCTGAACGGCCGCAGGGAGGCGCGATGACCACCCAAGGGCTAGCGTGGGTCGGGAGCGGAGCCGCTCGCCGACCGGGGGAGATCAAGATGGCCAAGAAGACGGACGTGCAACTGCCTGACCGCGCCAAGGAGGCGCTGGGAGTCGCCAAGGAGGCGGTGCAAGTCGCCACGGTAGCGCGGGGGTTCGGCAAGGTGGCGCTGGGGCTGCTGGGTGTGGTGCAGGTGGCCTTCGCCTTCCTGGCGTTCTGGGACCTGGCGTGGCGGGACGGCGACGACGTGCGCGGCCCGAAGCCCGTCTGGGTGCCGGTGATCCTGATCAACTGGATCGGC
Source organism: Microbacterium sp. zg-Y818 (assembly GCF_030246905.1). NCBI lineage: Bacteria > Bacillati > Actinomycetota > Actinomycetes > Micrococcales > Microbacteriaceae > Microbacterium > Microbacterium sp. zg-Y818. Next base: position 1,797,401 of record NZ_CP126741.1, on the reverse strand, counting down.
CCGGCGGCGTACTTCCTCGCCGGCATCCGTCACAAGCGCTGAGGCGTCCGCGCACACTGGCGGGCTGACTCCCGCGCGTCTGTAACTCCTCAATACCGCGCGGATCCGGCTGCTCTCGGGCCGTTTCCGGCCCATCCGCGCCCGTTCTTGAGGAGTTGGCGCACGGCTGACGGCGGCCGCCGCCCCACCCGTGGCGCGCAGCGCCGTGGAAGTGGCGTACAGTAGACATCGATAGGCGGATTTCTCATCCGTCTCGCCCCGGCCGCGTGGTAACGGTCGGGGCTTTCTCTTTGCCCGGACGCCGGTCGGCGAAGCCGTGTGCGCCGGCATCCGATAGCGTCGGACGATGACGCCCGACGAACACCGCTTCAATGCGCTGATCCTGATGTTCGCCAACCTGCAGCGGCTGATGGTCTTCCACAACTCCCTCGCCATGCGCGACGGACGGGAGATGGACCCGGCCCTGCGGGAAGAGCTGACGTCTCGCCTCGACCTGGTCGGCCAGGTGCTCGAACGCGCCAGCGAGGCCAAGTCCGTGAGCGAGGCCGACGCCGCGGCGGTCGCCCCGATCGTCCCCTACCTGCAGCGCGAAGTGCGCACGCTGCTCGACACTCCGGTCGACGCCGACCTCGGCACGCAGGCCGCCCTCGGTGCGGCGGAGGTCTACGCGTCGATGTGGATCGATGAGGGCACCATCCAGATGGGGAAGGTGTTCGACCGCCCGCAGTGGGTGGACCGGTCGATGCAGAACAAGCCGATGTTCTTCGCCCTGCAGAACCGGGCGAACGCGGCTGTCGTCGCCGCCGCCGCCAAGGGCGAGTACTCCGACGAAGTGCTTGCCGACATCGCGGACCACGCGCAGGCGGCGCGCAGGAACCGCGCGCAGGCGCTGTCGCAGGTTGACGGCCTGCCGATCATGCTCGACGGACGGGATGCCCGCGAACCCTCCCGTGCCTGAGGGCGAGCGCGCCCGACGTACGGCGGGCCAGGCTCTCGAACGATTGCTGTTCGAGGAGGACCCGCTCCATATCTGCTGCGACGGCGTGAACATCGACGAGTACCGACCCGAGGCGCAGACGATCGCCGCGAGGATGGATGCCGCCGTCTCGCTGGAAGACACGCTGACCATCGTCCACGAGGAGTTCGTCATCTGGTTCGGCCACGATACCGCCGGCCCGCGCCGACGCTACCGACGCATCGCAGAACGCACCTGGGAGCTGTGGCGGGACCGCTGACCGCCGAGCGGGGAAGATCGGATGCCACAGCGCGGCCGGTCAGGCGGCAGCGGCATCCCACCAGTCCAGGACGCGGGTGCCGGCGAGGGTGAGCCATTTCGACGGCTCGCCCTCACCGGCATCCACGGCGAACCAGGTGCGGCCGGCCAGGGGAGTGGTCTGCAGCCACGTGCCGTCCGGCTGGCGGACGTCGCGCACGACCGCCACGGCATCCGCGAGGCGGGGGTCGGGCGCGCCGCCCTCATGCAGTGCGACGTCGCGGAAGTGGTCCAGCGCCGTGAGGGCGCTGTAGCGGTGGCGGGAGGGGGCGACGAAGCGCGTGGTGAAGTCGCCCACCGGCTCGCCCGTGCTGAGCCGGTACAGCAGGCGCCGCTGGAGCAGGTACTCCTCGCCGCCGTGGCGGGCGGCCTGCACCGAGGTGTCGCCGGTGGATCTCTCGTAGGCGAGCAGTCCGCGTGCCGCGTTGAGCGTGGAGTGGAAGGACGAGCGCACCGAGTGGCCCTCCTCGGCCTCGCAGTTCCAACCGCCGTCGGCCAGGCGATGGTCGACGAACCACCGCGCAAGCGGCGTCATGTCCACTCCGAGCCATGCGCCGGCGGCGAGGGTATAGGAGTTGATGCAGATGTCGACCTCACCCTCCCAGTACGGCAGGTCGTTGTAGTCCCAGCGACTGTTCGCGGCGAGGCGCTCGGCGGTGTCGCCGAGCGCGGCGGCATCCAGGCCCCACTCCCGCAGGTCCTTCAGGGCCCAGTTGGTGGCGACCCAGGGTTGGCCGGGCTGCTGTGGTTCGTCGCTGTCGAAGAACCCCGCAGGGAAGAACGCGCCGCCGGCCCACTGCCCGTCGGCATCCTGCAGGCCGAGCAGCCGGGCGCCGAAGCCCTCGGTCGCCACCCGTGCTCGCGTGCGCTCCCAGTGCTCGGGCGGAGCTCCGAGCAGGTCGCGCTCGACCTGCCATCGCACGGCGGGGTCCGAGTCGAGCAGCCAGCCCAGAACGGCCGGATCAGTGGTCATGCCGGAACGATAGACCCGTCCAGCCCTGGCGTCACCGTCCCCCGCGCGTGCGCCCGGGATCCAGGGCGACGAGGGCGTCGGTCCACACCAGGGACTGGGCCACCTCGACGGCACGGGCGTAGCGGGGTCCGGCCAGGCTGACGTAGACCGAGCCGACGATCTCGATGAAGCCGACGGTGGCGCCGCGCAGCGTGACCTCGAAGCGATCCGCGGTGACGGGATGCCACTGCAGTCGCGACGAGCGCGGCGCGACGGGCGGGAGGGACAGTCGCTGCTGTGCGTGCGGCATGACCTCGGTCGTCACGATGATCCCTTCGCTCTTTTGCGGTGCGACCAGCCTGTCCGCGGTTCCGGAATCGCGCAGAGGGTTGACGTTGGATCTTGCGTTCGATACGCCATCGACCGCTGGCGCGATCAGCCCCGCAGGGCCGCGCTGAGCCAGCGTGCGTAGAGCTGCCACGGGTCTCCGTCGGCGCGCAGCCGCGCCACGTGCGTGGTCAGCGGGTCGGTGAGGGTGAACCACTCGCCGCCCTCGCGAAGTGGGGCGAACTCCCGATGCCGTTGCTGCTCCACGGCGCGACCGCCGCGTTCGAATGCGAGCAGCTCATCGTGCCAGATCGCTGCGAGGCGTCGGCGCGGCTGGGCGCTCGTGCCGATTTTGACCCGTGCGTCGAAGCGCAGGTAGTACACGACGTCGATGCGGGGGAGCGGAAGGTCGGGGTCGGGCACGTCGCCGTACCGCCACCCGCAATCGGCGCAGACCCACCCGCCGTCGCACCGGGCACCGTGGGAGCCGCCGCAGAGGTGGCACGGGCCCGGCAGGCCATCGCGTCTCACCACGCGGTCGACCCTACGCGCCGGCACCGACATGCCCGCGGCGGCTTATCCCACGGGCGCCTCAGGCGCGCGCCTGGAGCTTCCTGTCGCCGCGCTTGCGGCCGTAGCGGGCGACGAAGAAGAGCACGGAGCCCACCGCGACGTACGCCAGCGACCCCAGCCAGACCGTCCACGACTGCTGGGCCAGCAGCACGAGGCACGCGAGGATCCCGAGAACGGGGATGAACCGCGGCACCGAGAAGTGACGGTGATCGACCTTGTCCTTCTTCAGTGCCAGCACGCTGACATTGGCCGAGAGGAACACCAGCAGAAGCAGCAGCACCGTCGTCTCGGCCAGGGTGGAGACATCTCCCACCAGGGTGAGGGCCATCGTGATGCCGGCGACCACGAGGATCGACACCCACGGCGTGCGGCGGTTGGGCAGCACGCGGGCGAACGCGTGCGGCAGCAGGCCCGCCTCGGCCAGGCCGTAGGTGACGCGACTGGCCATCACCATGAAGAGCAGGGCGCCGTTCGCGATGGCCACCAACGCGATGAGTCCGAACAGCCACGCGGGGATGCCGACACCGCTGGCGGCGACGACGTCGAGGAGGGGGCCGGTGGACGTGGCCAGTTCCTCGGGCGGCAGCACGATCACCGCGCCGATCGCGATGAGCAGGTAGACCACGGCGGCGGTGATGATGGCGCCGAACAGTGCCCGCGGGTAGGCCCTCGACGGATTCTTGACCTCTTCGGCCATGTTCGCCGCAGCCTCGAAGCCGAGGAACGAGAAGAAAGCGATGATGGATGCCGCGAATGCACCCTGCACCGGGGGGACGTCGGGGGCGAACTCGAAGATGCGTGCCGGGTCCCCGTCGCCGTTGCCGAAGACGATGGCGCAGACGACGATCACGATGACCAGGCCGCTCACCTCGATCACCGAGGCGACCAGGTTCGCACCGAGGGACTCCCGCACCCCCCTGAGGTTGATGAGGGTGAGCACCGCGATGAACACGATCGCCGCGGGGACCTGCGGCACGTCGATGAGAGCACTGAGGTAGTCGCCGGCGAAGGCGTTCGCCAGGGCGGCCGCGGTCGTGATTCCCGATGCCATCATCAGGAACCCGACGAGGAACGACACATACGGTTTGCCGAACGCGCGGTCGATGTACCGGGCCGCGCCGCCCGCATGCGGGTACTTCGTGATCAGCTCCGCATACGTGCCCGCGGTGAGCAGGGCGACGACGAGCGCGAGCAGCAGCGGCAGCCAGATGACGCCACCCACGTCCGCGGCCATCGAGCCGACGAGCGTGTAGATGCCGGCACCGAGCGTGTCGCCGACGATGAACGCGAAGAGCAGGGGCGTGCCCACCGCTCGTTTCAAACCGATCGGCGCCGTGGGCGTGATCGCTGCGATTTCTCTGCTCATCGCACCACTTCACTGCCGGAACGAATCCTGCGCAATCCCTATTGCAGATGCCGCCCGTGTCTTATCCTGTCGGCCTTCTCGGCCCACGCGCTGCAGGGCATCGGGAACGGCGCGGCTTCATGGGAGGCTGGACCGATGAGCGGACCCCGCGACCCCCGCACCTACGACCTCGACGCGCTGCGCGACGAAATGCGCGAGCACCACAGCGGCGAGGTGAACGACAGCATCCCCGAGCTCGCTGAGGCGGACCCGGACCTCTGCGCCATCGCGCTGGTGCTCGCCGACGGCACCGTCCATGAGAGCGCGCAGGCCGACCTGCCCTGCAGCGTGCAGTCCGCCGTCAAACCGTTCCTCTTCGCGCTCGCCCTCTGCGACACCGGCGGTGAGGCGCTCGATCGCATCGGCATCGAGCCGACGGGCGAGGCATTCGACGCGATCAAGCTCGAAAGCGGAACCGGGCGCCCGCCGAACCCGATGGTCAACGCGGGCGCCCTGCTGACGGCGTCGCTGGTCGACGGCGACACCGCTGCCGACCGTGACGAGCGCATTCTCCGCGGGCTTTCGGCGTTCGCGGGCAAGCCGCTCGAGGTCGACGAGGACGTCGCCCACAACGAGCACCTGCTCGGCGACCGAAATCATGCGCTGGCGCACCTCATGCGCGCCGAGGGCACGCTGCAGGCGAGCGCCGACGACGCCGTGGCGGTGTACGCCCGCGCGTGCGCCATGCTGGTGGATGCCCGCACCCTTGCGGTGATGGGCGCGACCCTCGCCTGCGGGGGAGTGAACCCCCTCACCGGCGAACGTGTGGTCCCGCGTGAGGTGGCGCGCGACGTCGTGTCGGTGATGGCGACGTGCGGCGTGTACGACGGCTCCGGGCGCTGGATGCGTCGGGTCGGCGTGCCGGCCAAGTCCAGTGTGTCCGGGGCCATCGTGCTGTCGGCTCCGGGGGTCCTCGGCGCCGCAGTGATCAGCCCGCCCCTGGACGAGCAGGGCACCAGCGTGCGCGGCGCCCTCATCAGTGAGCGACTGAGCGCCGACCTGGGTCTGCACGTGTTCGGGCGTGTCCCGCAACGCTGAGGGCCAGCGTCCCCGCCCGCTCAGCCGGCGAGGCCTCCGAGCAGCAGCGAGACGACCATCGCCACGATCACTGAGTTGAAGGTGAAGGCGAACAGCACGTTCGTGCGCACCACCGACCAGGCTTCCCGCGTGCGGATCGTCGCCGACACCGTCGCCGCCATGGTCGACAGCAGAATGGTCAGGTTGAGGTAGTCGCCGAACCGCGTCGGGCCGGGCACCTCGAACCCGATGTGGGTGTCGTCGTCGGCGCCGGCCTGCAGTCGCAGGTACTGCAGCGCGAAGGAATACACCATCAGCGCCCAGGAGGATGCCACGCACAGCAGACCCAAGGCGACGTACAGCACGTCGCCGCGGTAGGCCGGCGTCTGGGCGACGATGACCGTCACCACCACGGCGCCGAGCGCGGCGGTGAGCGTCCAGCTGGACGCACCGCCGTAGCCGATCAGCGACCACCACCAGCGTCGCTGCAGCTCCCGCTCGCGGCGTGCGCGTGCGGCGATCCCGTCACCGCTGTAGGCGGCGTGCGTCCAGACGAGGTAGATCACCCCGAAGGACGGCCACGCGAACAGGTAGATCTCGACCCCGACGGTCAGCGGATCGATGCGGCCCTTGACCGCTGCCACCGAGAGGGCAAGGGCCACACCCACGATCGCGGAGAGCAGTGAGCTCCAGTTCGCTCTGGCGGTGTCACTGACGTATCGGGCTGCCTGCACGCGACAAGTCTAGAAACCGTCCGGTCACTCCCGTGTCACCTCGCCGTCGGCCTCTTCCACCGGTGCGTCGGGCGCATCGCGCGCGGGTCCGACTCCGACCGGCACACCGGCCTCGGGATGGTTGACGTCGAATGCCGGGCGCTCGCTGCGGATGCGCGGGATCGAGGTGAAGTTGTGCCGCGGCGGCGGGCAGCTGGTCACCCACTCCAGCGAACCGCCGTAACCCCACGGGTCGTTGACGGTCACCTTCGGTGCCTTGCGCGCCGTGATCCAGACGTTGAGGAAGAACGGGATCATCGAGGCGCCGAGGATCATCGCACCGACTGTGGAGACCTGGTTCTCCCAGGTCCATTCATCGAAGGCGGAGTACTCCGCGTACCGTCGCGGCATGCCGTCGACACCCAGCCAGTGCTGCACGAGGAAGGTCATGTGGAAGCCGATGAACAGCATCCAGAAGTGCACGTAGCCGAGACGCTCGTTGAGCATGCGGCCCGTCCACTTCGGCCACCAGAAGTAGAACCCGGCGAACATCGCGAACACGACCGTGCCGAACACCACGTAGTGGAAGTGCGCCACCACGAAGTACGAGTCAGACAGGTGGAAGTCAAGCGGCGGCGACGCCAGGATCACGCCGGTCAGACCACCGAACACGAACGACACCAGGAACCCGAGAGCGAACACCATGGGAGTTTCGAAGGTGAGTGATCCCCGCCACATGGTGCCGATCCAGTTGAAGATCTTCACCCCTGTCGGCACCGCGATCAGCATCGTCATCAGTGCGAAGAACGGCAGCAGCACCGCCCCGGTGACATACATGTGGTGCGCCCACACCGCCACCGACAAAGCCGCGATCGCGATCGTGGCGTACACCAGCGTCTTGTACCCGAAGATCGGCTTGCGGCTGAACACCGGGAAGATCTCCGACACGATGCCGAAGAACGGCAGCGCGATGATGTACACCTCAGGGTGACCGAAGAACCAGAACAGGTGCTGCCACAGCAGCACGCCGCCGTTCTGCGGGTCGAAGATGTGCGAGCCGAGGATGCGGTCCGACGCCGCCGACAGGATCGCCGCGGCCAGCACCGGGAACGCCAGCAGGATCAGGATGCTCGTGATCAGGGTGTTCCACGTGAAGATCGGCATGCGCCACATCGTCATACCCGGCGCGCGCATCGTGATCACGGTCGTCACGAAGTTCACCGCACCCAGGATCGTGCCGAAACCACTCATGCCCAGGCCCAGCATCCACAGGTTGCCGCCGGCGCCCGGAGTGAAGGTCTCGCTCGCCAGGGGCTGATACGCGGTCCACCCGAACGATGCCGCACCCTGCGGCGTGAGGAAGCCCGACAGCGCGATCAGCGAGCCGAAGAGGAAGAGCCAGAAAGAGAAGGCGTTGAGCCGGGGGAAGGCGACGTCGGGAGCGCCGATCTGCAGCGGCATGATGGCGTTGGCGAAGCCTGCGAACAAGGGGGTCGCGAACAGCAGCAGCATGATCGTGCCGTGCATCGTGAACAGCTGGTTGTACTGCTCCCGCGTCGGCACGATCTGCATGCCCGGCTCGAACAGCTCGGCGCGGATGATCAGTGCCATCACGCCGCCGAGCAGGAAGAACAGCACCGAGGCGATCAGGTACATGTACCCGATGGTCTTGTGGTCGGTGGAGGTGATCCACCGCACCAGCAGGTTCCCCTTCTGCTCGACGCGCGTGGCGGCAAGCAGGGCGGCCTGACGGGGCGGCAGGGTGTCGGGTGGACGCGTGGTCTGCGACACGATGGCTCCTTCCCGCGCTGACGGGCGAGCCGGCGCTGGGGGAACGGTAAGACCGAGCCCGGCGATGCCGGAACGGGATTGCGCGCATCCGGACCGTGACGTATAACCCAACGACATCCGGACAGCGAGAGGGCGGGGGCCGCAAACGCGACCCCCGCCCTCTCACCTGTCGGCTCAGCTGCCCGAGACGTTCTCCCGGCTGTGCTGCGCCTGGTCCTTGACGTCTGCGGCGGCGGACTGCGTCTCGGCCTTGACGGCGTCGACCGACTCGCTCGCGGCATCCTTCACCGCGGTGGCTGCTTCCTGGGCGGGCTCCTTGAGGTTCGCGCCCACTTCCTTCGCGAGGTTGCTCGCTTCGTCCATGAGCGGCTGGGCGGCATCCTTCACATCGGAGGCCATCTGCTTCTCGCGCGATGACGCCGGGACGAGCGACGCTGCGAGCAGGCCGGCACCGAAGGCGATGAGTCCGACGGCGAGGGGGTTGCCCTCCGCCTTCGCCACAACGCGGTCCTTGGCGTCGCCGACGTGGCCCATGGCGGACGAGCCGGCGCCCGACATGGCCGAACCGGTGTCGTCGGCTGCGCCCATGATGCGCTCGCGCACCGATCCGACGGCGCTGCGCACCTTGTCTTTCTGGCGATCGACGATCTTCGACGGCGTCACCTTGTCGGCCAGCGCGTCGACGTCGCCGCCGAGCTCCTCACGCGTCCGCTCGATGTCGGCGCGGATCTGATCCGGGGAATCACTCATCGGTTCTCCTCATTCCTCTTCAGCGTTTCGGGGATCTCCTTGAGGGTCTCCACGGTCTGGGGAGCGCCCTCGACTTCCTTCATCTTGTTGCGGCCGATCACGTAGAGGATCGCCGCGATGACGCCCCACAGCACGGCCACGATGACGCCGGACCAGCCGCCGCCGACCAGCGTTCCCAACGCCCACCACAGGGCGAACGAGAGGAAGAACACCGCCATCAGCGCCGCGTAGCCGGCACCGCCCAGCAGGCCGGCTCCCTTGGCGGTGCGGGTCGCGGACTCCTTGAGTTCAGCCTTCGCCAGGGCGACCTCCTGGCGCATCAGCGTGGAGATGTCGCGGGTCACCTCGCCCAGCAGGTCGCCGAGCGACGTGGTCGCCGCTTTCTGCTCAGATGGTGTGGCGTCGGACATCCTGCTCACCTTCTCCGGGCAGGCCGGGCGTCTGCGTCCCCGTGGACTGCTCGTACAGCGGCGCGTCCATCGGTGCGGCAACGTGTGCCGGCGGAACGGGTGCGGTCGTGCTCACGACTGCGGGTGCAGGCGTCGCGGGGACTGCGGGCATCGAGGCCTGCGCGGACTTCTCGTCCGAGGCGTTCGCCGCGAGGGCGCGCGTGAGGCGACCGACGACGACTCCCGCGATGGCGGCGCCGGCGATGAACATGCCGGGCTTGCGCCGCGCGTAGCTCTTCACCTCGTTGAGGACCGAGCCCGGGTCGCGATCACCGAGCCACGATGCGGCACTCGAGATGCGGTCGGCTGCCTGGTGCACGAGGTCGGCTGCGACTCCGTGCTGGTCGCCGCTGGTCGACATCGACTCCAGTTCGGAGCTCACGGACCGCAGGCCCGACGCGAGGCGCTGCTGCTGCGTGCCCGCCTGCTCCTTCAGCTCGCGCTGTGTCTGCGCGTACAGCTGCTTGGCCTGGGTGCCGGCCTCTCCCAGGACGGTGGAAGCTTCACTCTTGACCGTGCTCGCGACATCCGTCGCCTTCGAGACAGTCGTGTCCTTCAGGTCGCTCGCCTCCGCCTTGGCGGTGTCGACCTTGCCTGATGCGCCGCCGGTGGCGGCACCCGTCGTGGTCGGCGTGCCCGACCCATAACTCTGTGACATGGTTGCCCCTTTCAGGCCGGGAGTTCTCCGGCATCCCCCTTTCTTACGCGGCCCCATCGGCGCGGCTAAGGGCCTTGCGGGATCCAGTGATTAGTGCATCGCACGGGTGAACGCGCGTGTCAACCTACGGGTCCCTGGACGAGACGAGCAGTGCCGATAGGCGAAAATGGAGTCATGCCCAACCCCTTCGACTCCCGCCCCTGGCTCGCCGCCTACGCCCCGGGCGTCCCCGCCGACATCGATGAACCGACGCAGACGCTCACGCAGATGCTCGAGGCCAGCGTGAAGACCCACGCGCGCCGTCCTGCCCTGGAATTCTTCGGCGCGGTGACGACCTACGGGCAGCTGGGGGAGCAGATCGGGCGCGCCGCCGAAGGGCTGCGGCGCCTGGGGGTGAAAAAGGGCGACAGGGTGGCGCTGGTGCTGCCGAACTGCCCGCAGCACGTCGTGGCGTTCTACGCCGTGCTGCGCCTGGGTGCGATCGTGGTCGAGCACAACCCGCTGTACACCGCGCGTGAGCTGCGTCACCAGTTCGAGGACCATGGCGCATCGGTCGCGATCGTCTGGGACAAGGTTCTGGACACGGTCGCGGACTTCCCGAAGGACGTCCGTCCCGGCCGCATCGTGAGCGTCGACATGACCACGTCGCTGCCCCTCGCCAAGCGCGTCGCACTGGCGCTGCCGATTCCGAAGGCCCGCACGTTGCGCGCCCAGATGACCACGACCCCCAAGCTCCGCCACCCCTACCGGTGGGACCAGCTGCTCGACCACCGTCGGGTGTCGTCGCGCGTCCCCGGTCCGGCGGTCGAGGACATCGCGGTGCTGCAGTACACCAGCGGAACCACGGGCTCTCCGAAGGGGGCGATCCTCACCCACGCGAACCTTCGCGCCAACGCCATGCAGGGTCGTGCCTGGGTGCCGGGCCTGGTGGACGGTGAGGAGACGTTCTACGGGGTGCTGCCGCTGTTCCACGCGTACGGCATGACACTCTGCCTCACCTTCGCCATGAGCATGGGGGCGAAGCTGGTGCTCTTCCCGAAGGTGGACATCGGACTGATGACCGATGCCGCGCGCAAGAGCCCGCCGACCTTCCTTCCGGGGGTGCCCCCGATCTACGACCTGCTCTCCCGCGCCGCTGAGCGAGGCACCATCGACCTGTCCACGGTGCGCTTCTCGATTTCGGGGGCGATGAGCCTGCCGGTGGCGACGGTGAGCCGCTGGGAGGAGGCCACCGGCGGCCTGCTGGTCGAGGGGTACGGGATGACGGAATCCTCACCCGTCGCTGTGGGCAACCCGATGGGGCACAGCAGGCGCCCCGGCACGGTGGGGGTGCCGTTCCCCAGCACCGAGATCCGGGTCGTCGACCCGGAAGATCCGGAAACGGACCGGCCGCTGGGGGAGTCCGGCGAGCTGCTCGTGCGTGGCCCTCAGGTGTTCCAGGGCTACTGGGGTCGTCCGCAGGAGTCGGCCGCCGCGCTGATCGACGGCGGGTGGCTGCGCACCGGCGACATCGCGTCGGTGTCGGCCGACGGCTTCGTGACGATCGTCGACCGGCTCAAGGAGCTGATCATCACCGGCGGGTTCAACGTCTCGCCCACTGAGGTGGAAGACACGCTGCAGTCCCATCCCGACATCGAGGCTGCGGCCGTCGTCGCCATGCCGCGCCCGCACGGCGGCGAGGAGGTCGCCGCGGCCGTGGTGCTTCGCGACGGCGCGACACTCGACGTCGAGGGCCTGCGGGACTACTGCCGCACCCGGCTGGCCGCGTACAAAGTGCCCAAGCGCATCGTCCAGATGGACGACCTGCCACGCTCCCTCATCGGCAAGGTGCTGCGACGCGAGGTGCGGGAGCAGATGCTGGCCGGCTGAGAGAATTATGGCCCCGGCGGGAAGCCTTCCCACCGGGGCCTGCAGCTGAGGCCGGGAGGCGCTGATGACCCGAACATCAACGCCTCAACCGGGGTCTCTCGAACTGACGGGATCAACGCTACGCGGGCACTTCCCGCCCGGCTGGACCTTGACGCGCACCCCCGCTTCTGGTACGCCCTGCGACCGGCCTCCCGGCGGCATCCGGTTGTATACTGGCTATACCCCGAGGGGGTATCCAGGATGCGACGAGGAGCGATCATGACGACGAGCGAGTACCAGGTGACGGGAATGACGTGCGGCCACTGCGAGGCGGCAGTGCGCAGCGAGGTCGCGAAGATCTCGGGCGTCGACGACGTGCAGGTGAGCGCGCAGACCGGTCGGCTCGTGGTGTCGGCGGGCGCTCCTGTCTCGGACGCCGATGTGATCGCCGCCGTCGACGAGGCCGGGTACGCCGCCTCCCGCGCCTGAGGGAGGACGACCCACGATGACGACCCTCGGCGCTGACCAGACCCGCTTCGAGCTCGAGATCGGCGGCATGACCTGCGCGTCGTGCGCCGCCCGCATCGAGAAGAAGCTCAACCGTCTCGACGGCGTGTCGGCCACGGTCAACTACGCCACCGAGAAGGCCCTGGTCACCGGTCCCGCGGGCCTCGCGGCGGCCACGCTGATCGCCGAGGTGGAGCGCACCGGCTACACCGCGGCGCTGCCGGCGCCGCCACAGGAGACCGAGCGCGACGCAGGCGACACGGATCCGGAGCTGGCGAACCTGCGTCACCGTCTGCTGGTGTCGACCGCCCTCGCGGTGCCGGTGATCCTCATGTCGATGATCCCGGCGCTGCAGTTCCCCAACTGGCAGTGGCTGTCGCTGGTGCTCGCCGCCCCCGTGGTGGTGTGGGGGGCATGGCCATTCCACCGCGCCGCGTGGATCAACCTGCGCCACGGCGCCGCGACGATGGACACCCTGATCAGCCTGGGCACCTCCGCCGCCCTGGCATGGTCGCTGTACGCGCTGTTCTTCGGCACGGCGGGCATGCCGGGCATGACTCATCCGTTCTCGTTCACGATCGGCACCGCGGATGCTTCGGGTGACATCTACCTCGAAGTGGCAGCCGGCGTGACCATGTTCGTGCTCGCAGGGCGCTACGTCGAGAAGCGGGCCAAGCGGCAGGCCGGGGCGGCGCTGCGCGCCCTACTGGAGCTCGGGGCGAAGGATGTCACCGTGCTCCGCGACGGCGTGGAGGGCCGCATCGCCATCGGCGACCTGCGGGTCGGTGACGAGTTCGTCGTGCGGCCGGGGGAGAAGATCGCCACCGACGGCGTCGTCATCGCCGGATCGTCGGCCGTGGACGAGTCGATGCTGACGGGGGAGTCCCTGCCCGTGGAAGTCGGCGCTGGGGACGCCGTTACCGGCGCGACCGTCAACGCCGGCGGCCGCCTGATCGTCCGCGCCACTCGCGTGGGCGGGGACACCCGGTTGGCGCAGATGGCCCGCCTGGTCGAGCAGGCCCAGTCCGGCAAGGCCGACGTGCAGCGACTGGCCGACCGCATCTCGGGCGTCTTCGTTCCCATCGTCATCGTCGTCGCCCTCGCCGCGCTCGCGGGGTGGCTCATCGCGGGGTTCCCCGCGAGCTCGGCGTTCACCGCCGCCGTGGCGGTGCTGATCATCGCCTGCCCCTGCGCGCTGGGACTCGCGACGCCGACGGCACTGCTGGTGGGCACCGGCAGAGGTGCTCAGCTCGGCATCCTCATCAAGGGTCCCGAGGTGCTCGAGTCCACCCGCCGCGTCGACACGATCGTGCTGGACAAGACCGGCACCGTCACGACCGGTCAGATGAGCGTCGTCGACGTCGTGGCAGCCGAGGGCGAGGATGCCGACGAGGTGCTGCGCCTGGCCGGCGCCGTCGAGCACGCCAGCGAGCACCCGATCGCGCAGGCGATCGCCGCCGCCGCGGCGCGGGTCGGCGGTCTTGATGCCGTGGAGGACTTCCGCAGCTCCGCCGGCGCGGGGGTGGCGGGCGTCGTCGACGGGCATGCCGTGGTCGTGGGCCGCAGCGGGCTGCTCGACGAGTGGGCGCTTCACCCGGGAGATGACGTCCAGGCCGCTGCCGCAGCGGCCTTCTCGCGGGGCCAGACCGCGGTGTTCGTCGCGTGGGATGGGCGCGTGCGGGGGGTCGTGGTGGTGGCCGACCGTCCGAAGACCACGAGCGCCGCCGCCGTCGCGCAGCTGCGACGGCTGGGGCTGACCCCTGTGCTGCTCACCGGAGACAACACCGCCGTCGCGCGGCACATCGCCGCCGAAGTCGGCATAGACGAGGTCATCGGCGACGTGCTGCCGGCCGACAAGGTGGCCACGGTCGCGCGACTGCAGGCCGAGGGCAAGGTGGTTGCAATGGTGGGTGACGGCGTCAACGACGCCGCGGCACTGGCGCAGGCCGACCTCGGCATGGCCATGGGGACGGGCACGGATGCCGCGATGGAGGCAGCCGACATCACGCTCGTCCGCGGTGATCTCGTTGCGGCGGCCGACGCCGTGCGCCTGTCACGCCGCACCCTGCGCATCATCAAGTCGAACCTGTTCTGGGCCTTCGCGTACAACGTCGCCGCCATCCCGCTGGCCGCGTTCGGCCTGCTCAATCCCATGCTCGCGGGCGCGGCGATGGCGCTGTCGAGCGTCTTCGTGGTGGGGAACAGCCTGCGGCTGCGCAGCTTTCGCCCGCTCTCGCCCGCACCCGCCGATCCGAAGTGAGGAACCCGTCATGACCACCGTCGAACACGACGCCCACGACGCCCACGTGCACGGATACATCACCGACAAGGAGAGGTACCTCAAGCGACTCAAGCGCATCGAGGGCCAGGCCCGGGGCGTGCACAAGATGATCGACGACGAGAAGTACTGCATCGACATCCTGACGCAGATCAGCGCGCTGACCAGCGCCCTCAATTCCGTCGCCGTTGGCCTGCTCGAAGATCACCTGAAGCACTGCGTCGTCGATGCCGCGCGCCTGGGCGGTGACGAAGCCGACGCGAAGGTCGCCGAGGCGACGGCCGCCATCGCGCGTCTCGTTCGCTCCTGATCGGCAGGATCAGGCCCGCGGCAGCACGCCCACTCCGTCGCGCCGATCGAACACCAGGTGCGTCTCTGTGGAGCGCACGCTCGGGTGCACCGTGATGTGCTCGAGCACGAGGTCCCGCAGCGCGTGGGCGTCGGCGGCGGCCACGTGCAGCACGAAGTCGTCCTCGCCGGCGACGTGGAAGACCTCGATGACGCCGGGGATGTCCGTGAGCGCCTGGAAGAGCTCGGTGACGCCGCTCTTGGTGTGACTGCCCAGGCGCACGTTGACGATGGCCCGCAGGGGAAAGCCCAGCGCGGCGGTGTCGACCCGGGCGCGGGTGTCGACGATGAGCCCGCGCTGCCGCAGCATGCGCACGCGGTGGGCGCAGGTGGACTCCGCCAGGTGCAGGCGGTGGGCGAGCGCCTTGTTGGTGACGTCCGCCCGTGTGCTGAGTTCGGCGAGGATCGCCCGGTCGATGTCGTCGATCTCGTCGACGTCGGGTTGGGATCTGACCAACGGTGCGTCCTTCCTGACGGGTGCCGAGGCACGAAACACGGGATCTTCGACTCGGTGCGGCACATTCTGCGGCGATGCCGCGTGTGTGCGGTGATTCCCGCATCATATGGGCATGGACCTCTCTCACCGGCATCCCGACACCGCCGCCGTCCACGCCGGACGCGCCGACCTGGGCGCGCTGGGGGTGCACGCCCTCCCGCTGGACCTGTCGACCACCAATCCGCTGCCCGATGTGGAGCGCGGCGGCGACTCGTACGAGACCCTCGCCACCGGGGGCCGACCCACGGCGGAGGACAGCTTCGTCTATGCCCGGCTGTGGAACCCCACCGTCGCGCGCTTCGAGGATGCGCTCGCCGAACTCGAGGGGGCCGAGGCTGCGGTCGCCTTCTCGACCGGCATGGCTGCCGTGACGGCGGCGATCCTCGCGCACACCCAGGCGGTGGGTCGCCCGCATGTCGTCGCGGTGCGGCCGCTCTACGGAGGCACCGATCACCTGCTGGCGGGCGGCCTGCTGGGCACAGAGGTCACCTTCTGCAACGAGGCCGACGTGGCCGGTTCCCTGCGCGCCGACACCGGGCTCGTCATCGTGGAGACCCCGGCCAACCCCACGCTCGACCTCGTCGACATCGCCGCTGTGGTCGAGGCCGCCGCCGGCGTGCCGGTGCTGGTCGACAACACCTTCGCCACTCCGGTGCTGCAGCAGCCGCTCGCACTGGGGGCCGCGATGAGCCTGCACAGCGGCACGAAGTACCTGGGCGGGCACGGGGACACGATGGCCGGGGTCATCGCCTGCTCCGAGCACACCGCGCAGGCGCTGCGGCGGGTGCGGGCGATCACGGGCGCGCTCCTGCATCCCCTCGGTGCGTACCTGCTGCACCGGGGTCTCGCAACGTTGCCGCTGCGCGTGCGTGCCCAGCAGGAGAGCGCCGCCCGCATCGCCGCGTGGCTCCAGACGCACCCCGCCGTCGGGCGAGTGCACTACCCGGGGCTCGAGGAGGACCCGCGCGGACTCATGGGGCGTCAGCTGCGCGGTGGTGGTGCCATGGTGGCCTTCGAGATGCGCGGCGGGTACCCGGCCGCCGCCGCCGTCGCCGAAGGTGTGGAGCTCTTCACCCACGCGGTGTCGCTCGGCGGCGTCGACTCGCTCATCCAGCATCCGGCAGCGCTCACGCACCGGCCCGTTGCGGCCGAGGCCCGTCCGTCGGCGGCGGTGCTGCGCGTGTCGATCGGGCTCGAGCACGTCGATGACCTCGTGGCCGACCTCGACCGGGCACTGCGCGCGGCCGAGGGCGCCGAAGCGGTGGCGGACGCCGAGGTCGCCCTGCAGGTCTGAGGAACACGTGGACGCAGAATGCCCCGGACCGGGTCCGGGGCATTCTGCTGTGGGCTAGGGCTGGAGACTCAGTCCTGGGCGTACCGCATCACGATGCGGCCTTCGATCTTGCCCTCTTCCATGCGGTGGAAGATGTCGTTGATGTCGTCGAGCTTCTCGACGGTGATGGTCGGGTGGATCTCGCCGCGGGCGAAGAAGTCCAGCGCCTCGACCATGTCCTGGCGGGTTCCGACGATCGAGCCGCGGATCGTGATCGCCCGCAGCACCGTGTCGAAGATGTCCGCGGGGAACTGCCCCGGGGGGAGCCCCACGAACACGACCGTGCCGCCGCGACGGCTCATGCCGGTGGCCTGCCCGAACGCCTGCGGGTGCACGGCGGTGACGAGCACGCCGTGGGCGCCGCCGGTGCGCTCCTGGATCTCGGCGATCGGGTCAGTCTTGGCCGCGTTGACCGTGATCTCGGCGCCGTGGCGGCGGGCGAGGAAGAGCTTGTCGTCGTCGATGTCGACGGCGGCGACGCGCATGCCCATCGCGCGGGCGTACTGCACGGCGATGTGGCCGAGGCCACCGATGCCGGAGATGACGACCCACTCGCCGGGCTTGACCTCGGTCATCTTCAGGCCCTTGTAGACCGTGACACCGGCGCACAGGATCGGGGCGACCTCATCGGGGTCGACGCCGTCGGGGATGCGGGCGGCGAAGCGCTCGTCGACGAGCATGTACTCGCCGAAGCTGCCGTCGATGGAGTAGCCGCCGTTCTGCTGTTCGGGGCACAGGGTCTCCCAGCCCTTGCGGCAGAACTCGCACACGCCGCAGGCGCTCCAGAGCCACGCGTTGCCCACCTTATCGCCGACGGCGAGCGTGGTGACGCCTTCGCCCAGCGCGACGACCTCGCCGTAGCCCTCGTGGCCGGGGATGAGATCGGACTTCGGGGGCACGGGCCAGTCACCGCGGGCGGCGTGCAGGTCGGTGTGGCAGACGCCGCTGGTGATGACGCGGACCAGAGCCTGGCCAGGGCCGGGGGTGGGGATCGGCACCTCGGTGACGCTCAGTGGCTGGTCGGGAGCGGTGACGACGGCCGCACGCATGAGGCCGTCCGGAACGATGCCGCGGCCGGCGTTCTCGGCCGCGTTCGTCATCGTCGTCATGACAATCACTTCCTTCGGACGGACGGTCGCCGTCCCTCGGCCAAAAATCATAGCGCTATGGTCAGACCACAGCAAGGGCCGCAAGAAAAGCGGCGACCCCCGCGGAGGATCGCCGCTTTCCTCGGGTCGCTCAGGCCGTCTGTCCGGAGTGCTCGCCCTCGGCGATCTCCTCGACCACCTTGGCGTTGAAGGCGGGCAGGTCGTCGGGGGTGCGGCTGGAGACCAGCCCGGCATCCACGACCACTTCCTCGTCGACCCACGACGCGCCGGCGTTGCGCAGATCGGTCTTCAGGCTCGGGTAGCTGGTGATCGTGCGTCCGCCGAGCACGTCGGCGTCGGCGAGGATCCACGCGCCGTGGCAGATCACGCCGACCGGCTTGTGCTGGGCGAAGAAGTCGCGGGCGAAGGCCACCGCCGCTTCGTCCATGCGCAGGTCGTCGGCGTTGACGACTCCGCCCGGAAGGACGAGTGCGTCGAAGTCCGCAGCCTGTGCCTCTGACACCGAGAGGTCGACCGTCTGCTCATGGCCGTTCTTGCCGGTCACGGACCCGTCTGCGGGGGAGACCAGCGTCGCTGCGGCGCCGGCCTGGGTCACCGCCTGCCACGGGGAGGTCAGCTCGCTGTCTTCGAAGCCGTCGGTCAGCAGGAACGCCACGCGCTTGCCGGTGATGTCCTCGGTCATGTCGTCGTCCTTTCGTCGGTGCGCCGGGACTGCCCCCGGCGCGCATTCCACGGTAAGGACGACCGGCGGCGGGTGGCGCGGGCTTGCGCATGCGGCGCAGGTGACCTACAGCGGGGCTAGTGTGGAGCGCATGGCCACCACCCCGAACGCGCCCCTGACCCAGCCCCTCGCACCCGTCGCCGAGGAGAAGAACCTGCTGCCCCTCGCCGAGGAGAGCTCCTCGTGCTGCGGCGGCAGCTCGTGCTGCGGCAGCTGACCCGCGCTCTTTAGCGGTCGTCGCCCCAGTCCTCGGTCCCGGGGGCGTCGGTGGGTTCCGGCTCGAGTTCGCCCTCGTGTCCCTTCGCCGGGGACGGGCTGACCAGTTCCTCTTCGGGGATCTTCTTCAGCGCATCGATCTCTTCGCGCAGCTCGTCCAGCTGCGCCCGGTCGGCGTCGTCGGGAGTGTGGTTCATGCCGACACCCTACCCGCGGGCGGACGTAGGCTGAACGGATGACCATGGGCATGGGCGGCGGCGGACCGCGCGGCGGATTCCGCGGCGTCGACGAGTCCGCACAGCGGCGCATCAACGCCCAGGCCCCCCGCATCCCCGGCCTCGGCCGGCGGGTGGTGGAGCTGTTCCGGCCCTACCGCGCACGCATCGCGGTCACCGGCCTGCTGGTGATCCTGGGCTCGGCGCTGGCGGTCGTCCCGCCGCTTCTGGTGCAGCGGGTGTTCGACGACGCGCTGTTCCCGACCGACGGCTCGGGGCCGGACCTCTCGCTGCTCCTTCGTCTGGTCGCCGTCATGATCGGGCTCTTCCTGGCGTCGGCCGGGGTCAACGTCCTGCAGACGTGGCTGACCGCGACGGTGGGCAACCGCGTGACCGGCGACCTGCGGGTGCGATTGTTCGACCACCTGCAGGCCATGGAGCTCGCCTTCTTCACCCGCACCAAGACCGGTGTCATCCAGTCGCGCCTGCAGAACGACGTCGGCGGCGTCTCGGGGGTCCTCACCAATACCGTCACGAGCATCCTCGGCAACGCGGTGACGGTCGTGGCCTCGCTCGTGGCGATGATCATCATCGACTGGCGCCTGACGATCGTCGCCGTCGTGCTCATGCCTGCGCTGGTGCTCGTGCAGCGCAAGGTCGGTCAGGTGCGTGCGCGCATCGCGGGGGAGACGCAGGAGTCGCTGTCGGAGCTGACGGCGATCACGCAGGAGACCCTGAGCGTCTCGGGCATCCTGCTGTCGAAGTCGTTCAACCGGCAGCGCACCGAGTCTGCCCGCTACCGCGCCGAGAACGGCAATCAGGTCGTGCTGCAGGTGCGCCGGGCGATGAGCGGCCAGGGCTTCTTCGCCGTCGTGCAGGTGCTCATGGCGAGCGTGCCCGCCGTGATCTACCTCGTCGCGGGCTACCTCATCGTCGGAGGAAGTCCCGACATCACCGCCGGCACCATCGTCGCCTTCACCACGGTGCAGGCGCGGCTGCTGCAGCCGCTCACCGGCCTCATGCGCGTGGCGCTCGATCTGCAGACCTCCTCGGGGCTCTTCGCGCGCATCTTCGAATACCTCGACCTCACGCCGGCGATCGGCGACGCCCCCGACGCCGTCGACGTCGCGCAGGGGCCGGGGCCGCTGGGACGGGTGGAGTTCCGCGACGTCGTCTTCCGCTATCCGGATGCCACGGGCGACACCCGACCCACGCTGAACGGCGTCTCGTTCGTCGCGGAACCCGGGCAGCACGTCGCCTTCGTCGGCCCCTCGGGGGCAGGAAAGACCACCGTGCTGTATCTCGCGCCGCGGCTCTACGAGGCCTCGGACGGCACCGTGCTCTTCGCGGGCACCGATGTGCGCAGGCTCCGCCACGAGTCGCTGATCGACCAGGTCGGGATCGTGTCGCAGGAGACCTACCTCTTCCACGCCACGATCCGGGAGAACCTTCGCTACGCCAAGCCCGACGCCACTGACGAGGAGCTCGCTGCCGCGTGCGCCGCGGCGAACATCGACCACATCATCAGCGGCTTCCCCGCCGGCTACGACACGGTCGTCGGTGAGCGCGGCTACCGGCTCTCCGGCGGTGAGAAACAGCGCATCGCCATCGCCCGCGTGCTGCTGAAGGACCCGCCCGTGCTGCTGCTGGACGAAGCGACCTCGGCGCTGGACACCGTCTCGGAGCGCGTGGTGCAGGACGCCCTGGATGCCGCCGCCCGCGGCCGCACGACCCTGTCGGTGGCCCACCGGCTCTCGACGGTGATCGGTGCGGACGTGATCCACGTCGTCGAGGCTGGGCGCATCGTGGAGTCGGGCACCCACCGGGAGCTGCTGGCCGCCGGCGGGCTGTACGCCAAGCTCGCCGCCGAGCAGGTCGCCGCCTCCCGGGTGCTCGAGACCGAAGAGTCCATCGCGCGGCGCGTGGAGTAGCCCGCGCCCGCGGCCCGCGCGGCTCAGAACAGCAGCGCTGCGGCGGCCAGCCGTGCCGTGCGGTCGTCCAGCGGGGCGTGCGCGCCGCCGCGCGCCCAGACCTCGCGGACGAAGGCGCCGAGCGCGCGCCGATAGGCATCGTCGGGGTGGATGCGGGCGATCTCCACGAGCGGGGGGAGGTCCATCGAGAGGATGAGCTGCACGCGGGCGCGCACCGCGGCATCGTGTCCGCCGGCGGCGAGCACCTCGAGGCCTTCGGTCATGGCGGAGAGGTAGTCCCGCAGCACTGGCAATGCGCTCTTGCCCTGGGTGATCGACGAGCCGTCCGCGCGCTCGCGCCAGTGCACCACGACGTCGGGCACCGTGTCGAACCGGCGCGCGCGGCTGTACATCTGCTGCGCGACGATCTGGTCCTCGTACAGGCGCCCGTCGGGAAAGCGCAGCCCGGCGCGTCGCCAGAAGTCGGTGCGGCTGACCTTGGACCAGGCCACGATGTTGCCCGACGCCTCGGGGTGCGCCTCGATCGTCGTGCCGCGGCGCGCCGGGTCGGTGGCAGCCGCGACCCACGGCTGCACGAGCCCGGCGGCGTACTCTCCCGTGGCATCCGGACGCAGGCGCACGTAGGCGCCCACAGCGAAGTCGCTTCCGGTCTCGTCGAGCACGCCGACGAGCCTCTCCAGGGCCGTCGGGGTGAGCACGTCGTCAGCGTCGAGGAAGCCGAGGTAGGGGGTCTCCACGAGGGCGACGCCGGTGTTGCGGGCGGTGCTGAGGCCCCGGCGCTTCTCGTGGCGCACGAGGCGGAAGCGCGGGTCGGTTGCTGCAGCGGCGGCGAAGATCTCGCCGGTGGCATCGGTGGCGGCGTCGTCCACGAGGATCGCCACCCAGTTCGTCAGGGTCTGCCCGCGGAGGGACTGCAACGCCTCCTCGGCGTAATCGGCGACGTCGAACCCGGGCACGATGACGGTGATCGCGGCTCTCACGTGCCTGATCGTACCGCCGCGACCGATGAGGCGACGGCCGCGGACAGTGCCGCCGGGTCGGGGACGGGGCCGTGCCCGAAGGTGAAGCGCACCGCCGTCTGCGCGACCTCGGGCGCGATGCCGAGGGCCAGGAGCACGTGCGACGGCTCGTCGCTGCCGGCGGCGCAGGCTGACCCGCTGGAAGTCACGATGCCGCGGCGCTCGAGCTGCAGCAGCACCGCTTCGCCGCTCGCCCCGGCGAAGGTGAAGCTCGCGCTGCCCGGAAGGCGGCGGACGCGGTGGCCGGTGAGCTGGGCGCCGGGGACGGTCGACAGCACCGCCTCGATGAAGGCGTCGCGCACCGCGGCGACCCGTGCTGCGGCATCCGCCCGTTCCGCCTCGGCCATCTCCAGCGCGACAGCGAGCCCCACGGCGCCGGCGACGTTCTCGGTGCCGCTGCGGCGGCCGCGCTCCTGACCACCGCCGTGCACGAGCGGCTCGAGCGGGACGCGGCCGCGCACGGCGAGGACGCCCGTGCCCTGCGGGGCGCCGACCTTGTGCCCCGCGATCGACAGGGCATCGGCGCCGGTGCCGGCGAGGGGAAGCCACCCCGCGGCCTGCACGGCGTCGAGGTGCAGCGGTACGCGGTGCGCGGTGCAGACGGCCGCGAGCGCTGCGGCATCCTGCACCGTGCCGACCTCGTTGTTGGCATAGCCGATCGACACGACGGCCGTGCGGGGACCGATGGCCTGGGCGAGCCGATCGGGGTCGATGAGGCCGGTTGCGTCGACGGGGAGGAGGATGACCTCCGCACCGTGCAGGCGTTCCAGGTAGTCGCACGACGCCAGGACCGACTCATGCTCGATGGCGGTCGTGATCACCTGGCGTCTCTGGGGGTCGACGTTGCGGGCGCCCAGGGCGATGCCCTTGACCGCCAGGTTGTTGGCCTCGGTGCCGCCGGCAGTGAAGACGACGTCGGCCGGGCGCATGCCCAGCACCCGCGCGACGCGGGAGCGCGCATCGGCGAGTGCGCCGGCGGCCGCCTCGCCGACGGTGTGGTGGCTCGACGGGTTGCCGAATCCGTGCGTGAGAAAGGGCTCCATCGCCTCGAGCACCGCGGGGCGCACGGGCGTCGTCGCGGCGTGATCGAGGTAGAGGAGCGACACGTCAGGCCTCGAGGGCGATGTCGAGGCCGAGATCCAGGGCCCGCGCCGAATGGGTGAGCGCGCCCACCGAGATGACGTCGACCCCCGTCTCGGCGATGGCCCTGACGGAGTCGAGGGTGACCCCGCCGGATGCCTCCACCGTCGCCCTGCCCGCGATGATCTCGACGCCTGCGCGCAGCATGTCGAGCGTGAAGTTGTCGAGCATGACCGTGCCGACGTCGGCGGCGAGCACCGCTTCGATCTGGTCGATGCTGTCGACCTCGACCTCGACGTGCGCCGTGTGCGGCAGCTGGGCGATCGCGCCCTGCAGGGCCGCGGTCACGGACACGCCCTTCTGCCGCAGCACGGCGAGGTGGTTGTCCTTGACCATGACGGCATCCGACAGCGAGAAGCGGTGGTTGTGGCCGCCGCCGTTGCGCACGGCGTGGCGCTCGAAGGCGCGCAGTCCCGGCGTCGTCTTGCGGGTGTCGGCGATGCGGGCGCCGGTGTGGGCGACTTCGGCGACGTAGAGCGCGGTGAGGGTGGCGATGCCGCTCATGCGCTGCACGAAGTTGAGCCCCACCCGCTCGGCGGTGAGCACGGCCCGTGCCGGACCGGTGACGACGGCCAGCGTGTCACCCGCCGCGAACAGCTCGCCGTCCTCGACCCGCAGTGACACGTCGCAGCGGGGGTCGGTGAGGCGGAAGGCGGCCTCGAAGACGTCGCCCCCCGAGAACAGGCCCTCTTCGCGGGCGACCAGCGCGGCGCGGGCCGTCGCGGTGTCGACGATGAGGCTCTCGCTCGTGAGGTCGCCCCATGGTGCGTCCTCGTCGAGGGCTGCGCGGACGGTGCGGTCGATGACGGTGCGGGTGAGCATCACACGGCTCCTTGGGTGACGAGGGCGGGAACGGCGTCCCGCCGGTGGTGAGCCCCGACCGATGCGGTGCGGGCATGGGCGGCGGCGACGAGGTGCTCGGCAACGAGCAGCAGGTTCGCGTCCTCGTGCTCAGCGGCGGTGCGGGGCTCGCGCGCGTCGGCGCGCCAGCCCGCGAGGACGGATGCCGCGTGGGCGAGCCCGGGCTCGTCGCGCTCGAGGCCCGCCGCTTGCCACATCAGCCGCTGCAGCGCCCCACGGGTGAACGCAGGGAGCGCGGCGGCTGCGGGCGTGGCCGTGGCGATGGTCGTCGCGGCGGCGGTGGGAGCCGAGGCGGGCCAGGGGAGGCGGGCGTCGCCGGCGATCACGTCGCCGGCGCGGGCGCCGAAGACGGCTCCCTCCAGCAGCGAGTTCGACGCCAGCCGGTTGGCCCCGTGCACGCCGGTGCGGGCGACCTCACCCACGGCGTAGAGCCCGGGCACGCTGGTGCGGCCGTGCAGATCGGTGTCGATGCCGCCCATCAGGTAGTGCGCCGCCGGGGTCACCGGGATCGGCTCGCGCGCCCAGTCCCAGCCGCGGGCGCGGACGGCGGCGTCGATCGTGGGGAAGCGCTCGGCGAGGAACGCGGCGGTCGCTCCCGGAGTGGGTCGGATGCCGGTGGCATCCAGACGCACGGGTCGGCCGTTCTGCGCCGTCACCTGCCGGGCGATGGCCCGGGCGACGACGTCCCGCGGCGCGAGCTCGCCGTCGGGGTGCGCGTCGAAGGCGAACCGGCGGCCGTCGTCGTCGATCAGCACCGCGCCTTCGCCGCGGACAGCCTCGGACACGAGGAACGGCTCATCGCCGGGGAGGACGGTGGGGTGGAACTGGACGAACTCGAGGTCGCTGACCGCGGCGCCGAGGCGGAGAGCCGCGGCGATGCCGTCGCCGGTGGCCACCGGAGGGTTCGTCGTGTGCGCGTACAGCCGGCCCACCCCGCCCGTGGCGAGCACGACCGCATCGGCGTGCAGGCGCAGCGGGTCGGGGACGGCGCGCCCCGCCCCGCCTGCGGCACCGGCTGCCGGCGCCGGTGCTGTGCGCGCCACATCGATTCCGGTGACGCGACGCGGGGTCTGCACGACGCCGAGGAGGAACGCGTGCTCGATGACCCGCAGGCCGGCGGCGCGCACCGCACGCACGAGCGCGTGCTCGATGGCCCGGCCGGTGGCATCGCCGCCGGCGTGCACGATGCGCGGGTAGGAATGCGCGGCCTCGCGACCCTTGCGGAAGGCGCCGTCGGCGTCGCGGTCGAAGGCGACCCCGAGTTCCACGAGCTCCCCGATCCGCAGGGCGCCCTCGGTGGCCAGCACCCGCACCGCGGCGGGGTCCGAGAGCCCGGCCCCGGCGGCGAGGGTGTCGCGGATGTGCGCGTCGACGCTGTCGTCGGGGAACAGCACGCCGGCGATGCCGCCCTGCGCGAACCGGGTGTTGGTGTGCCCGAGCACGTCCTTCGTCACGAGGGTCACCGTGCACCCCGCAGCCCGGGCGTGCAGCGCCGCGGCGAGGCCGGCGATGCCGGAGCCCACCACGACGACGGTGGTCACGGCCGTTCCTGTGCGGACGCGGGTGGCTTCGCGGCGAGCATGCGCTCCAGCGCCACCCGGGCGGGGTCGGCGACGTCCTGCGGCACCGTGATGCGGTTGACGACGGTGCCGGCGACGAGGGACTCGAGCACCCAGGCGAGGTAGCCCGGGTGGATGCGGTACATGGTCGAGCACGGGCAGACCACGGGGTCGAGGCAGAAGATCTCGTGCTGCGGGTGCTCCGCCGCCAGGCGCCTGACGAGGTTGATCTCGGTGCCGACGGCGAAGGTCGTGGGACCGGGCGCGGCCTGGATCGCCTTGCGGATGTAGTCGGTGGACCCGGCCTCGTCTGCGGCATCCACGACGGGCATGGGGCACTCCGGGTGCACGATCACGCGCACGCCGGGGTGCTCGGCGCGGGCCTTGTCGATCTGCTCGACGGTGAACCTGCGGTGCACCGAGCAGAAGCCGTGCCACAGGATCACCCGGCTGTCCTGCAGGGTTGCGGCATCCGTCCCGCCCCAGGGCTTCGTCGGATTCCACATCGGCATCTGCTCGAGCGGCACGCCCATGGCCTTGGCGGTGTTGCGGCCGAGGTGCTGATCGGGGAAGAACAGCACCCGCCGTCCCCGCTCGAAGGCCCATTCCAGCACGGTGCGGGCGTTGGACGAGGTGCAGACGATGCCGCCGTGGCGGCCGACGAATCCCTTGATCGCGGCGGAGGAGTTCATGTATGTCACCGGGATCACCGGCACGCGTCCGTCGGCGCCGGCCGCGGACATGTCCCCGAAGACGTCCTCGAGCTGCTCCCAGCACTCCTCGACCTGGTCGATGTCGGCCATGTCGGCCATCGAGCACCCGGCGGCGAGGTTGGGCAGGATCACTGCCTGGTCGGGCTGTGAGAGCAGGTCGGCGGTCTCGGCCATGAAGTGCACGCCGCAGAAGACGATCGCCTCGGCCTCGGGGTGCGCCTTGGCGGCCCCGGCGAGCTGGAACGAGTCGCCCACGTAGTCGGCGTGGCGCACGACCTCGTCGCGCTGGTAGAAGTGGCCGAGCACCACGACGCGCGCGCCGAGGGCGAGCTTGGCGGCGCGGATGCGCAGGTCCAGCTGCTCGTCGGTGGCGTCCCGGTACTCGGCGGGAAGCTCGCCCTGCCGCGGTGCGCCGGTGGGGATGACGTCGCCCATCGACGCGCCGGGCCCGTAGCCGGGCCGGGTGTCGAACTCCCAGGGTCCGGCGGCGAGGTCGGTGTTGCAGGTGGCGCCGGGGGCGACACCCGAGACGATGGCCTGGATCTCGACGTCGACGCTCGGGGAGGCGATGGGCCGGCCCGCCGCGGGGCGCGGCTGCAGAGTCAGTGGGGTGGGGGTCATGACGGTGTCCTTCAGCGGGGGAGGGGGCCGCGATCGGCCAGTTCGACGTCGTGGTTGTAGCGGTACAGCCGCGCCGGGCGGTGGCTGCCGGTGCGGAAGTCGTCGGTGGGGATGAGGGTGCCCGACGTGTCGACCTGACGGCGGAAATTCGCCGGGTCCAGCCGGCGCCCGAGGATCGCCTCGTAGACCTCCCGCAGTTCGGCCAGGGTGAACTCCGCCGGCAGCAGGCCGTGCGCGATGCGGCTGTAGCCGACCTTGTTGCGCAGGCGCCACAGGGCGTAGTCGACGATCTGGGCATGGTCGAAGGCGAGGGGAGGGAGGGATGCCGCGTCGAACCACGCGACGTTGTGCTGTGCTTCGGCGGCATCCGCCTCGTCGGGGCGCACCAGGGCCCAGTAGACGATGGAGATGACCCGGCTGGGTGAACGGTCCACGTCGCCGAACGCGTAGAGCTGCTCGAGGTAGCTGGGGGCGAGCCCTGTCGTCTCGGCGAGGGTGCGCGCCGCTGCGGCGTCGAGGTTCTCGGCGACGTCGAGCCACCCGCCGGGGAGCGCCCAGCGCCCTTCGTACGGGTCGCGGGTGCGTTTGACCAGCGGCAGCACCACGGCGGCCCGCTCGTCGCCGGCAGTGCGGCGCAGGCTGAAGATCACCGTCGAGACGGCGACGCGGATGCCGGGCGTTCGTGTCATCATGACCCTAACTGTGTGCTGGCGATCTTAGTGTCGAGATGACCTGAACCGCAACCGCCCCCGGACGGGCGTCATCACAGGCGAGTCCCCTACGCTGACGGTTTCGGGGGAGGGCGCGCATGATCGTCGACATCGTGGTGATCGCGGTGCTCGTGGTCGCACTCGTGATGGGAATCCGCAGCGGGCTGCTCGCCGGGGTCGGCGCCCTGGTGGGCCTCGCGGTGGGAGCGCTCGTGGCCTACTGGGTGGTGCCGATGGTCCTTCCGGCGCTCAGCGACGTGCTTCCCTCGCCGGGATGGCGCAGCGTGGCGGTCATCGTCGGCACTCTCGCTTTCGTGGGACTCGCCGCGGGACTGGGGTCGGCCCTCGGCTCGATCGGACGCCGGGGAGTCGACCGCATACGACTCGGATGGCTCGAGCGCGTGCTCGGCGGCGCCCTGAGCGTCGTGGTCGCGGCGCTCGCGGTCTCGCTCGTCGCCCAGACCGTGGTGGTCTCGGGTAATCCGCTGCTGTCCACGATGGTGTCGTCCTCGCGTCTCGTGCGCACGATCGACACCCTGACCCCGCCGCCGGTCGACGCCGCCCTCGCCCAGGTGCGCGGCGCCTTCCTGGAGGAAGGGCTGCCCCGGCTCGGCGACCTGTTCGGCCCGAGCGTCGTGCTCGATCCCGCAGCGCCCGCGCCCGAGCTCGCGCTGGACGATCCGCGCCTGCAGGCGGCGGCGCAGGCGGTGGCCCGCATCTCAGGGGTGGCGTACGCGTGCGGCACCAGCTCGACGGGGACGGGCTTCGTCGCCGCGGACGATCGCATCGTGACCAATGCCCACGTCGTCGCAGGGGTCACCGACCCGGTGGTGGAGCTGCCGGACGGGACGGTCCGGCAGGGGCGGGTGGTGTACTTCGACGCGGCGGACGACCTCGCCGTCATCGCCGTCGCCGACATCGAGGTCGCGCCGCTCACCATCGCCGCCACACTCACCACCGGCGACGAGGCGATCGTGCAGGGCTACCCCTTCGGCGGCCCCTTCTCGATGGGCGGTGCCCGCGTGCTGTCGGTCGGTGCGGTGGAGGTCCCCGACATCTACGAGACCTCGTCGTCACCGCGCGAGATCTACGCCCTGTCCGCCTCGGTGCGCCCCGGCAACTCGGGGGGACCGCTGCTGACGCCCGGGGGAGAGGTGGCCGGCGTTGTGTTCGCCCGCGCGGAGTCGGGGGAGGACATCGGATACGCCATGACGCCGGCCGAATTCGCCCCGGTCGTGGATCAGGCGCCGTCGCTCACGCAGCCGGTGTCGACGGGTTCCTGCGCGCAGTGACGCCGCTCATCGCCACGCAGGCGATCCTCAACCCTTGACGGCACCGGCCATGACACCGGCTACGAGCTGCCTGCCGAGGAACACGAACGCGACGAGCAGAGGCAGCGCGATGAGGAAGACGCCCGACATGATGAGGGCGTGATCGGCCGTGAACGCGCCGCTCAGCTGCGGGATCACGAGCGGGAGCGTCTTCTGGCTGCGCAGGACCACCGACGGCCAGAAGAAGTCGTTCCATGAGCCGACGAAGGTGAACAGCGCCAGTGTGGCTGCCGCCGGCCGTGCTGCCGGGAGGGCGATCGACCAGAACGTGCGGAAGACCGTCGCGCCGTCGACGCGCGCCGCCTCGATGAGCTCGTAGGGCAGCGCCTCCTTGAGGTACTGCGTCATCCAGAACACCCCGAACGCCGTCACGAGGCTCGGCACGATCAGAGCGGTGAGCGAGTCGATCCACCCGAACTCGTTCATCATGATGAACATGGGGACGGTGCCCAGCTGCATCGGGATCGCCAGCGTCGCGATCACGAAGACATAGAGGGCGTTGCGGGCGCGGAATCCCAGCTTGGCGAAGGCGAACCCGGCGAGGGTCGAGAAGAAGACGGTCGCGGCCGACACGAGCACGGCGACGATGAGCGAGTTGGCGAACGACGTCCAGAAGTCGATCTGGTGATTCGAGATGATCGCGCCGATGTTGGCCAGGAGGTTCGGGCCTGGCACGAGACGCGGCAGCGCCGACTGCGCGATCTCCAGCCGCGTCGACGAACCCAGGATCGCGGCGTAGTAGAGCGGGAAGATCGACGCCACGACGACCACCGACAGGAGCCCGTAGGTGACCCAGCCGGGCCGGCGGCCACCCGAGTCGTCGCTTGGCCTGCTGAGGTTGACCGGCTTTCCCTTCGCCGCGCGCCGCTCTGCATACTTCTTGGCCCCCGGGCCGGAGATGTTCTCGATCAGCGCGGTGCTCATCGCTGGGATCCTTCCGTGAGGGTGGGGCGTTCGGCGTGGGTGGTGGGGGCGTTGGCCTCGGCACGCACCTGCGCGACGAGCTTCTTCGCTGCCGCACGGGAGGCCCGCGTCGGCCTGGAGCCGCTGTCGGCGATCGCGCGGGTGAGGAAGAAGTTCAGCAGGGTGAAGACGATGATCACGAGCGCGAAGAGCCACGCGACGGCGGCGGCCTGGCCCATGCGGTCCTGCCAGTCGCCGAAGCCGAGGTTGAACAGGTACAGGACGGTGGTCAGCCACTGGTCATCGGAGCCGCCCTGGCCCGTGCCGCCGCTCCCGCTGCCGTCGAAGACGCGCGCCTCGTCGAAGACCTGCAGACCGCCGATGGTCATCGTCAGGATGACGAAGATCATCGTGGGGCGGATGCTCGGGATCGTCACCGAGAAGAACTGTCGGGCCCGGCCGGCGCCGTCGATTGTGGCCGCCTCATAGAGATCCCGCGGCACGGCCTGCATCGCGGCGAGGAAGATCAGCGCGTTGTACCCGGTCCAGCGGAAGACGATCATCGTCGCGATCGCAACATGGGAGAGGAACCGGTTGTGGAAGAAGGGGGAATCCACGTCGGTGAACCACCCGAGGTCGTGCAGCAGCGGCGTGACGAGCCCGAACTGCCCGAAGACCTGCGAGAAGATCATCGCCGAGGCCACGGGCATCACCACGAACGGGATGAGGATGCTCATGCGCCAGAAGGTCTTGGTGCGCAGGTTCTGATCGAGAATCGCCGCGATCAGCAGCGACAGGATCAGCTGCGGCACGAGCGCCAGCACGAAGATCGAGAACGTGTTCTGCAGCGAGGTCCAGAACGCCGGCTGGTTGAGGACCCAGGCGAAGTTGTCGAGCCCGACGAACTCGCCCTGGCCGAGGCGCCGGTCCCACTCGTGCAGGGCGACCCAGATGTTGAAGATGATGGGGAAGAAGCCGAAGACCGCGAAGCTGAGGAAGAACGGCGAGATGTAGAGGTAGGGCGAGACCTTGATGTCCCACCTCGACAGCTTGCGGGAGAATCCGACGCGGCGCGGCGCCGGCGTGAGGGGTGTCATGTCTCGGCCTCTTTCATTCATCGTCGAATTCCGAAATGCCGCCCTGGCCCGGCGTGAGGAGGCCGGGCCAGGGCAGCGATGAGGGGTGATCAGTCGGTCAGGCCGAGGGCGTCGAACTCCGACACCGTCGACTTCCACGCGGCCGAGGTGTCCTCGTTGCCGGTCTCGATGCGACGGATGCCGTCCATCACCAGCGTCTGGATGCCGGCGAAGTTCACGCCGCGGTATCCGCCGGCCGCCTTGTCGCCTGCCGACTCGGCCAGAGCGGCGTAGATGCCGCCGGTGGGCTGGTCTCCGAAGAACTCGTTCGGTGTCTCGGAGACCGTCGGGTCCGCCATGGCGTCCAGCTGCGAGGGGAACTGGCCGTTCAGCAGGAACATCTCCACGGCCGCGTCGGGTGAGGTGAGGAAGTCGGCGAGCTCCGTGGCCGCCTCGGTGTTGTCACCGGTGGCCGGCACCGCGAAGAACGAGCCGCCCCAGTTGCCGCCGCCGTCGGGGAAGATCTCCGCGATCTGCCAGCCCTCCAGGCCGGCTGCGTTCTCCGCGATGATGCCCGTCGCCCACGCGGGGGTGATGACCGTGGCCCACCGGCGCGCCTGGAACCCGGCGTCCCAGTCGGCATGCCCGATGCCGACCCCGGCCGAGACGCCGTCTTCGGCGGCCTGGCCGAACAGGGTGAACAGGTCCTCGATGTCGGTGTTGTCGGCCAGCGGCATCGCGTCGCCGCTGTCGGGGTCCTCGAAGGCGCTCGGCAGCTGGTTGATCGCAGCCTGGAAGGCGGTGCTGGTCGAGTCGATCCAGGCGGCGTCAGAGACCCCGGTGAACTGCCGGCCGGCGTCGAGGAACGATTCCCACGTGGCATCCTCGCCGCCGATGAACTCCGTGAACCCGGCAGGGTCTGCGGGCAGGCCCGCAGCCTGCATCAGGGTGGAGTCGTAGGCGATCGCCAACGGACCGATGTCCATGCCGTAGCCCTTGATCTCGTCGCCCACCGAGCCCTGGGAGACCTTCCAGTCGACCCACCGGTCCTCGACGGCCGGCAGCGTCACCCAGTCCTCGGGAACGGCCATCATCTCGGTCCACCAGTCGAGCTCGACCAGGTGCACGTCGGACAGTCCCGCACCGTTGGACCCGAGTCCGTTGCGCAGCACGGTCTGGGCAGAGGCGCCGTCGGCGAAGGAGTTGATCTCGACGGCGATGCCGGTCTCCTCGGTGAACTGCTCGAGAAGGGTCTCCGGGATGTCGACCCAGGTCGCGATCGTCAGCGCGTCGGGCGAGTCGCCGCCGTCCTCGCCGCCGCCCGCGCTGCATCCGGAGGTCACGAGCGCAGTGGTGGCGATGAGCGCGACGAACGCTCCGGTCTTGCGGGTGAATCTCATCATCGAGTCCTTTCGTGTGGATGGTCAGGGCAGGTCGGGGGCAGCGGCGAGGGAGGCCACGGCCCACGGGGGCAGCTCGAGGTCGATCCGGAGAGTGCCGTCTTCGGAGGCGGTGACGATGCTGCGCCGCAGCCGGTCGGCGACGTCGCGGAGCTGCTCGGTCTGGGCGGGGCTGAGGTTCAGCGGCGCTCCCATGGCGTACCAGGCCTCGGCGACGTTGCCCGACTCCCAGTCGACGATCTCGAGCGTGAACCGCGCCCGCGGGGGCAGGCCCTCGAGCGTGTGCCGGATGCGGCGGGCCGGGCCCATGCGGGCGAGCTCGCGCGTGTCGGCGTAGGTGCGACGCGCCTCCAGGCCGGTCGTCCCCATGTCATCGGGGTAGTTGTAGAAGACCGCCGACACCGCGCCGGTCAGCGAGGACCTTGTGATGATGCCGTGGGGCGTCTCGGCTACCACGCGGTCGCCCAGGCGGTTGAGCATCGCCATCGCGTGGAACGTCGGCTTGTGCAGCCCCTGCTCGTTGATCAGTCCGAACCCGCCGTGGAAGGGGCCGATGCCGCCGCCGCCCTCCTCGAAGACGTCCGTGAACGTCCAGTATGAGATCGACTCCGCCATCGAGGCGCCCTTGAGGAATGCCCGCACGATGTAGGCGGCCGCGAAGAGCGTGTCGTGCATCGCGTCGCGACTGGAGGGGGACGTCGACCACTCGGTGATGTGCAGCTCGGCATCGGGGTAAGGGCTGTCTGCCATGAGCCGGCGCATGAGCTGCAGGTCCACGTGGGTGGCGTCCCTCTGGCGCGTGATGGCCTTGCCGCGACCGGTGGAATCCGCGGCGTAGTCGGTGGGGTACAGGTGAGTGGAGAGGAAGTCGAGGGGGACGTCGCGCTCGGCGCAGTACGTCAGGAACTCGTGGATCCACACCGGCTGCCAATCGAGGGAGTCGGGGCTGTCCGCCTCGGCGGTTGCGACCTCGAGCGAGGGGTCGTGGTACTCGCCGGCGTAGCGGGCATCGGGCACGAACACGCTCGTCGACGGGCCGCCCACCCGCAGCCGGGGGTCGATCTCCTTGATCGCCTTCGCCGTGGCCTCGTACAGCTCGAAGTACTCCGTGCGGCTGCCGGTCCAGAAATGGGGGACGAGGTTGGGCTCGTTCCACACCTCGAACGGCCAGCGGCGCACCTCGTGGATGCCGTAACGGTCGATCCAATGGCGCACAGTGCTCGTGACCAGCTCCACCCAGCGCCCCATGTCGTTCGGCGGGCTGCAGTGCGCCTTCCACCAGAACAGCGTCTCGGTCTGCGTGGCGAGCGCTCGTGGCATGAACCCCAGCTCGACGAAGGGGCGCGCACCGGTGGCGAGGATCGCATCGAAGACCTTGTCGACGTAGGAGAACGTGTAGACGGGTTCCGGCAGCGGCTGGGGCGGGCCGAAGCCTCCGCCGTCCTCGGTGCGATACACGAACATGTCGTCGTGGAACAGTCCATGGAAGCGCACGTGCCGAACCCCGAGGAGGTCGACGGCTTCACGGAAGTGCGCCTGCCAGTCGGCTCGCAGTGCTTCGCTCGCCCGGCCGGCGCCGACGCATTCGTTCCAGACGTGGCGCAGCGTCAGGTCGGTCGCCACGTGGCCATCGGCCAGTACGGTGGACACCGGCGCGTCGAGAACCATGCAGAACTCCTTTGGTCTTCTGGATATCGAAACTCTTTCGTCACCTTTCGGTGCGCAGATCACGGTACAGCCAGGGCAGTGACGTGTCGACGGCACGTTTATCACGGTTTGGTAACGGCGAGCGCGGGCCGTGTAGATTGAAAATGTTTCGACGGAAGAGGTGGGCGATGACGGATTCCGCACGGCGGCGCAGGGCGACCCTTTCGGACGTCGCGGCGGCGGCCGGGGTGTCCCAGGCCACGGTCTCCAAGGCTCTCAACGGACGCGATGACGTCGCCGCGGAGACGCGGGAGATCGTGCTGGCGGCCGTGGCCGAACTGGGCTATCGGCCGACGACCGCCCCCGCCACCTCGTCGCGGCGGGCGATCGCGGTGACCTTCGACATCCCCGCCTCCCCGTACATCCTGAACGTGCTGCAGGGCGTGCTGGTCGCGGCGACCGAGAACCGCCTCGACCTGCTCACCCGCCTGCCTCCCGATCGTGCCGCGCGCGGTCAGCGTGCCGTCGGTCGCGACTGGATCGCCGAGCAGCGCGCCAGCGGCGCGATCGGCGTGGTCGGGCTGACGCTGTCCCACCCGGACGCGCTGCTGGATGCCGCAAGCGAGGCGGGTCTCCCGTTCGTCATGGTCGACCCCGTCGATGCCACCCACAAGCGGCTCGTGAGTGTCGCCTCGAGCAACTGGGCCGGCGCCCGCACCGCGGCGGACTACCTCATCGGCCTCGGTCACCGCCGGATCGCGTGGATCGGCGGCCCGGAGGCGTCCGCCGCAGCGCGCGACCGTCTGTACGGCTATCGGGCCGCGCTCGACGCGGCGGGGCTGGAGATCGACCCGGCGCACGTCGTCGCGGACCAGTTCGATGCGGCAGCAGGAGCGCGACATGCCCGCGCGATGCTCGGGATGGACCTCCCGCCCACGGCGATCATGGCGGCAGACGACGAGATCGCGGTCGGTGTGCTGGCGGCGGCGCGAGAACTCGGCGTGAGCGTCCCCCGCGATCTGAGCGTCATCGGCTTCGACGACACGCCGCAGGCATCCTGGACGACGCCCCCGCTCACGACGGTGCATCAGCACCTGGACGAGATGGGGCGGATGGCCGTCCACACGGTCGTCGCGATCGCCGAGGGCCGGCGTCCCGTCTCGCGGCACGTCGAGCTGGCCACCTCGCTGACGATCCGCGAGACGACGGCACCGCCGCCCGCCTGAGCGGATCCGCGGCCGGGGTGCGCCGGCCGGGCGGCGCGCGGCGCGGAGTGGGGGATGTTCTGCTCGGCGTCGGCCGCGCGCTATGCTGGCCGCGCGTCTCGCCTTCTGGCCGTCGCCGGCTGCGGCCGACAATCGAACATCGGCCATCACCCTCGCGGGAGAGCCCCGGTCACCGGGCACCGAAGGAGCAAGCCTCCCCGCCAATCTCTCAGGTACGCGTACCGTGCGGGTTCGGCCACTCTGAAAAGCGATCCGCGCCGCGCGCGTGTCCGCCGACGGTGAAAGCGCCCCTCCCGCCCGCGGGCCGGCGCGAAGCTCTCAGGCCCATGACAGAGGGGGAGTTCACAGCCGTCGGTCCCCGGCGTCTGCCCGTACGAGATCGGGAGAACTCATGACCGGACCCCGCTACACGCCCCTTCGCGACCGACACGAAGCGCTCGGCGCCGCCTTCACCGATTTCGGCGGATGGATGATGCCGGTGCGGTACTCGTCGGACCTCGCCGAGCACCACGCGGTCCGTCAGGCCGCAGGCCTGTTCGACATCTCGCACATGGCGGAGTTCGACGTCGAGGGCGCCGATGCGGCGGCATTCCTGGATTACGCCCTCGCCGGCCGGGTGTCGGCCATGGCCGTCGGCAAGGCGAAGTACTCCCTCGTGCTCGCCGAATCGGGCGGGATCGTCGACGACGTGATCGTCTATCGACTGGGTGAGCATCGGTACCTCGTCATCGCCAACGCCGGTAACCGCGAGGCGGTCGCCCGGGCGCTCACCGCGCGCGTGGCGGACTACCGCGGCGCAGACACGGGCCGCGACGTGAGCGTCGAGGACGTCTCGGATGCCTTCGCCCTCATCGCCGTGCAGGGCCCCGCCGCACGCGGCATCCTCGAGGCGCTCGACGACATCGCCGACCTCGACCGGCCGCTGTCGGAACTGCCCTATTACGCCGCCGCGCAGGGCCGGTTCCGGCAGTGGCCGCTGCTGGTGGCGCGCACCGGGTACACCGGCGAGGACGGCTTCGAGCTGCTCGTGCCGGCGGAAGCCGCCGGCGACCTGTGGGACGCCCTGCTCTCGGCCGGTGAGCCCCACGGTCTGGTACCGGCCGGCCTCGCCGCGCGCGACACGCTGCGACTGGAGGCGGGGATGCCGCTGTACGGCCACGAGCTCTCCCTCGACATCGTGCCGGCCCAGGCCGGCCTCGGCCGGGTCGTCGCGGCCGACAAGGAGGACTTCGTCGGCCGAACCGGGCTCGACACGGTCGACGCGGGCGACGCGCCCGTGCTGGTCGGCCTCGTCGGCGAGGGCAGGCGCGCGGGGCGCGCCGGCTACGAGGTGTTCGACGGCGACGAGCGCGTCGGCGAGATCACCAGCGGCGCCCTGAGCCCCACCCTCGGCCATCCCATCGCGATGGCCTTCGTCGCCCCGGCCGCCGCCGTGCCGGGAACCCCCCTGACCATCGACGTGCGCGGCACCCGCCTGCCCGTGACCGTCGCCGCGCTGCCGTTCTACCGACGCGCACACTGACCACCGAAACCCGGGAGCACACCATGGCCGACCTCACCACCCTCCACTACACCGCCGAGCACGAGTGGATCGCCGTCGACGGCGACGTCGCGACGATCGGCATCACCGACTACGCCGCGCAGCAGCTGGGCGACGTCGTCTTCGTCGAGCTGCCGAGCCCCGGCTCCACCGTCACCGCCGGGCAGGTGTGCGGGGAGATCGAGTCCACGAAGTCGGTCGGCGAGCTCTACGCGCCGGCTTCGGGCGAGGTCGTGGAGGTCAACGAAGACGTCGTGGCCGACCCCTCGGTGGTCAACACCGACGCGTTCGGCAGCGGATGGCTGATCAAGCTGCGCATCGACGGGGCGTCGCTGGGCGACACGCTCGACCGCGCCGGCTATCTCGCCCTCACCGGCGGCGACGCATGACCGGCGCCTTCGCCGCCCGCCACATCGGCACCGACGCCGCTGCCGCGCGCCAGATGCTCGACGTGCTGGGATACGACAGCGTCGACGCCCTGCTCGAGCGCGCCGTGCCGGCGTCGATCCAGGTGCAGCCACGCCCGACGAGCGACATCCCGCCGGCGGCCACCGAGCACGACGCGCTTACGGAGCTGCGGGAGTTCGCGGCATCCAACCGGCCGGCGAAGGCCATGATCGGCTTGGGCTACTACGACACGCACACCCCCGCGGTGATCCAGCGGAACGTCTTCGAGAACCCGTCCTGGTACACCGCGTACACGCCGTACCAGCCGGAGATCTCGCAGGGTCGGCTGGAAGCGCTCATCAACTTCCAGACGATGGTGACCGACCTCACGGGGCTCGCGACGGCGAACGCGTCGATGCTCGATGAGGCCACCGCCGTCGTGGAGGGCATGCTCGTGGCCCGGCGGGCCTCGAAGGGCGCGTCGAATGCGTTCCTCGTCGACACCGACGCGTTCCCGCAGACCAAGGCGCTGCTGCGGCACCGGGCCGAGGCACTCGGGATCGAACTCATCGAGACCGATTACGCCGGCGCTGTGCCGGAGGGGGTTTTCGGCGCGTTCATCCAGTACCCGGGGGCGACCGGTCGGGTGTGGGACCCCAGCGCGGCGATCGCCGCCGTGCAGGCGCAGGGTGGGCTCGTCGTCGTGGCGGCCGACCTGCTGGCGCTGACGCTGCTGCGCTCACCGGGCTCGCTCGGGGCGGACATCGCCGTGGGCACGACGCAGCGCTTCGGCGTGCCGATGGGCTTCGGCGGGCCCCACGCCGGATACATGGCGGTGCGTTCGGGCCTCGAGCGGCAGCTGCCCGGGCGTCTGGTGGGGGTCTCGCAGGATGCCGCGGGGCACCCGGCCTACCGCCTGGCGCTGCAGACGCGCGAACAGCACATCCGACGCGAGAAGGCCACGTCGAACATCTGCACCGCGCAGGTGCTGTTGGCGGTCATGGCATCCATGTACGCCGTCTACCACGGGCCCGAAGGGCTGCGCCGCATCGCGACCGACGTCGCGAAGAAGACGGAGGCGCTCGCGACGGAGCTGCGCGGATACGGGCTGACACTGGCATCCGACGCGGTGTTCGACACGCTGCGGGTGTTCGTGCCGGGCGATGCCGCACGGGTGATCGAGCGCGCGCGCAGCCGCGGGTACCAGCTCTTCTGGGCCGACGACGCGTCGGTCGGGGTATCGGTGGACGAGACGACCACGGCGTCCGACCTCGCCGCCGTCGCGTGGGCGTTCGGCGCCGTGGAGGAGCCCGGGGCGGAGCTGTCGTTCGCCGACGCCCAGCCGCTGGCGGCGGTCGACGGGGTGCTGCGGCGCGATGACGAGTACCTCACCCATCCCGTCTTCACGAGTCACCACTCGGAGACGGCGATGATGCGCTACCTCAAGCAGCTCGCCGACCGCGACTATGCTCTGGACCGTGGCATGATCCCGCTCGGGTCCTGCACGATGAAGCTCAACGCCGCGACCGAGATGGCGGCGGTGTCGTGGCCGGAGTTCGCGAAGGTGCACCCGTTCGCGCCCGCCGACGATGTCGCCGGATACCTCGCGATGATCGAGCAGCTGGAGTCGTGGCTGGCCGAGGTCACCGGCTACGACGCGGTGTCGCTGCAGCCCAACGCCGGTTCGCAGGGCGAGCTCGCAGGGCTTCTCGCGATCCGCGGCTACCACCGGGCGAACGGCGACACGGAGCGCACCGTGTGCCTCATCCCGTCGTCGGCGCACGGCACCAACGCCGCCTCGGCGGTGCTGGCGGGTATGTCGGTCGTCGTGGTGGCGTGCGACGAGGCCGGCAACGTCGACCTCGGCGATCTGCGCGCGAAGATCGGCGCGCACGCCGATCGGCTGGCGGCGCTCATGATCACGTACCCCTCGACGCACGGGGTGTACGAGCACGACGTGCGGGAGATCACTCAGGCGGTGCACGACGCGGGCGGTCAGGTGTACGTCGACGGG
The DNA here is from genome assembly GCF_030246905.1 of Microbacterium sp. zg-Y818. NCBI lineage: Bacteria > Bacillati > Actinomycetota > Actinomycetes > Micrococcales > Microbacteriaceae > Microbacterium > Microbacterium sp. zg-Y818. Next base: position 1,758,344 of record NZ_CP126741.1, on the reverse strand, counting down.
GCGAACCTCAACGCGCTGCTGGGCTTCGCCCGCTTCGGCGACCTCGGCGGGGACGTGTCGCACCTGAACCTGCACAAGACATTCGCCATCCCGCACGGCGGCGGCGGGCCGGGCGTCGGACCGGTGGCGGCCAAGGCGCACCTCGCGCCCTATCTGCCGTCGCACCCGCTGTCGCAGCGCGCCGACCACGCCGGCGGCTTCGTCTTCGACGGCGGTCCGGTCTCGGCGGCGCCGTACGGGTCGGCCTCGATCCTGCCGATCTCGTGGGCGTACGTGCGGATGATGGGCGCCGAAGGCCTGCGCGAGGCGACGGGGGCCGCCGTGCTCGCGGCCAACTACATCGCCGCGCGGCTGCGCGAGCACTACCCGGTGCTGTACGCGGGGGAGGGCGGGCTCGTCGCGCACGAGTGCATCCTCGACCTGCGGCCGCTGCGGGAGGCCACCGGCATCACCGTCGACGACGTCGCCAAGCGGCTCATCGACTACGGCTTCCACGCTCCGACGATGTCGTTCCCGGTCGCGGGGACCCTGATGGTGGAGCCGACCGAATCCGAGGACCTCGGCGAGATCGAGCGGTTCATCGAGGCGATGGTCGCGATCCACGCCGAGGCGCACGCCGTCGCGGCGGGGGAGTGGCCGGCATCCGACAATCCGCTCGTGAACGCGCCGCACACCGCGCAGTCGGTCATCGCCGGGGACTGGTCGCACCCGTACTCGCGCGAGACCGCGGTGTATCCCGTGCCCGCCCAGGTGCGCACGAAGTACTGGCCGCCGGTGCGGCGCATCGACAACGCGTACGGCGACCGCAACCTCGTGTGCGCGTGCCCGCCCCCGGAGGCGTTCGCGTAACCGCGCCTCGCTCGCCCGCGCGCTGAGACGAATCCTGGCGGCCGAGACCCTGGGTGTCACCCGCGGTCTCGGCCGTCGGCATTCGTCTCACGGGTGGCGGCGGTGAGCGCGCGACGGAGAGAGAACAGGGCGGCGGTGTCTTCGGGGGCCTTGGGGCGAAGGCCGGCGCCGATGAGGATGTCGCGCAGCGGTGCGGCAGGTACGACATCGTGCCACCCCCAGTGGGCGACGGTGCGCACGTGCCGACGCAGTCGTGCATCCCGCGCACCTTGGCGGGCGATGACGTGCTGCGCCGGACCGAACCGGCCGTCGTACTTCATTCCGCCGTCGCATTCGCCGGCGACCGACGCTGGTTCCCACACCATGTCGCTGCGATCATGGCCGCCGTCGTTTGTTCGGAAGGAGACCTGGAGCGCGGGTTCGGGGAAGCCGAGCCATTCGACCACGGCGCGGCTCACGCTCTCGAGCGCGGTCTCCGCCAGCCGGTTCGCCCGGCTCAGCGCCCACCGCGCGACGGCGCGCCCGCGCTTGCTGATGCGCTGCTCGTTGCCCTCGCGCATGGCGGCGGCCTCCAGCGAGGGGTCGGCGCGCAGCGCGGCATCCGCCACGGAGAGTCCGATCGCCCCGTGCCGTGATCGGGCCAGATCGACGGCGGTGTCGAGGATGCCCGTGACGAGCAGCCCGCCGATCTCGAGGATCTCGCGTTCGCCCCGGTGGGTGTGCACGCGGATGCCGGATGCCAGGCGCGAGCGGCCGAGCGGATTCTGGAGCACGTGGACGACCATCGGGTCGCCGAACACCGGCAATCCCATGAGGGCAGCGGCGGACTCGTGGCTGAACACCGCGTCGGGGTAGCCGAGCGCCACCGCGTGGACGCGCGCGAGGTACCTTCCCCAGGGAGCGAGGTCGCGCCAGGCTTCCGCCGGCACGTAGACACCGGGTCTGACGCGCGCGAGCTCGCCGCGGGCGACGGCGCGTTCAGGGTGGGGAACCTCCGCGGTGCGCAGGAGCGGGATCGGAGCCGGCTGCGGGCCGGCGAGCAGGATCGGCATCCGGCCACCCTGCCTGGGATGCGGCTGCGGCATGCGTCGGGACCATCGCCGCCGGGACAACTCCCGCGTTCCCGCCGCTGTGCAGGAGCCCCCGCCGACCCGCCCGGTCACCGTGAGACGAATGCGGGCGGACGAGACCGTGGGTGGCACCCGCCGTCTCGTCCGCGAGTATTCGTCTCAGCGACCGATGGCGCGCGTCAGCGCACGGGCGCGAAGACCGCGGGCCAGAGGGCGGCGGCCAGCGGGTAGCCGACGAACGACACCACGTCGAGGATCGTGTGGGCCACGACGAGTGGCATCACCCTGCCCCACCGGCGGTAGCACCAGCCGAAGACGATCCCCATCACGAAGTTGCCGACCATCCCGCCGACTCCCTGGTAGGCGTGGTACGCGCCGCGCAGCACAGCCGAAGACAGGATGATCGGCCACCAGCCCCAGCCCAGGCGGCGGAGCCGGTCGTACAACCACCCCAGCATGATGACTTCCTCGAGCAGCGCTGCGCGCACGGCGGCGAACAGCAGGATCGGGACCGTCCACCACGCGGCATCCAGGGGCGACGCGACGACCGCCACCGAGAACCCGAGCAGGCGGCCCACTGCGTAGAGTGCGAGCCCGGGGATGCCGATCACCGCCGTGACCAGCACGCCGCGTGCCAGGTCGCCGCCGAATCGGGTGAAGTCGAGCCCGATGCGGCGCAGGGCGTTCGTCCCCGGTTCCCACAGCAGGTAGACGACGAGGGCGACCAGAGCCAGGTCGAAGAAGATGTCGAGCAGCTGGTAGAGCGCATCCCACGCGGCCGCCGCATCGCGCGACGGGTTCAGCTGCGTCTGCTGCTGGCCCAGGGGGGTGGGGGAGAGCAGGCGCCGCACGAGCGTGAGCACCGAGTACAGCGCGGACTGGCCGAGCGTGATCGACAAGACGATCGCGATCTCCCACCACAGACGGATCCGGGTAGCGCCTTCCGCACTCGGTACGCGCGGACTGGGAGCGGTCACGCTGTCAGATTGCCACATCGGACGGGGATTTAGTAAAGAGCATGTAACGCTTTCGGCCAGATCCTGGTCAGGGATGCGCGGGCGCCATAGCGTGCCTCAACTCGTGTGCCACTGCCGCGCTCTGCGAGACCGTGACTCACAACATCCCTGCACAGGAGGAAACGTGGATCGCAACAAGAATGCCCTCGCCGGCCTGACGCTGCTGACGGCGGGCGCACTCGCCCTCGCCGGTTGCGCCGGAGGCGGCGGAGACGAGCCCGAGGAATCCGGTGACGCCGTTGCCACCGCGATCATCACCACCAACGGAAGCGAGCCGGAGAACCCGCTGATTCCCACCATGACCAACGAGGTCGGCGGTGGCATGATCCTCGACTCGGTCTTCGCCGGTCTGGTGTCGTACGAGGCCGACGGCACCGCCGTCAACGACATGGCCGAAGAGATCACGGTCGAAGACCCGCAGAACCTCACCGTCAAGCTCAAAGAGGGTCAGCTCTTCACGGACGGCGAAGAGGTCACCGCCGACAACTTCATCAACGCGTGGAACCAAGGCGCACTCGCGTCGAACAAGCATTACAACAGCTACTTCTTCGAGGACATCGAGGGATTCAGCTACGACGAGGACACGGAGTTGACCGGCCTCGAGATGGTCGACGACTACACCTTCACGATCGCGCTCAACAAGCCCGCGTCGGACTTCGCGCAGCGCCTGGGCTACTCCGCCTACTACCCGCTTCCGGATGTTGCGTTCGAAGACATGGAGGCGTTCGGCGAGAACCCGATCGGCAACGGCCCGTACATGCTCGACGGTGAGGGCGCGTGGCAGCACAACGTGCAGATCGACCTCGTGAAGAACGAAGACTACGACGGTGTGCGTCAGGCCCAGAACGGTGGCCTCACCATCACCTTCTACTCCTCGCAGGATGCCGCGTACGCCGACCTGCTCGGTGGCCAGGTCGACGTGATCGACGTGATTCCGCCGACGTCGCTGGCGACCTTCGAGTCCGACCTCGGCGAGGGTGCCGTCAACCAGCCGGCCGCCATCTTCCAGTCGTTCACGATCCCGGAGCGCCTCGCGCACTTCTCGGGTGAGGAAGGCCAGCTGCGCCGTCAGGCCATCTCGATGGCGATCAACCGCGACGAGATCACCGAGAAGATCTTCCAGGGCACCCGCACCCCCGCCAGCGACTTCACCTCGCCCGTCATCGACGGCTGGTCCGACTCGCTCGAGGGTGCCGAGGTGCTGGAGTACAACCCCGAGCGTGCCGCCGAGCTGTGGGCCGAGGCTGACGCCATCTCACCGTGGGACGGTTCCTTCCAGATCGGCTACAACGCCGACGGCGGCCACGACCAGTGGGTCGACGCGGTGTCGAACTCGCTCAAGAACAACCTCGGGATCGAAGCGTCGGGCGCTCCCTACCCGACCCTCGCCGAACTGCGCGAGCTGGTGAACAACGACGCCATCACCACCGCCTTCCGCACCGGCTGGCAGGCGGACTACCCGGGTCTGTACAACTTCCTGGGACCGCTCTACGCGACCAACGCCGGATCCAATGACGGTGACTACTCCAGCGCGGAGTTCGACGGGCTGCTGACGGCGGGCATCTCGACGACCGACACGGAGGAGGCGAACGCGCTCTTCTCCGAGGCTCAGAGCGTGCTGCTGCAGGATCTGCCGGTCATCCCGCTGTGGTACGCCAACGTGACCGGCGGCTTCGCCCCCACGGTGCAGAACGTGGAGTTCGGCTGGAACTCCGTACCGCTGTTCCACCTGATCACCAAGGCCGAATAGCCACCTCACTCGCGAGGCGGTGGCCGTCCGTCACCGCCTCGCGAGTCGTTCCGATTCCCAGGGAGAGCGGACGTGCTCGGTTACATCGTCAGACGAGTGCTGCAGGTGATCCCCGTATTCTTCGGGGCCACGCTGCTCATCTACTTCATGGTGTTCGCCATGCCCGGCGACGCCATCCTGGCCCTGTTCGGCGACCGCACGCCGAACCCGGCGCTGCTGGCGCAGATCCGCGAGGAATACCATCTCGACGATCCCTTCATCGTGCAGTACTTCTTCTACATCACCGGCGTCTTCCAGGGGGACTTCGGCGTGAGCTTCTCGGGTCAGCCGGTGAGCGAAGTGCTCGCCCGCACGTTCCCCGTGACGATCCGCCTGGCGGCGCTGGCCATCGCGATAGAGCTCGTGCTCGCGATCGTCATCGGCACGATCTCGGGGCTGCGCAAGGGGAGGATCTTCGACAACGCCTCGCTCGTGATCGCGCTCGTCTTCGTCGCCGTTCCCGTGTTCGTCCTCGCCTTCCTCGCGCAGTACTTCCTGGCGATCCAGCTCGGCTGGTTCCGACCGACCGTGGGGGTGCAGAACGGCTGGATGGACCTGTGGCTGCCGGCCATCGTGCTCGGCCTCAGCCTCTACGCCACCAGCATGCGTCTGACCCGCGCATCGGTGATCGACACGCTCAACCAGGACTGGGTGCGCACCGCCTACAGCAAGGGCCTCTCGCGGCGTCGCGTCATCCCCGTGCACGTGCTGCGCAACTCGCTCATCCCCGTGGTCACGAACACGGCGACCAACTTCGGCGTGCTGCTGGTGGGCGCGACCGTCACCGAGGGCATCTTCAACGTTCCCGGCGTCGGCAACGTGCTCTTCGAGGCGGTCCGCCGCCAGGAAGGCCCCACCGTCGTCTCCTTCGTGACCGTGTTCGTCATCGTCTACGTCCTGGTCAACCTGGTCATCGACCTGTTGTACGGCCTGCTCGACCCGAGGATCCGCTATGCCCAGTGATCGCTTCCCCACGGCGCACTACGTCGCTCCCGTCAAGACCACCACGATCAACGTCGACGCCGTGCGCGTCGCGGCAAAGCCCAGCAACCTCTGGCGCGACGCCTGGCGCGACATCCGCCGCCGCCCCACCTTCTGGGTCACCGGAGTGCTCGTGCTCCTGGTCGTCCTCATGGCTGCGTGGCCCACGCTGTTCACGCCCGTCCCGCCCGACACCGAGTGCTTCCTCGCCAACAGCAACGGCGGTCCGAGCTCCGGCCACCCGCTGGGCTTCACCTTCCAAGGGTGCGACATCTGGTCCCGCATCGTGTGGGGCGCACGCACTTCGCTCCTCGTTGGCCTGCTCGCCACCCTGATCAGCACCGTCCTCGGGGTCGTCATGGGCGCGCTCGCCGGGTTCTACGGCGGATGGCTCGACTCGGTGCTTTCGCGCGTCGGAGACATCTTCTTCGCGATCCCGTACATCCTCGCGGCCATCGTCGTCATGAGCGTCTTCTCGCAGAACCGCACACCGCTCCTGCTCGCCTTCGCCATCGGCGGGTTCGCCTGGGCGTCGACGGCGCGCGTCATTCGCTCCGAGGTGCTGCGGGTGCGACAGGCGGACTTCGTGACCGCGTCGCGCGCGATCGGCCTCTCGCGGTTCCGCACCCTGCTCGCGCACGTGCTGCCCAACGCCCTGGCACCCGTCATCGTCGTGGCCACCATCACGCTGGGAACCGCGATCTCGGCCGAGGCGACCCTGTCGTTCCTGGGTGTCGGTCTCGGCAGCGGCACCATGTCGTGGGGGCTGGACATCAGCCAGGCGCAGTCCTCGCTGCGCGTCGCGCCCCTGGCGCTGATCTATCCGTCCATCGCGCTGACCGTGACGGTCCTTGCGTTCATCATCCTGGGCGAGCTCCTGCGAGACGCCCTGGACCCGAAAGCGAGGGCACGTCGATGATGCCGGCGAACCGCACGCCTCTGCTGTCCATCCGCGATCTGACCGTCGCATTCGACGCGGGAAAGACCTCCACCGAAGTCCTGCACGGGATCGATCTGGACATCCACCCCGGCGAGACCGTCGCCATTGTGGGGGAGTCCGGCTCGGGCAAGTCCACGACCGCCTCGGCGATCGTCGACCTGCTGCCGGGCACCGGCCACGTCACCGGCGGGTCCATCACGCTCGAAGGTCGCGATCTCACGACGCTCACGCCGCCGCAGATGGAGCGCATCCGCGGCCGCGAGATCGGCTACGTGCCCCAGGACCCGATGTCCAACCTCAACCCGGTGTGGAGCATCGGCTTCCAGGTCAAGGAGGCCATCCGCGCCAACGGCATCGCCACCGGACGCAAAGAGGTCGAGCGGCGCGCCGTCGAGGTGCTGCAGCAGGCGGGACTGGCGGATGCCGAACGCCGGCTGCATCAGTTCCCGCACCAGTTCTCCGGAGGCATGCGCCAGCGGGCCCTCATCGGCATCGGCCTCGCCGCCGACCCGAAGCTGCTCATCGCCGACGAGCCGACCTCGGCCCTCGACGTCACCGTGCAGCGGGTCATCCTCGACCACATGGCGTCGCTCGCGGCGGAGAAGGGGACATCGGTGCTCCTCATCACGCACGACCTGGGGCTCGCCGCGGAGCGCGCCGACACGATCGTCGTCATGCACCAGGGCGCGATCGTCGAGTCCGGGCCCAGTCGCGAGATCCTCGAGAACCCGCAGCACCCGTACACCCAGCGGCTGGTCGCCGCCGCGCCGAGCCTGGCGTCCCAGCGCATCCAGGCCCGCGCCGAGGACCGCGGCATCCGGCACGAGGCGGATCTGGCCACCGGTGCGCCGGCGGTCGTGGTGCAGGGCCTGGTCAAGGAGTACAAGATCCGGCAGGGGTCGTTCCGCAGCGAGCGGTTCCGCGCCGTCGACGACGTCTCGTTCGAGATGCCGCGCGGCCGCACGTTGGCGCTGGTGGGTGAGTCCGGGTCGGGCAAATCGACGATCGCGAAGATGGTGCTCGACCTCGAGAAGCCGACGTCGGGCACCATCCTCATCGAGGACGAGAACATCGCCCGGCTCTCGGGGCGCAGGTCCTTCGCGCTGCGGCGACGCATGCAGCCGGTCTTCCAGGACCCGTACGGGTCCCTCGATCCGCTGCGCAGCATCGGCGGCACGATCGCCGAGCCGCTGGACGTGCACCACGTCGGCGACGCGACGTCCCGCCGCGCCCGGGTGGCCGAGCTGCTGGACCAGGTCTCGCTGCCGCAGGAGCTGGCATCCCGTTACCCGAACGAGCTCTCCGGAGGGCAGCGACAGCGTGTCGCCATCGCGCGCGCGCTGGCGCTGAAGCCCGACATCGTCGTGCTGGACGAAGCCGTGTCTGCGCTGGACGTGCTGGTGCAGGACCAGATCCTGCAGCTGCTGGCCGACCTGCAGTCCGAGCTCGGGCTGACCTACCTGTTCATCACGCACGACCTCGCGGTGGTGCGTGTGGTCGCCGACTTCGTCTGCGTCATGGAGCGCGGCAAGATCGTCGAACAGGGCACGGTCGACGAGATCTTCGCCAACCCCGCCGAGGAGTACACCCGGCGTCTGCTGGAAGCCATCCCCGGCGCGTCCATGACACTCGGTGCCGGCGTCGTAGACACCGAGACATGAGTCAGGCCGCAGGCGCGGGTCGCCGCGCCTATCGGTCGGGCTCGGGGACGGTCGCCTTGGTCGCCGCGGGCGCTATGACGGCGTTCCTGCTGGGGGATGCCGTCCTGCGCGCCGGGTTCGGGCAGATGCTGGTGCTGGCGCCGGGGATCCTGCTGGTGGACTGGATCATCTTCGCTGCGCTGTACGCCCCGACGGTGCACACCGATGCGCAGGGCATCACGGTGGTCAACCCGTTGCGGCGCGCCGCGGTGCCCTGGGCGCGGGTGCGTGACATCACGACCCGATGGCAGTTGACGTTGCAGCTCGACGACGGCTCGAAGGTGGTCGCCTTCGGCGGACCAGCCCTCAGGCCACCCCGCCCACGGCGTGGGCGGGGTGCGGATGCCGAGCGGCACGTCCCCGCCTGCTCGGACGTGGAGCTCATCCGCCGTCATTGGGAGGCCGCCGTCGACCGTGGCCCCGCCACAGGGCAGGTGAAGCGAGGGTGGAACCTGCCCGTCGTGCTGTCCCTGGCCGGTGTGATCGCGTGGGCGCTGCTCGCCCTCATGGTCGGCGGGAGCCGCGCCTGAGCCCGTGTCCGGGTTAACGGTTTGTAACTATTTTCGGCCCGCGCCGATCGGCCAGGTGACGTTCACCTATAGTTTCGGTATTCGCAGCCCGAGCGATGTAGGTCAGTCGAAGCAGGCCGCGAGTGCCATTGCCCGCACCAATGTAGGAGACCAAATGCGTTCACGTCGAACCCTTATCGCCGGGGCCGCCATCGGCGTCACCGCCCTGGCGCTCACCGCCTGCGCACCGCCCAGTGACGACGGCAGCGGTGACACCAACGAGCCCACGGGGTCCGCGTCGATCGCCGTTTCCGTGGGACCGAACGACTTCATCAGCTACAACGGCTACACGCCCGAGACGTACAGCACGTACAACTCGGCGATCACGGACCAGATGAAGACCGGCTTCACGTACTTCGCTCCGGACGGCTCGATCGAGGACAACACCGACCTGGGCTCGTACGAGCTGGTGTCGGAGGACCCGCTGACGGTCGAGTACACCATCTCGGACGACGCCGTCTGGTCTGACGGCACCCCGATCACCGTCGCCGACGCCGTGCTGGCGTGGGGCGTGCAGAACACCAACCTCGCCGGCCCCGACGGCCCGCTGTTCAACTCGGTTTCTCAGGACATGGGCCAAGAGGTCCCCGCGGGCCCGCAGGGCGAGCTCGACGGCAAGGAGTTCACGGTCGAGTTCGCCGTGAAGAACCCGGACTGGAAGATCCAGACCTGGATGCTCGACCCCGCGCACATCGTCGCGGAGCAGGCCGGCATGGAGACCGAAGAGCTCGCCCAGGCGATCCTCGACGGCGACACCGCCGCCCTCGAGCCCGCCGCCGAGTTCTGGAACACCGGCTGGTTCACCAACCCCGGCGAGCTGCCCGACGAGGCGCTGATGCCCTCCTCGGGTCCGTACAAGCTCAGCTCGTGGGATGCCGGTCAGTCCGTCACCCTCGTGGCGAACGAGGAATACTACGGCGAGAAGCTCGCGCCGCAGAACGCCGAGATCGTCTTCCGCTTCGTCGGCCAGGACGCCATGGTCCAGGCCCTCGACAACGGTGACCTCGACGTCATCGCGCCGCAGCCGACCGTCGACACCCTCGCGCAGCTCGAAGAGCTCGGCGACGCGGTCAACATCCTGTCCGGCCCGTCGCTGACGTGGGAGCACCTCGACTTCAACTTCATCGAGGGCTCGCTGTTCGCCGACAACCTGGAGCTGCGTCAGGCCTTCGCCATGTGCGTGCCGCGCCAGCAGATCGTCGACAACCTGATCAAGCCGATCGACCCCGCGGCGGTCGTGCTCAACGCCCGCGAGGTGTTCCCCTTCCAGGACAGCTACGAAGAGGTCGTCGAGGCGTCCTACAACGGCGAGTACGACGAGCCGAACATCGAAGAGGCAGCGCGCATCGTCGCGGAGCAGGGTGCCCAGGGCGCTGAGGTCCGTATCGGATACTCCGCACCCAACCCGCGCCGCGCGGACCAGGTCGCTCTGATCAAGTCGTCGTGCGACCAGGCCGGCTTCAACATCGTCGACGCGGGCAACGAGGACTTCTTCCAGCCGGGCGGCACGCAGGAGCGCGGCGACTACGAGGTGGCGCTGTTCGCTTGGGCCGGCTCCGGCCAGATCGCCTCTGGCGAGAACATCTACGCCACGGGCAAGCCGCAGAACTACGGTGGCTACTCCAACCCCGAGGTCGACGCCGCTTGGGCGACGCTGAAGAACAGCCTCGACCCCGAGGTGCACCTGGAGCAGACCAAGGTGATCGAGGAGCTCCTGTGGGCCGACCTGTTCGGCATCCCGGTCTTCGCCCACCCGGGCGTGGACGCAGCGAGCGCCAGCGTCGACGGCGTTGAGCGGACCACCACGCAGAGTGGTATCTCCTGGAACGCGTACGCTTGGAGCAGCGCCGAGTAATTCGGCCGATGTTCGGATGTGCGGGTCGGCCTGCGGCCGGCCCGCACATCTGTGATCGCGACCGTTCCCGATAAACCCGAAGGGAAGCACTGTCGTGCTGAAGTTCATCCTGCGACGCCTCGTCCAGGCCGTCGGCATCATGCTGGGCGCCTCGGTACTGATGTACGTACTGGTCATCAACTCCGGGGATCCGCTCGCAGAGTTGCGCGAGAGCAACGCGCGCAACCGCGAGCTCCTGATCCAGCAGCGCATCGAGTACATGAATCTCGACCTGCCGTGGTGGCAGCGCTATCTCGATTGGCTGGGCGGCGTCAGCCGATGCGTCATCGGCCAGTGCGATTTCGGCACCAACCGCTCCGGCGTAGATGTCGGCACCCTCCTCGGCCAGGCTGCTTCCTCGACACTGCGCCTCGTCCTCCTTGCCACCGTGCTCGCCCTCATCATCGGCGTCGCGGTCGGCATCCTGACCGCCGTCCGTCAGTACTCGGGCCTCGACTACGCGGTGACCTTCGGCACCTTCCTCTTCTTCTCACTTCCCGTGTTCTGGGCCGCCGTGCTCCTCAAGGAGTACATGGCCATTGGGTTCAACAACTGGCTGCAGGACCCGGGCTTCACTCCGGTACAGATCATCCTCATCTCCGTGGTCCTCGGATTCGTGATGCAGGTGGTTCTCGCGGGCTCCGTCAAGCGGCGGATAGCGACCTTCCTCGTCACCACGGCGTTCTTCGCCGTCGCGATGCCGACCTTCACGGCACTCGACCTCTTCCGCAACCCCCAGCTCGGCATGATCGGTGTCGCCGTCCTGACCTTCGGTGTGGCGCTCAGCGTCACCGCCATGACCGTGGGGCTGCGCAACCGGGAGGTGCTCGTTCCGGCGCTCATCACGGCTGCCGGCGTCAGCATCATGCAGCTGGTGCTCTTCAACGTCTTCGTCTACTACATGAACTGGGGCGTGCTCATCCTCGGCATCGTCCTCGCGATCGCCCTGCCCTGGGTCCTCGCGCGGTTCATGAGCCACCGTTACCGCACCCAGGCGATCATCGCCGCCACGGTGACGGGCGTGATCGGTGCGGGACTCACGACACTCGACCACCTCTTCCGGGTGTGGCCGAACTTCCTCGGTCTCAAGCCCCGGCCGATCTCCACCATCGGCTCACAGACACCGAACTTCCGCGGTGGCTTCTGGGAGACCTTCCTCGACTACGGCACGCAGATGCTGCTGCCGACGCTGCTGCTGACGCTCATCTCACTGGCGAGCTACAGCCGCTACACCCGCACCTCGATGCTCGAGGTCAACCGCCAGGACTACATCCGCACCGCACGCGCGAAGGGCGCACCCGAGCGCACCGTCATCTTCCGGCACGCGCTGCGCAACGCCCTCATCCCCATCGCGACGATCGCCGCGTTCGACTTCGCGGGCCTCATCGGCGGCGCGGTCGTCACCGAACGCGTCTTCGGATGGAAGGGGATGGGCGACCTGTTCGCCGTCGGCCTCGACCAGGTCGACCCCGCGCCGGTCATGGCGTTCTTCGTGATCACCGGAGGCGTCGCGGTTCTGTTCAACCTGCTCGCCGATATTTCTTACGCCTACCTCGACCCCAGGATCCGAGTATGAGCAACAACTCCACACCCCAGAACGACGCGATCTACGACCTCGCAGAGGCCGAGGACGCGGCCCTCGCCGCCAAGGACACCAAGCCGCTCTCACAGGGACGGCTGGTGCTGCGACGGTTCCTCCGTCACCGTGCGGCGCTGATCTCGACCGTCCTCCTCTTCGCGATCATCATCGTCGCCTTCACGTCGATCGGCTTCGCCGGCATCCCCGGCTGGTGGGACAAGAGCTACCTCGCGGCGGGCAACGTCATCGACGGCGGCCGTCCGACGCTGAGCCTGATCCCGACGTGGCTCGGCGGGGACGGCATCCGCTGGGGCGAGCACCCCTTCGGGCAGGACAACGTCGGCAAGGACTACTTCTCGCTCGTGATGGTCGGCACCCAGCGGTCGCTGATCATCGCCTTCACCGTGGGTATCGTCGCGACGACGATCGGCGCCGTCATGGGCGCGGTCGCGGGCTACTTCCGCGGCTGGGTCGACAACGTGCTGATGCGCATCACCGACATCTTCATCGTCATCCCGCTGCTCGTCCTCGCCGCCGTGCTCGGCAAGATCTCCGGCGGAGGCATCTTCGCGCTCGCCCTGATGATCGGTCTCGCCTCGTGGACGGGCCTGGCGCGTCTGGTGCGCGGAGAGGTCCTCTCGCTCCGTGAGCGCGACTACGTCGCGGCCGCCCGTTCGACCGGTGCGAGCGCGTTCCGGATCATCTTCAAGCATCTGGTGCCCAACACGATCGGCATCATCGTCGTGAATGCCACGTTCGCGATCGGCGGCGCGATCCTGCTCGAGAGTTCGCTGAGCTTCCTCGGGTTCGGTGTGAGGGCGCCAGAGACATCCCTCGGCCTGCTCATCAGCACGTACCAGGGTGCCTTCACCAACCGGCCGTGGCTGTTCTGGTGGCCGGGCATGATCATCCTGGTCATCGTGCTGGCGGTGAACTTCATCGGGGACGGTCTGCGCGACGCCTTCGATCCGCGGCAGACCCGCAAATGGAGTCCACGCAGACTGGAACGCCTGCGCGCTGAGAAGGGACTGTCGTGACGTACACGGATACGCACCCCGCGGGTGCGGATGCCGCCCTGCGGCTCACCGATCTGCGGGTCGACTTCGCCGTCGAGTCCGGACTCGTCCGCGCTGTCAAGGGTGTGAGCCTCGATCTCCGCGCCGGCGAGGTCGTCGCGATCGTGGGTGAATCGGGTTCGGGCAAGTCGGTGAGCTCATCGGCCGCCATGGGGCTGCTCCCCGAGAACGCCCTGGTCACCGGCTCCGCCGAGGTCGGCGGCACCGAGGTCGTCGGTATCGCGCCGGAGAAGATGCGCGCGATGCGGGCCACCCAGGTGGCGATGATCTTCCAGGAGCCGATGTCGGCGCTGAACCCGGTGCTGACGGTGGAGCGGCAGATGACCGAGGTCTTCGAGCTGCACGACGTCGCCTACGGTGCGGACGCGCGGGAGCGCTCGGTCGAGCTGCTGCAGCGCGTGGGCATCCCCGACCCCGAGACGCGCATCTCGCAGTACCCGCACCAGTTCTCGGGCGGTCAGCGGCAGCGCATCGTCATCGCGATGGCGATCGCCCTGAACCCTCGCGTGATCATCGCCGACGAGCCCACGACGGCTCTCGACGTCACGGTGCAGGCCGAGATCCTCGACCTGCTGCGGTCGCTCAAGGACGACCTCGACGTCGGCATCCTGCTGATCACGCACAACATGGGCGTCGTGGCGGACCTCGCCGACCGCGTGGTCGTCATGTACAAGGGCGAGCTCGTCGAGCAGGGCCTGGTGACGGACGTGCTCAAGAACCCGCAGCACCCCTACACCCGCAAGCTGCTCAACGCCGTGCCGCGCCTGTCGGGTTCCGCCCTGGGTGCGGGTACCGCGGTCACCGAGACGCGCGAGCGCGAGCGCGCCGCCGCGACGCCGGCCGAGCGCGACCTGGTGCTCGTGGCCGAGGATCTCGCACTGGACTACGTGATGCGCGGCAAGGCGTTCCGCGCCGTCGAAGGGGTCTCCTTCGACCTCGGCAGGCGCGAGGTGCTCGGCGTCGTGGGTGAGTCCGGATCGGGCAAGTCCACGATCGCGAAGGCGGTGCTGGGCCTGCTTCCCGTGGCCTCGGGTTCGCTCAAGGTGCGCGGTGAGGACTTCGCCAAGCTGCGCGGGCGCGCCGCGAAGAACGTGCGTCGTCACATCGGCGCGGTCTTCCAGGACCCTGCGTCGTCGCTGAACCCCCGCTTCCCGATCGGCGAGTGCATCATCGAGCCGATGGTCGTGCACCGTGTGGGCGACAAGCGGTCGCGTCAGGCCCGTGCCCGCGAGCTCCTCGACGCCGTGCGCCTTCCCACCGACGTCGTCAACCGCTACCCGCACGAACTCTCCGGCGGCCAGCGGCAGCGTGTATCGATCGCCCGGGCGCTGGCGCTCAAGCCCGAGCTGCTGATCGCGGACGAGCCGACGTCGGCGCTCGACGTCTCGGTGCAGGCCGCCGTGCTCGAGATGCTGCGCGAACTGCAGCGCGAGTTCGACTTCGCCTGCATGCTCGTCAGCCACGACCTGGCTGTCGTGGACATGCTCGCCGATCACGTGCTGGTGATGAAGGACGGTCACGCGGTCGAGCAGGGCGAGACGAGCACCGTGCTTCACGACCCGCAGGACGACTACACCAAGCGTCTTCTCGCCGCGTCTCCCGTGCCCGACCCGGTCGAGCAGCGTGAGCGCCGGCTGGCCCGGCGGGCTCTGCTGGACTCGCTCGGAGACACCCCCGACGCGTAGGTTCGGACCCGGCCGGCGCCGGTGAGCGCACCCTGAACGGGGCGGGGTCGACCAGACCCCGCCCCGCTTCCTGTATCCTGGAGTGTCGGCCCTTCGGTTTCGCCTGGGGACGGCGCAGATTCTTTCCCCTCTCCCCGCAAGGAAAATCGATGGCGCACGCCCTCCGTCCGGACCTCCGTAATGTCGCGATCGTCGCGCACGTCGACCACGGCAAGACCACGCTCGTCGACGCGATGCTCCGCCAGACCGGGTCCTTCGGCTCTCACGAGCACATGGAGGAACGCGCGATGGACTCGAACGACCTCGAGCGTGAGAAGGGCATCACGATCCTCGCCAAGAACACGGCGATCACGTACAACGGGCTGCACACCGACGTTCCGGTGACGATCAACGTCATCGACACGCCGGGTCACGCCGACTTCGGCGGCGAGGTCGAGCGCGGCCTGTCGATGGTCGACGGCGTGGTGCTGCTGGTGGATGCCAGTGAGGGTCCGCTGCCGCAGACGCGCTTCGTGCTGCGCAAGGCGCTCGAGGCGAAGCTGCCCGTCATTCTGCTGGTCAACAAGACCGACCGCCCGGACGCGCGTATCGCAGAGGTCGAAGAAGAGGCCCACGATCTGCTGCTGGGCCTCGCGTCCGACCTGCAGGACGATGTTCCCGACCTCGATGTCGACGCTCTGCTCGACGTTCCCGTGGTCTACGCCTCGGGTCGTGCGGGAGCCGCCTCGACCAACCGTCCCGAGAACGGCAGCCTTCCCGACAACGACGACCTCGAGCCGCTCTTCGAGGCGATCCTGCAGCACGTCCCCGCGCCGTCGTACGACGACGAGGCACCGCTGCAGGCGTGGGTCACGAACCTCGACTCATCGCCGTTCCTCGGTCGCCTTGCGCTCCTGCGCGTCTTCAACGGCACGCTGAAGAAGGGCCAGACCGTCGCCTGGGTCCGTGCTGACGGCACCACCAGCAACGCCCGCATCACCGAGCTGCTCAAGACCCGCGCCCTCGACCGCTACCCGGCCGAGTCCGCAGGCCCGGGCGACATCGTCGCCATCGCCGGATTCCCCGACATCACGATCGGCGAGACGATCGCCGATCCCGATGACGTGCGACCGCTGCCGCAGATCCACGTCGACGAGCCCGCCATCTCGATGACGATCGGCACCAACACCTCGCCGCTGGTCGGCAAGGTGAAGGGTCACAAGCTCACCGCGCGCATGGTCAAGGACCGCCTCGACCGCGAGCTCATCGGCAACGTCTCGCTCAAGGTCGTCGACATCGGGCGTCCCGACGCGTGGGAGGTGCAGGGCCGCGGCGAGCTGGCGCTGGCCATTCTCGTCGAGAACATGCGCCGTGAGGGCTTCGAGCTGACCGTCGGCAAGCCCCAGGTGGTCACCAAGAAGATCGACGGCAAGACGTACGAGCCGTTCGAGCACCTCACGATCGACGCCCCCGAGGAGTACCTCGGGGCGATCACGCAGCTGCTGGCCGCCCGCAAGGGCCGCATGGAGAACATGACCAACCACGGCACCGGCTGGGTGCGCATGGAGTTCATCGTCCCCTCGCGCGGTCTCATCGGCTTCCGCACCGAGTTCCTCACCACCACCCGCGGCACCGGCATCGCCAACGCGATCTCGCACGGCTACGAGCCGTGGGCAGGGCACATCCAGACGCGTCAGAACGGCTCGGTCGTGGCTGACCGCTCCGGTGTGGTCACGCCCTTCGCGATGATCGCGCTGCAGGAGCGGATGTCGTTCTTCGTGCAGCCCACGCAGGAGGTGTACGAGGGCATGGTGATCGGCGAGAACTCGCGCGCGGACGACATGGACGTGAACATCACCAAGGAGAAGAAGCTCACCAACATGCGTGCGGCGAGCTCCGACACCTTCGAGTCGATGACGCCGCCGCGGCTGCTGACGCTCGAGGAGAGCCTCGAGTTCGCCCGCGACGACGAATGCGTCGAGGTCACTCCCGAGATCGTGCGCATCCGCAAGGTGAACCTGGACGGCAACGAGCGCGCCCGCAACACCGCCCGGCTCAAGCGCCAGGACGCCAACGCCTGACGCCCTCGCCGCTAGCATCTTCGGGTGAGCGAAGGGACGTCTGCTGACGGGGCGGATGCCGCCCGTCAGGTTCGCCGGGCGACGCGCGAAGGGCTGGGGGTGGCACTTGCCACCAGCGCCTACGGCGTGTCGTTCGGCGCCCTCGCAGTGGCATCCGGTCTCGACGTCTGGCAGACCTGCGTATTGAGCCTGGTGATGTTCACCGGCGGCTCGCAGTTCGCCTTCGTCGGGGTCATCGGCGCCGGCGGACTGGCCGCCGTCCCCGCGGCGATCGCCTCGGCGTCGCTGCTGGGGGTGCGCAACGTCGCCTACGCGATGCGCATGGCGCCGGTCATCGGAGGGCCGCTGTGGCGGCGAGCGGCGGCGGCGCAGTTCACCATCGACGAGTCGACGGCCGTCGCTCTCGCCCAGACCGCGCCCCGGGCGCGGCAGATCGGCTTCTGGGTCACGGGCCTCGGCATATACGTCGGGTGGAATCTCTCGACGCTGATCGGCGCGCTTCTCGGGGACCTGCTGGGCGATCCGCGCGCGTATGGGCTCGACGCCGCCGCTGCCGCAGCGTTTCTCGCGTTGCTGTGGCCGCGCCTGCGCGAGCGCCAGGCGATCGCGGTGGGCAGCGCGGCCGCCGTGGTGGCGACAGTGCTCACGCCCCTGCTCATGCCGGGACTGCCCGTGCTCATCGCCGCCCTGGTGGCTGTCGTGGTGGGTCTGTTCAACTGGTTCGCCTCACCCGCGAGCGCCAACGCCTTCGGTGACCCCGACGACGTCCCCGAGCGGGAGGGGCTGCCTTGACCCTGTGGAACGCCGTTGTCCTGGCGGCGATCATCTGCGTCGCGCTGAAGGCTGTCGGGTATCTCATCCCGCCGAAGGTGCTCGAAGCACCCCGCCCCGCACGCGTGGCCGACCTGCTCACCGTGGCGCTGCTGGCGGCCCTGGTGGCGGTGCAGACGCTCGGCGTCGGACAGGGCGTCGTCATCGACGCGCGTCTGCCCGCCCTCGTCGTGGCGGCGGGGCTGCTGCTGCTGCGCGCCCCCTTCCTGGTGGTCGTGCTGGCCGCCGCGGGCACGGCTGCGCTGCTGCGGCTGTGGGGGTTGGCGGCGTGACCGGCCGCCTAGACTGCTGAGGTGGAATCGACCAGGGCGCGCGTGCTGACGTGGATCATCGCCGTCGTGACCGGCTTCGTGTACGGGGTCGCCGGGACCGTCTCTCATTCCTACGCCCTCGGGTGGTTCCCGCTCGGTCTCGTGCTGTCCATCGTCGGAGTGTCCGCGCTGCTGGTGGCTGTGCGGCTGCTGACCGCGGACCGGTGGGTCGCCTTGGCAGCTGGTATCGGTGCGATGGCCGCGACCCTCCTGTTCTCGGGCCCCGGCCCCGGCGGCTCGGTCATCGTCCCCGCCCCGACGGACGGAATGCTCTCGGCCGGCGTCGTCTGGACGATCGCCGTGCCCCTCGTCGTCGCGGTCGTCGTCGCCTGGCCCGACCTGTCACGCCTCCCGGATGCGAAGAGGTCGCCTAGACTGGGGGAGTGACGTATGTGATCGCCCTCCCGTGCGTCGATGTCAAGGACCGCGCCTGCATCGACGAGTGCCCTGTCGACTGCATCTACGAGGGTGAGAGGTCGCTGTACATACACCCCGATGAGTGCGTGGACTGCGGCGCCTGTGAGCCGGTCTGCCCCGTCGAGGCGATCTACTACGAAGACGACCTGCCCGCCGAGTGGGCGGACTACTACACCGCGAACGTCGAGTTCTTCCAGGACATCGGCTCGCCCGGTGGTGCCGCGAAGACGGGTGTGATCAAGCACGATCACCCGATCATCGCCGCTCTCCCGCCGCAGGCCTGACGTGGGGGTCAGTGACCTCGCCGACTACCCCTGGGATGCCGTGGCGCCCTATGCGGCCACAGCACGATCCCATCCGGGCGGCATCGTCGACCTCTCGATCGGGTCTCCCGTCGATCCCACGCCCGCGGCCGTAGCGGGGGCGCTGGCGGCAGCCACCGACGCCCACGCCTACCCGCAGACTGCCGGTACGCCGCTCCTGCGCGAAGCGATCGTGCACTGGTTCGAGCGTCGGCGCGGCGTGCCTGCGCTCACGCCCGATCACGTGCTGCCCACCGTCGGCTCGAAGGAGCTCGTGGCGCTGCTGCCGCTGCTGCTCGACCTCGGACCCGGCGACATCGTCGTGCACCCGCGTGCGGCCTACCCGACCTACGAAGTCGGAGCGCGGCTGGTGGGCGCGACTCCGCTGGCGACCGACGACCCGGCCGAATGGCCCGAAGCGACCCGTCTGGTGTGGCTGAACTCGCCCGGCAACCCCGACGGACGTGTGCTCGACCACGACGAGCTTCGCCGCGCCGTCGCGCGGGCTCGCCAACTCGGCGCCGTGATCGCAAGCGACGAGTGCTATGCCGAGCTCGGCTGGGAAGGGCGTTGGGCCGACGATCCGGTTCCCAGCATCCTCGACCCGCGCGTCACGGATGGCGACCTCGGCGGCGTGCTGTCGGTGTACTCCCTGAGCAAGCAGTCGAACCTCGCCGGTTACCGCGCGGCGTTCCTCGCCGGGGATCCGGCTCTGGTCTCCCGCCTGCTGACCGCCCGTAAGCACCTGGGTCTCATGCTGCCGGCGCCGGTGCAGGCCGCCGCGGCGGCGGCCCTCGCCGACGACGCCCATGTCGCGGACCAGAAGGCGCGCTACCGGAGTCGGCGCGAGGTGCTCAAGCCTGCGCTCGAGGCTGCCGGTTTCCGCATCGACCGCAGCGAGGGCGGGCTGTACCTGTGGGCCACCGAGGGTCGCGATGCGTGGGAGAGCCTCGGCCGGCTGGCCGAGCATGGCATCCTGGCGGGCCCCGGCCACTTCTATGGGCCGCACTTCCCCGAGCACGTGCGCTTCTCTCTCACCGCGACCGATGAGCGCATCGCCGAGGCGGCGCGGCGGCTCACGCATCCGTAGCATTCATCCACCGGATCTCCCCATCCTTTGGCGGGGAACGGAGTAGGCCCGACAGCCCGTTAGGCTGTATTCACCGACGACCCCGACCGCAAGGAGGCTTCGTGAGCGACGCGAGCACCCAGCAGCCAGAAGCCCCCCAGTCCGTAGCCACGGTCACGATCGGGGAGCGCACGGCAGAACTGCCCATCCTGCGCGGGACGGACGGTGCCGCCGGCGTCGATCTGTCGACCTTCACCAAGCAGACCGGGCACACGACCCTCGACTACGGGTTCGTGAACACCGCGGCGACGAAGTCGGCGATCACCTACATCGACGGTGATGAGGGGATCCTCCGCTACCGCGGCTACCCGATCGAGCAGCTGGCCAAGAACAGCACGTACCTCGAGGTGGCCTGGCTGCTGCTGTACGGCGAGCTGCCCACTGCCGACGAGCTCGGTGCGTTCGACGAGCGCATTCGCCGGCACACCCTGCTGCACGAGGACATCAAGCGGTTCTTCTCGTCATTGCCGCACACGGCGCACCCCATGTCGGTGCTCTCGTCGGCGACGGCGGCGCTGTCGACCTACTACGAGAACCAGTCCGACCCGAACAACCCCGAGCACGTGGAGATCAACACCATCCGCCTGCTCGCGAAGCTCCCCGTCATCGCCGCCTACGCGCACAAGAAGAGCGTGGGTCAGGCGTTCCTCTACCCCGACAATTCGCTGAGCTTCGTCGACAACTTCCTGCGCCTGAACTTCGGCGTCATGAGCGAGCAGTACGAGATCAACCCGGTCATGTCACGGGCGCTCGAGCGTCTGCTGATCCTGCACGAGGACCACGAGCAGAACGCGTCCACCTCGACCGTACGCCTGGTCGGCTCCACCGGCGCCAACCAGTTCTCGTCGATCTCCGCCGGGATCAACGCCCTGTACGGGCCGCTGCACGGCGGCGCCAATGAGGCCGTTCTCGACATGCTGGCTCGCATCCGCGACTCCGGCGAGAGCGTGCAGCGCTTCGTCGAGCGTGTGAAGAACAAGGAAGACGGCGTGAAGCTCATGGGCTTCGGGCACCGGGTGTACAAGAACTACGACCCGCGCGCGAAGCTCGTGAAGGAATCGGCCGACGAGGTGCTCACCGAGCTCGGGGTGCACGACCCGCTGCTGGACCTCGCCAAGGAGCTCGAAGAGATCGCACTCAACGATGCGTACTTCCAGGAGCGCCGGCTCTACCCGAACGTCGACTTCTACACCGGCGTCATCTACAAGGCCATGGGCTTTCCGACCCGCATGTTCACCGTGTTGTTCGCGATCGGCCGGCTTCCGGGCTGGCTCGCCCACTGGCGCGAGATGCAGAACGACCCGCAGACGAAGATCGGCCGCCCGCAGCAGCTGTACACCGGCGCCGGACGCCGCGACTACCCCGGGGTGTAAGCCCGTTCCGCGGCGGCCCGCGCCGTCGCAGCGGTAGGGGTGACCAGGATGCCCCTCGCCGGGTAGCGTGACTCCCGCACGACCTGCCGTACGAGCGGAGGCGCCATGTGGGAACAGACGACTGACCCTTTCGGGAGCATCGGACTCTCGGCCCTCGTGGCGGCCATTCCGATCGTGGTGTTCCTGGTCTGCCTGGTCGCGATCAAGCTGAGCGGCATCCTCTCGGCCATCATCGCCCTGGTCGTGCAGATCATCGTGGCCATGTGGCCGTTCGGGATGCCGCTGGAAACGGTCGGCGGGTCGGCGCTGATCGGCGTGCTCACCGCGATCTGGCCGATCGCCTACATCATCGTCATGGCCGTGTGGCTGTACCGACTGGCGGTGGCCAGCGGAAGATTCGACGTCATCCGCGCCTCGATCGGGGGCATCTCCGGCGACCAGCGCATCCAGGTGCTGTTGATCAGCTTCGCGTTCGGGGCCTTCCTCGAGGGCGCGGCCGGATTCGGCGTTCCGATCGCCATCTGCGCGGCGCTGCTGGTGCAACTCGGGTTCCGGCCGGTGCGCGCCGCCATGATCTCCCTGGTGGCGAACGCCGCGGCCGGAGCCTACGGCGCCATCGGCATCCCGGTGATCGTCGGCGCACAGGTCACCGGTATCGACGTGATGGTGCTGTCGCGGTCGATGGTCGTCATCCTGCAGCCGCTGACCCTGCTGATCCCGTTCCTGCTGGTGATGATCCTGGACGGGCGGCGCGGCCTGCGCGAGACGCTGCCGGCGACCCTGCTCGTCACCGTGGTCTTCAGCGGCATCCAGGGCGGTGTGCTGTGGTTCCTGGGCCCGGAGCTCGCCGACCTCGGCGCGGGGCTCGGCGCGATGGTGGCCCTCTTCCTGCTTGGGCGGGTCTGGCAGCCCAGGCGGCAGTTCCGTGAAGACGGGTCGGAGGCCCCGGCCGCCGAGCGCCACAGCCTCGGCCAGATCGCGTCCGCCTGGAGCCCCTTCTACATCCTGACCGCCTTCATCCTGGTGTGGAGCCTGCCGGCGTTCAAGAACCTCTTCGCGGAGGGTGGCGCGCTGGCCGGCACCGTCTTCGCCATTCCGATCCCGGGGCTGACGGGCGAAGTGACTACGGCAGCGGGCTCGGTCGTCACCGCGACCTGGGGCTTCACGCCACTCAATGCGACCGGCACGGCCATCCTCCTCGCGGTGATCGTGTCGTACCTCACCACCCCGAGATCCCGCCGCCCGTCGCTGGGCGGGGAGCTCGTCGGCACCGTGCGGTCGCTCTGGCAGGCGCTGGTGCTCATCGCGCTGATCCTGGCGCTGGCGAACATCGCCAACTACGCCGGGGCGTCGACGTCCATGGGCAACGCCCTCGCCGCGATCGGCCCCCTCGTGCCGCTGCTGGCGCCCATCATCGGCTGGATCGGCGTGTTCCTCACCGGGTCGGTGGTCAACAACAACACCCTCTTCGCGCCGCTGCAGGTCGCGACCGCGCAGGGCATCGGGGCCGACCCGGCCCTGCTGGTGGCAGGAAACACCGCCGGCGGCAACACAGGGAAGGTCATCTCGCCGCAGTCGATCGCGATCGCCGCGGGGGCGGTGGGGCTCTCGGGCCGCGAGAGCGAGATCCTGCGGGCGTCGATCCTCTACAGCGTCGGGATGCTGGCCTTCATCTGCCTCTGGTGCTTCACGCTGTACATGGCATTCTGACGCTCAGGCGTGCAGGGCTTCGTTCAGCGTGACGCCCACGCCGGTGCGCTCGACCGCCTCGACCGCACCGGTCAGGGAGTTGCGACGGAACAGCAGGCCCGACCGCCCGGAGAGCTCTGCGGCCTTCACGACCTGCGGCGTGCCGTCATGGCGGGTGGGCCCGCCCGCGAGAACGACCTTCGTTCCGGCCGTGACGTAGAGACCGGCCTCGACGACGCAGTCGTCGCCCAGTGAGATGCCGATGCCGGCGTTCGCGCCGAGCAGCGTGCGGGCGCCGATCGACACGCGGTGGCTGCCGCCCCCCGACAGCGTGCCCATGATCGACGCGCCCCCGCCGACGTCGCTGCCGTCGCCGACCACCACCCCCTGCGAGATGCGGCCCTCGATCATGCAGGCGCCGAGCGTGCCGGCGTTGAAGTTGACGAAGCCCTCGTGCATGACGGTGGTGCCGGGGGAGAGGTACGCGCCCAGTCGCACGCGAGCCGTGTCGGCGATGCGCACCCCGGCAGGCGTGACGTAGTCGGTCAGACGCGGGAACTTGTCGAGGCCCTGCACCTGGATGCCGTGGCGCTGCAGCGACGGCCGCAGTGCGGCGGCGTCTTCCGGCAGCATCGGGCCGGCGTTGGTCCACGCGACGATCGGGAGGTGACCGAAGATGCCGTCGAGATTGAGGGCGTTCGGCTCGACGAGGCGGTGCGACAGGGCGTGCAACCGCAGATAGGCGTCGGGCGTGGAGGACGGTGCGGCATCCAGGTCGATCTCCAGCGACACCGGCGACACGGTCACGCTGCGACGCTCGTCGCGTCCGGTGAGTCCCTCGAACTCAGCCTGGGCGTCGACGTCCACTGGGCGGTGCCCCGTCTCGGGGTGGGGGAACCAGGCGTCGAGCACCGTGCCGTCAGCGGCGGTGGTCGTCAGTCCCGTGGCCCAGATCCATCGTGCATCGCTCATCCCTCCAGAATATCGGCCGGTGCGCGCTGGCTAGACTCGGGGGATGCCACGGCTCGACCTCAGCGCATCCTCTCTCGACCTCACGCGGGCGATCTGCGACATCCCCAGCGTCTCGGACGACGAGACGACGCTCGCCGACGCGATCCATGAAGCCGTTGCCGCGCTGCCGCACCTGCAGGTGCACCGCGACGGCGACACGATCGTGGCGCGCACCGACCTCGGCCGCGCGCAGCGCGTCGCCATCGCCGGGCACATCGACACCGTTCCCGTGAACGCCAACCTGCCCACGCGCGACATCGAGATCGACGGCGAGCCCTACCTGTGGGGACGGGGCACCGTCGACATGAAGGCGGGAGTGGCGGTACAGCTCAAGCTGGCCGCAGAGCTCGTCGACCCGCGGGTGGACATCACCTGGCTCTGGTACGACCACGAAGAGGTCGAGGCGTCGCGCAGCGGGCTGACGCGCCTCGCGCGCACCCGCCCCGACCTGTTCGCCGCGGACTTCGCGATTCTGGGCGAACCCTCCGACGGCGAAGTCGAAGGGGGATGCAACGGCACGCTTCGGGCGGTGGTGCGCACCCACGGCTCCCGCGCCCACAGCGCGCGGGCCTGGATGGGAGTCAACGCGATCCACGCCGCAGCCCCCGTGCTCGCGCGCTTGACGGACTATGAGCCGCAGCAGATCGAGGTGGAGGGCCTGGTCTACCGCGAGGGTCTCAACGCGGTGCGCATCACCGGCGGCGTCGCCGGCAACGTCATCCCCGATCTCTGCGAGATCGAGGTGAACTACCGGTTCGCCCCCAGTCGCGACGCCGCCGAGGCGGAATCGCACGTGCGCGAGATCTTCACGGGATACGAGGTGGAGATCACCGATGTCGCCGAAGGCGCGCGTCCCGGCCTCGACGCCGCGCTGGCACAGGAGTTCGTCGCGGCTGTCGGCGCGGTGCCCCGCCCCAAGTACGGCTGGACCGACGTCGCGCGGTTCTCGGCGCTGGGGGTGCCCGCCGTGAACTACGGTCCGGGCAACCCGCACCTGGCCCACCACGACGAGGAGCGCGTGGCGGTCTCGCAGATCGAGGCCGTGGAGCGCGGTCTGCGCGCATGGCTGAGCGGCGCCTGACCACCCGCATCGCTGGACGTTGGGAGGCGCTCCCGGCGTCCCTGCGCATCGGGGTGCTCTACCTCGGTGCGCGTCTGGTCACGACCGGCTTGCTGCTGCTGGCCGCCCGCGCCTCGGGGCCGGGATCGCGGTTCGGAGCGGACGCCTCACTGGCGGACCTCCTCGCCGGGTGGGACGCGCAGTGGTACTGGCTGGTGGCGGTCTCGGGCTACCCCACCGAGCTGCCCCTCACCGACGGCGGCCAGGTGGCCGAGAACGCGTGGGCCTTCCTCCCGGTGTACCCGGCGGTCGCGGCCGTGGTCGGCGCACCGCTGGGATCGTGGGTGGCCGGGGCGTCCATGGTGTCGCTGGTCGCGGGGTACGGCGCCACCTACGTGCTCTATCGGCTGCTCCGCGAGCGGATCGGCGCACGCGCGGCGCTCTGGGCCGCGGTGCTGTTCGCATCGTCGCCGCTGGCGGCCCTGTTCCACGTCGGTTACGCGGAGTCGCTGTTCCTCCTCCTGCTCCTGCTCGCACTGTGGCAGGTGCAGCGACGCCGGTACGCATGGCTCTACCTGCTCGTGCCTCTCATGGGGTTCACCCGCCCCGGAGTGCTGGCGGTCTCGCTGTTCCTCGCGCTCCACGGCATCCACCGATGGGTGATCCGTCGTGACACCCCCCTTCCGGGGCGGGATGTCGTGCACATCGTCGCGACAGGGCTCCTCGCCGCCGTGGTCGGGTTCTCGTGGATCGGCATCGCGGCGCTGGTGACCGGGCGGCCCGACGCGTATCTGGCCACCGAGCTGGCGTGGCGCCGCGTCTGGCTTCCGAATGCCGAGGCGGGCTTCGTGCCCTTCGAAGGCGTCGTGCAGGCGAGCGCCTTCTGGGCGAGTCAGCTGGGTCTGCCGCCGGCGGTGGGGGTGGTGGTGCTCGTGGCCGCGGTTGCAGGAGCGGCGCTGTGGCTGTGGCGAGGGCGAACGGCGCGCCGTCTGGGGGTCGACCTGCGCCTGTGGTCGGCGAGTTACCTGCTCTATCTGCTCGCGGTCTTCTTCCCGCAATCGAGCACATTCCGGCTGCTGCTGCCGCTTTCGCCGCTGTGGGGAGCGGTCGCCGTGCCCCGATCGTGGGTATGGCGTATCGGGGCGCTGGTGGTGTGTCTGGTCGCCCAAGGGTGGTGGATCCACGAGATGTACGCCCTCGGCGACACCTTCTGGCGCGTGCCCTGAGCGACTCCTCCGCGCGCCTCGTTCATCCGGCGTCGGTTTCACACGATAAACTCAGGGACCACACCTATATGGAAAAGGAGCCCGTAATGGCAGCCATGAAGCCGCGAACCGGGGATGGACCGATGGAGGCCGTTAAGGAGGGGCGCCTGATCATCGTGCGCGTCCCGCTCGAGGGTGGGGGTCGCCTGGTCGTTTCCGTCAACGACGACGAGGCGAAAGAGCTGTACAGCGTCCTCGGCGGCGTTGTGAACCCTGCGTGACACGCTCCCTCCGCGAAGCGGCCGGTCAGTTCTGACCGGCCGCTTCGTTGTTCGCCGTCAGTGGGCGACGGTGGTCAGCTGCAGCAGCCCTTCGCCGACGATCGACAGTGCCCCGATGACAGCGGGGGAGGACTGCGTCTCCTGGATGAGGGAACGGTAGGCGCTGGTCACCGCGTCGCGCCGTACCGGGTCGGCCACCGCACCGCCGTGCAGCACACGCGGCACGAGGACCGTGCCACCGGCGCGGACCAGTCGCAGACCGTGCTCGACGTACTCGATGACGCCCTCCGGATCGGCGTCGATCAGGACGATGTCGTAGGACGCCTCGTTCATGCGAGGCAGGACGCTCGATCCGCGCCCGGTGATGAAACGTGCCCGGGCGGGCGCGACACCCGCCGCGGCGAAGGATTGGCGGGCCGCGCCCAGGTGCTCGGGCTCGACGTCGATGGTGGTCAGCGTCGCCCGCGGCGAACCGTGCAGCAGCCAGAGCCCGGAGACCCCCGCCCCGGTGCCCACCTCCACGATGTTCAGCGCCTTGGACGCCGCGGCGATGACCGCGCACTGGGCACCGACCGGAGCGCTGATGGGATCGGCGCCGAGCTCCAGCGCGTGCGCGCGTGCCCTGCTGATCGCGTCGGGTTCGACTGTGACTTCGGCTGCGAACCTGCGGTTCGCGTCGTGCTCGCCCATGGGACCTCCAGCTGTCAGCGTACGCGGCCGGAGCGCCGCGACCGGTCAGGCGCACGGGTAACCTGGAGGCATGGTTTTCGGGCTCACGTGGGAGAAGCTGCTGCTGATCGCCGTGATCGCCGGCATGCTGATCGGACCCGACCGACTGCCCGGGTACGCCGAGGCCCTTGCCCGGTTCACCGTGCGTGTGCGGGAGTGGGTCTCGGGTGCGAAGACCCGCGTCAAGGAGGAGATGGGCGAGGACCTCGACGACGTCGACTGGCGCAAGCTCGATCCTCGCCAGTACGACCCCCGACGGATCATCCGTGAGGCGCTCCTCGACGACGCGCCCACGCCCACGGTGCGAGCGGCAGCGGCCGGCGCCGCGGTGACCGCTGCTGCGGCCCCGACGCCGACGTCACCGCCGGTGAAGCGCCCCGAGGGGCCGCCACCCTTCGATTCGGAGGCGACCTGAGCCGCTGAGGTTCAGGCGGGGGAGAAGGGCAGGGATCGGCCGACGAGACCGCGCCCCTGCGCGAGCAGAATGTCTGCGAGTGCGGTGATCGCAGCCGCTGCCGGGTCGCCGGGGGCACCGAGCACCACGGGGACCCCGGCGTCGCCGCCGGCACGCAGCGCCGGGCTGAGCGGCACCGTTCCCAGCAGCGCAACGGCGTGACCGTCGGTCGACAGCGCCTGAGCCACCGCTTGCCCGCCGCCCGAGCCGAACAGGTCGAGCACGGTGCCGTCGGGCAGGGTCATGGCGGCCATGTTCTCCACGACGCCGATCACGCGCTGACCGGTCTGGCGCGCCACCAGCCCGCTGCGCACAGCCACATCGGATGCCGCCGCCTGGGGCGTCGTGACCACGAGCACCTCGGCGTGGGGGAGGAACTGACCCACCGAGATGGCGACGTCTCCGGTGCCGGGAGGCATGTCCAGCAGCAGTACGTCGAGGTCCCCGAAGTACACGTCGGTGAGGAACTGCTGCACTGTGCGGTGGAGCATGGGTCCGCGCCAGGCGACGGCGCCGGGCGTGGCGGCATCGCGGGGGAGGAACATGCCGATCGAGATCGTCTTCACTCCGTAGGCCACCGGCGGAAGCATGAGCTCGTCGATGCGCGTGGGCTGGGGCGGCAGCCCGTCGGGTCCGACGAGTCCCAGCAGCGCCGGAATCGAGAACCCGTGCACGTCGGCGTCGATCAGCCCGACGGCCGTCCCGCGGGCGGCGAGGGCCACGGCGAGGTTGGCGGTGAGCGTCGACTTGCCGACGCCGCCCTTGCCGCTGGTGACGGCGATCACGCGGGTGAGGGAGTCGGGACCGAAGGGAATCTGCCGCGCAGCGCGCCCGCCGCGCAGGCGCTCCGTCAAAGCAGCACGCTGCGCCGGGGTCATCACACCCACGCGTACGTCGACGGCGGTGACGCCGGGGACGGATGCCGCGGCGGTGCGGACGTCGGATTCGATGCGGGCGGCGGCGGGGCAGCCGACGATGGTGAGGTCGACCCCGACCTGAGCGACGCCGTCGTGCACCGCGACGTCGCGCACCATGTCGAGCTCTGACAGGGGGCGGCGCAGCTCCGGGTCGACCACAGCGCCGACTGCCGCGCGCACGGCGTCGTCGAGGGGGGTCACGACCGGCCCGTTCCGTCTTGGTGTCCCTCGCGCCCGCCGTCGGCCTCGAGGTCGGGGTGTCGGGGTGCGGGGGCGTCCTGTGCGGCCCGGTCGCGCGCGGCATCCCGGTCGTCGAGCTGCTCGAGGGCACGGGCCAGCTCCTGGCGTAGGACGTCCTTCGTGACCACCTCCCTGGTCACATCCGTCAGCGCCATGCGCAGCGCCACGATCTCGCGGGCCAGGTACTCGGTGTCGGCGAGGTTGCGTTCGGCGCGCTGGCGGTCCTGCTCGATCTGCACGCGCTCACGGTCGTCCTGGCGGTTCTGCGCCAGCAGGATGAGTGGCGCCGCGTACGACGCCTGGAGCGAGAGCATGAGCGTCAGCGCAGTGAAGCCGTTGGCGGCGGAGTCGAACCGCAGGTTCATCGGCGCCAACGTGTTCCAGCTGAGCCAGACGATGCAGAACAGGCTCAGGATCAGCAGGAACAGCGGCGTGCCCATCGCGCGGGCGATCCACTCGGTGAAACGGCCGAACCGGTCGCTCGACGGCTGCGGCTGGCGGGGAAGCACGCCGGGCCGCCCGCGGGGCGCCTCGAGCGAGGCCTTCTTCGCGCGTACCATCAGCGCTTCCCCGTCGGCGTTCCGGGCCGCAGGGCTGCCGCGGCGTGTGGAGCGGGTTCGGGTGAGCGCCAATCCTCGGGCAACAGGTAATCCAGCACGTCGTCGACGCTGACCGCTCCGACGAGGTGGTGCCCCTGGTCGACCACGGGAAGGGACACGAGGTTGTAGGTGGCGAGCAGCCGCGCCACCTCGGAGGCGGGAGCCGTCGCCGGGACCGCTTCGATCGAGTCGTCGATGATGGCACCCAAGCGCTCGTGCGGCGGGTAGCGCAGCATGCGCTGGAAGTGGACGACCCCGAGCAAACGCCCGGTCGGCGTCTCGAACGGGGGGAGGGTGATGTACACCGAGGCGGCGAGGGCGGGGTGCAGCTCGTGGCGGCGGATGAGCGCGAGCGCTTCGGCGACGGTGTTCTCGGCCGACAGCACGATCGGCTCGTTGGTCATGAGACCGCCGGCGGTTTCCGGACCGTACTCGAGGAGCGCGCGGACGTCCTCGGCCTCGTCAGGCTCCATCAACTCGAGCAGCTGGGCGATGCGCCCCTCGGGGAACTGGCCGAGCAGGTCGGCGGCGTCGTCGGGCTCCATGTGGTCGAGGATGTCGGCGGCGCGCTCGTCGCCGAGGCGCTCGAGGATGTGCATCTGGTCCTCCTCGGGCATCTCCTCGAGGGCGTCGGCGAGCCGGTCGTCGGGCAGCTCTTCAGCGACTTCGAGCAGGCGCTCGGCGGGGAGGTCCAGCAGGGTGTTCGCCAGGTCGGCCGCGTGGAGCTCGGAGTATGTCGCCACCAGCTGCTCGGCTGACTGGGCCTCGCCGGGCGCCTGGTCCTCACGCACCTCGTTCCACGCCGCGAACGTCGTGGGGCCCTTCGCGAACGGCGAGGCGCTCGTCTTGGGGCGCCGCAGGAAGAGCTGAGACACGTCCCAGTCGCCGATGCGGTTGCGGTCGATCGCAACGTCTTCGATAACGGCGGTGCCGCTGCCGTCGCGCAGGTAGACCCGGCGTCCCAGCAGCTCGGCCATCACGCGCACCTCGCCGCCGCGCTGCTGGAACCGCCGCACGTTGATGAGGCCGGTCGTGATGACCTGGCCGGTCGCGATCGAGGTGACGCGCCCGATGGAGAGGAAGACGTGGCGCCGGCCGGGGATCTCGACCACCAGCCCGATCACGCGTGGCGGGTCGTCCTTGCGGAAGATGACCACGACATCGCGGACCTTGCCGAGGCGGTCGCCGGCGGGGTCGAAGACCGCGCAGCCGACCAGCCGCGCGACGAAGACCCTCTGCGTGCTCACCCGACCCAGCGTAGTCGGCGTCGCGGGCCGCCCGCCCCGGGCCCGCCGCGACACCGCGTGCGAAGATGGGGGGATGAGCATGATGGGGCCGTTCGGCTCGGGGCGCAACGCGGTCGGCGATACGGTGGCGAGCTTCACCACGTACGAGGCCGCCCAGAAGGCCGTCTCGGCGATGATCGCGGCAGACGTGCCGGCGCGTGACATCGCGATCGTCGGGCAGGACCTGCGGTCCATCGAGAAGGTGACGGGCCGGCTCGGCTACGCCACCGCCGCCCGGCAGGGCGCCATAAACGGACTGCTGCTGGGACTGCTCTTCGCCGCGATCTTCGTGCTCGGCACACCCGAGGTGCCGATCCAGCTGTTCGTCGGGGTGCTCTTCGTCGGCATCGCCGTGGGCATGCTGATGAGCATCATCACCTATTCGCTCATCCGCCGACGCCGGGACTACGCCTCGATCACCCAGGTCGTCGCCGACCGTTACGACGTGACGGTGTTGCCGGCGAGCGTGCACAAGGCCCGCCAGGCGCTGGGACGCGTCGATGCGCCGGTGGCCTCGCCCGTAGACCCCGGCGCGACGCCCGCGCCGGGCCAGGCGCCCGCGCCGCGTCCCCCGCTGGACGACCCGAACGAGCCGCCCCGGTACGGTGAGCGAATCGTGCCGCCCACTCCGGCCGCGCCGCAGGGCGACGACGCCGCCGGCGAGGGCTCCCCGAGGACATGATCGACGGACTCACCGTCGCGCTTCCCGCCGGTGAGGTGACGGTCTCCGCCGCATTCGAGGCGCCCGAGGACGCCTGGGCGACGATGGCGGTCGCTCACGGTGCCGGTGCCGGATACTCGTACCCGTTCCTCGTCGGTTTCGCGCGCGGCATGCGTGCCGCGGGCGTCGCGACCCTGCGTTTCAACTTTCCGTACGTGCAGGCGGGCCGTCGCATGCCGGGGCCGGCCGCACACGCGGTGGCCACCTGGCGGGCGGCCGAGGCGGCACTGCGCGCCGAGGCGCCGGGGCTGGCGATGTGGGCGGCGGGCAAGTCGTACGGCGGCCGCATGGCGTCGATGGCTGCGGCGGAGGGCCTCATCTCGCCCGCGGGACTGGTGTACCTCGGCTACCCCCTGCATCCGCCGGGCCGCCCCGACAGACCGCGCGTCGCGCATCTGCCCGATGTCGGGCCGCCGCAGCTGTTCGTCGAGGGGACGAACGACCCGTTCGTCGACCCGCACGAGCAGCTCGCCGATGCGGTCGCGTCGTGCCGGGATGCCGCGGTGCACTGGATCGACGGGGGAAACCACTCGTTCGAGGTGAAGGGGCGCAAGCGCCCCGCGGACGACGTGGGAGAGAGTCTGGCGCCGATCGTCGCCGCGTGGATGCGCGCGCACTCCTGACGCTGCCGGCGGGACACCGCGCACCTCGCTACGGTGCGCTGCCTTGCGTCGTCGGGAGCGCGGCCGGGAGTCCGCGCTCATCCGCAACCCTGTGCTGGCTACGCACCAGCTTGATCGACACGGCCTAAAACGGTGGCGGAGCCCCGCTGGCGGCCGACGCTGTGAACTCGAGGGTGCGGGGCGGCACGTCGGTGTACACCCGGCCGGTGGGACTGGTCCACACGAGCACTCCACCGCCGTGCTGCACCACGGTCCATGCGGTGTTGTGCTTGAGGGTGTGGTGCCGCTTGCAGAGGTGTGCCAGGTTGCAGACGCGGGTGGGGCCGCCGTGGGCGTGGTCGATGGCGTGGTCGATGTCGCAGTGCCAGACGCTGGTGCGGCAGCCGGGGAACCGGCAGTGCTCGTCGCGGGCGCGGAGAAGGCGGCGTTGGGCCTGGGTGGGGCGGTAGTTGTCGGTGTGTTCCACGGCCCCGGTGTCGGCGTTCAGGTGCAGCCGGTCCCAGGCGGGGGCGAGGGAAGCGAGGTGGCGGGCGGTGTCGGGGTCGACCGGCCCGTGTCCGCGGAACGTGGCCGGGATGTTCTGGCCGGTGAGGGTGGCGGCGGGGATGGTGACCTCGATGTGGGCGATGAGCGCGTCGGTCTCGCAGAGGGTCGCGTCGGAGGCTTCGGCGGTGGCGTGTGCGGTGAGCAGCAGGTCGGAGAACACGTCCGCGCGCCGCTGATCCATCGTCCGGCAGTCTGCGGCAGTGGGTGGTTCTGACGTGTCGTCCGCTACGTCGGCCGCCTCGCCCACCTCGGCCGCCTCGCCCGCGGTACGGTCGCGGAGCGCGCGGGCGTATCGGGTGAGGCGGTCGCGGATGCCGTAAGCGAGCGGTGCCGGCAGCAGGGCGACCAGTTCCGCCATCCCGTCGTCCAGGTCCCGCACCCACAGCCGCCGAGTCTCCGCCGCGGTGGCGTGTCGTTCCGTGAGCGGGACGGGGTCGATGCGGTGCGCGAGGGTGGTGATGACCGGCTTCGCCCGCCCCGCCGTCTCCCGCTCCGCCACGGCCAGCGCGGCCTGCTCGAACACCGCCCGCACATCAGGGTCGGTGATCCGCGCCCCGGCGTCGTCGATGACCCGGACGTGGGCGATGTCGATCCGCCCCTGCGCCAACGCCGTCACGGTGGCGGGGAACCGTTCGCGCAGCAGGGTGGCGTGGTGGATGCGGTTCTGCATGCCCCGGTCGGACTGGCGCAGCGCCGCGCCCAGTTCCGCCGCGACGGACCGCAACGGCATCTCCCGCTCCCGTTGCGCGGCGATCGGGATCTGCGCGGTCTGCGCCGCGGCGATCGCCCCCGCCCGCGCCAGCAGTCCCAACTGCCAGGCTTGGAGCGCGGCGAGCTGACGGTCGGCATCCACCATCGCGGCCACCACATCCGTCAACGACGACACGTCATCCGTCAACGACAACACGTCATCCGTCAACGACAACACGTCGTCGCGAGTGGTGGTCGGGGAGCTGTTCATGCCCCTTATTCTGCCGAGGGCCACCGACATTGACGGAACGCAAATCCCCGGTCACCCGCTGGTTGTGGATAACCCGCACCACGCGCGTCCTGGGGAGGAAACGACGGCTGGCGCCGCCCCCGTGACTCACCGCCCCGCGGCGTACCCCTGCATCCCACGCGGATTGGCCGCTGCCCACAGCACGCCGCAACTGCGGTCGATGCCGACGGCGCTCAGGCGGCCGAGACTCCACGGGCCGCTCACGGTGACATCGTGTCCACGCGCGGTCAGCTCGTCGATGACCTGGTCGCCCACGCGGTCCTCGGCGATGACGCCCGCGGGCGTCCGGGTGCGCGGCCAGAACGAATCCACCAGGGCCGTGGTGTGCAGCGTCGCCGCATCGATCGCCTGCTGCGCGGTGTATCCGCCCACCAGCATCCGCAGCAGCATCGGCAGCTGCCACTGCTCCTGCTGGTCGCCGCCCGGAGTGCCGAGCGCCATCACCGGTGCGCCGTCGCGTGACACGAGCGTGGGGGTGAGCGTGGTGCGCGGCCGCATGCCCGGCCGCAGCGCGGCGGGGGACGCCTCGTCGAGCCAGGTCATCTGCACGCGGGTGCCGAGGCAGAATCCGAGTTCGGGGACCGTCGGCGACGACTGCAGCCATCCGCCCGACGGCGTGACCGCGACGATGTTGCCCCAGCGGTCGACGACGTCGATGTGGCAGGTGTCGCCTCGGGTCGCGCCGGATTTCGCGACGGTCGGCTCGCCCACGCCGGCCGGTGCGCCGTCACCGGCCGGTTCCTGATTCAGCGGCGGATAAAACGGCGCGATGCCCGGCAACGCGCCCGGCCGCCATTCTCGCGATGCCCGCTCGCCGATCTCCGCACGACGCGACGCGACGTACTCCTCCGACAGCAGGCCGGCGACGAGCGCCGGGTGCGCTGCATCGCCGAAGTAGGCGTCGCGGTCGGCCAGCGCCAGCTTCAGCGCCTCGATGATCGTATGGGCGCCCCGAGCGGTCGCGGGGTCCAGCGCCTCGTCCTCGAAGCCGTCGAGGATGCGCAGGGCCTCCAGCAGCGCGGGTCCCTGCGTCCACGCCCCCGCCTTGGCCACCACGTAGCCTCGGAAACCGGTGGTGACCGCAGGCTCGTAGCCGGCGTCGAAGGCAGCGAAGTCCTCCGGAGTGATGACGCCCGCGTGATCCGTGCCCGAGGAGTGCCGGTGCGGCCGGGCGAGAAAGTCGGATGCCGCCTGCGCGACGAGCCCGGTCTTCCACTCCCGACGCGCGGCGTCGATGCGTGCGCCGCGATCGGCGGCACCGTCGCCGGCAGCCGCGAGCCGCTCGAGCACGGCGGCGTATGCCGGATTGCGCACGAGCGACCCGGCCGCCGGCACGTCGCCGTCCGGCATCCACAGGGCCGCGGAGCTCGGCCACGCCTCGCGGAACAGCTCCGCCAGCCGCGCGATGGTGGCCGCCGCAGCGGGCAGCAGGGGGTGCCCGTCGCGGGCGTAGCCGATTGCGAACGACAGCACGTCGCCCAGTTCCCACGTGCCGTGGTCGCGCAGCAGCACGAGCCAGGCGTCCACGGCCCCGGGCACGGCGGCGGCGAGCCCCCCGGCGCCGGGCACGAGATCGAGCCCTTCGCCCCTGAAGTGGGCGATGGTCGCCCCCGCCGGCGCCGGGCCCTGCCCCATGAGGACGGTCGGCTCGGCGGCTCCCGCAGACTGGAAGATGCCGACGAGGTCACCGCCGGGGCCATTGAGGTGCGGCTCGACGATGTGCAGTACGAAACCGCCCGCCACCGCGGCGTCGAAGGCGTTGCCGCCGCGCTCGAGCACTGCCTGGGCCACGGCTGTCGCCGTGGCGTGCGTGGACGCCGCCATGCCGAAGGTGCCCTCGAGGGTGGGGCGCGTGGTGAACCCGGACGGCGGCGTGAACCTCACGCGCTCGCGCCTGCGATCCAGGCCTCGACCTCGTCGGCGGTACGCGGGATGGCGGCGGAGAGGTTCACGGGGCCGTCCTCGGTCATGAGGATGTCGTCCTCGATGCGCACGCCGATGCCGCGGTACTCCTCAGGGACGGTGACGTCGTCGATCTGGAAGTACAGACCCGGCTCGATCGTGAACACCATGCCCGGCTGCAGGATGCCGTCGTAGTACATCTCCCGACGCGCCTGCGCGCAGTCGTGCACGTCGATGCCCAGGTGGTGGCTGGTGCCGTGCACCATGTAGCGGCGGTGGTGCCCGCCGCGGTCGGCGTCGAGGGCTTCTTCGGCGGTGACCGGCAGCAGCCCCCACTCCGCGGTGCGGCGCGCGAGCACGGCGAGGGCGGTCTCGTGCAGCGTGCGGAAGGTCACGCCCGGCCGCGCCGCGGCGAAGGCGGCGTCGGCCGCTTCGCGGACGGTCTCGTAGATGCGGCGCTGGATGTCGGTGAACCGCCCCGAGACCGGCAGTGTGCGGGTGATGTCGGCGGTGTAGAGGCTGTCGACTTCGGCGCCGGCGTCGACGAGGATCAGGTCGCCCGGCAGCACGGCCCCGTCGTTGCGGGTCCAGTGCAGATAGCAGGCATGCGGGCCGGAGGCGGCGATCGTGTCGTACCCGACGGCGTTGCCGTCGCTGCGGGCGCGCTGGTGGAATACGCCCTCGACGACGCGCTCGCCACGCGGGTGCTCGATGATGCGGGGAAGGTTCGCGACGATGTCGTCGAACCCGGCGGCGGTGACGTCGACGGCCAGGCGCATCTGCGCGATCTCGTAGTCGTCCTTGATGAGGCGCAGCTCGGAGACGAACCGGGTGAGGTCGGGGTCCACGCCCACGACGAGATCGTCGTCGGATGCCGTGAACGCGTCGAGGTGGTCGGTCGCGAGGGCCAGGTCCGCAGCGACGCCCTCCAGCGCGGGGCGAGGGCCGATCCAGAACTCGCCGATCGAGGCGTCGGAGTAGAACTCCGCCGTGGTGCGGTCCGCGCGTTCGCGGAAGTACAGGGTGGCGGCGTGGCCGTCGTCGGTCGGCTCGAAGACGAGCACGGAGTCCGGCTCGCTGTCGGAGCCCCAGCCGGTGAGGTGCGAGAACGCGGAGTGCGCGCGGAAGGGGTAGTCGGTGTCGTTGGAGCGCTGCTTCATCGACCCCGCGGGAACGACCACGCGCTTTCCGGGGAACGCCGCGGACACGGCTTGGCGGCGGGCGGCGGCGTACGCGGCCTGCTCGCGTGCCTCGGGCAGCGTCGCCGGACGCTCGGCCCACCCCGTGGAGATCGTGTCGAGGAAGCCCTGGCCGTAGTTCTGACGCCGGTTCGTGGTGGTGTCGGTCTGCTGCGGTTCGGTTGCGGTCGCGTCGTTGTCGCCTGACGTGTTCATACCACCAGTCTGGCACCGCTCGGCTGAGCGGTCGCAGTCAGTCCGCCGGCTCGAGCTGCACCACGAGGGGACGGTGGTCGCTGCCGGCGTCGTCCATCGACGTCAGCACCACGGACCCGGAGACCTCCCAAGCATCCGTCGCCATCACGTGGTCGATGGGCGAGCCCACGAGGGTCGGCACCTGTGCCGGCCAGGTGCCCGCCACGCCGCTGCCGGTGAGCGCCGCGGCGTCGCGGCAGCGGCCGAGGTGCCCGCCGTCGACCCCCAGGCGCAGCATGTGGTCGAGGGTGGCGTTGAAGTCGCCGGCCATGATGACGTCATCCGCGGCGCACTGGTCGGCGAGCCACTGCAGGTCATCGCGCCAGGCCTGCATCGCGGACTGGCGGGGGGCGACCGCGTGCGCGGCCACGATGATGGGTCCTGACCCGTCGACAGGCATGGCGACGGCACTGGGCACCACCGAGGTGTTGCTCGTGCCGTCGCGCGAGGACTCGATGACGGCGTAGTCACCCATCGCGGGCGAGATGAGCAGCGTCGTGGAGTCGGCATCCCACAGCCCCCGCTCGGTGTGGTGCGCCCACATCGGATGGCCCATCTCGCGCATCGCGATCGCGACGGCTTCCCCTGTCTCGATCGTGGTCTCGGGCAGCGCGACCACGTCGGCGGCCATCGCGACCGCGGTCTTGGCGATGGTGTCGGGGGAGGTCGCGGCGCCTCCGGCGGTGTTCCAGGTCATGACCCGTACGCTCTGCTCGCCCTTGGTCGGGAGCGCCTCGGATCCGGCCCCACGCTGCACGACGGTCACTCCGGTCGCTACGGCGGCGATCGCGCACACCGCGGCGATGGACAGCGCCATAGCCCGCAACGGCCGGGCGACGGCCAGAAGCAGGGCGACGATGACACCGGCGGCGAAGGCGAGCGCCATGAGCGGACGGAACGAGACGACCTGCGCGATCGGGAACGTGCGCTCGAGCCGGAAGAACGACGGCCAGGTGAGGATCGCTGCCGCGATGGCGAACAGGACCGTCACGAGGATCCCGGTCAGTCGCAGCACGTCGCGACTCTATGACAGCTGTCTGGGAGATCGGCGGATGCCGCACCCGTCTGTCCCGCCCCTGCGCCGCTACGCTCGTGGGGTGAGTTCAGCACGGCAGAGGTTCGAGGGCCCCAGCGACCTCCACCTGCACTCGGTCTACTCCGACGGCACGGAGTCGCCCGCGGAGGCGATGCTCGCGGTGCACCGGGCGGGGGTGCGCACCGCCGCCCTGACCGACCACGACACGACCGCGGGCTGGGCGGAGGGTGCAGAGGCGGCCACGTCGCTGGGTATGACCTTCCTTCCGGGCATGGAACTCAGCGCCACTGACCGCTGGCGGAGCGTGCACGTGCTGGCCTATCTGTTCGACCCCGACGACCCGGGCCTGCGCGCCGAGACCGAACGCATCCGCCGCGCCCGGCTCGGGAGGGCGGAACGGATCGTCGAGGCGATCGGGCGCGATTACGACCTCACTTGGGCAGACGTCGTGGCCGAGACCGGCGACGGCGCGACGGTCGGCCGCCCGCACATCGCCGACGCCCTCGTCGCACGCGGCCTCGCCCGTGACCGGGCCGAGGCGTTCTCCGGCATCCTCGCCCCCACGAGCGGCTACTACGTGCCGCACTACGCCCCGGACGTCCGCGATGCGGTGCGCCTCATCGTCGCCGCGGGCGGCGTGCCCATCATCGCCCATCCGACTCCCGCCGGCCGCGACCGCATGATGCCGATGCCGCTCATCGACGAGCTCATCGCGCTCGGCCTCGGCGGGTTCGAGCTCGGGCACCGAGAGAACACCCCGGAAGGCATCGCCGTGCTGCAGGCGGTGGCCGACGAGCACGACCTCATCGTCACGGGATCCAGCGACTACCACGGCCGGGGAAAGCCCAACATGCCGGGGGAGCACACCACCAGCGACGAGATGGTGGCCCGCATCATCGCGCGCGCCACCGGCAGCGCGCCGGTCTACCCCTGAACAGGGGGAGAGGAACACGCATGCACACCGGCTCCCCGCCCGCGGTCGTGGTGATCGGCGAGGCGCTCGTCGACATCGTCCACACTCCCACGGGCACCAGGTCCAGCCCCGGCGGCAGCCCGGCCAACGTCGCTCTCGCCTTGGCCCGGCGCGGCCTTCCCGTGCGCCTGATCACCCAGTTCGCCGACGATGAGCATGGGCGGGCGGTGAGAGGGTGGCTCGACGCATCAGGGGTGAGCGTGCAGGTGGCGGGATCGCCTGCCCGTACCTCCACGGCCGCCGCCCGTCTCGGCGATGACGGCGCGGCCACCTACGACTTCGACATCACCTGGGCGCCGGCGCCGTGGCATCCCGTGGCCTCGCCCGTCGTGCACACCGGGTCCATCGCCACGGTGCTGCAGCCGGGTGCCGACACCGTCGAGAGCGCGCTGCGCGCGGCACGACAGGACTCGGCGATCACCTTCGACCCGAACATCCGCCCGTCCCTCATCACCGACCCCGACGACGTGCGGGCGCGGGTGGCGCGGCTGGTGGCTCTGTCGGACGTGGTGAAGGTCAGCGGTGAGGACCTGGACTGGCTGCACCCGGGCCGGGACCACCGTGTCGTGGCGGGGGAGTGGCTCAGCCGGGGCCCATCCGTCGTGGTCGTCACCGAGGGTGGGGCGGGCTCGTTCGCCGTCCACGCAGCCGGCGTCGCAGAGGTGCCGGCGGCACCGGTGGACGTGGTCGACACCGTCGGTGCCGGCGACACCGTCATGGCGGCGCTCATCGCCGAGATCCACGCGCCGACGGCCGCTGCGGTGCGCGCGCGGATCGCCGGCTGGGATGCCGATGACCTCACAGCCGTGCTCCGCCGGGGCGCGGATGCCGCCGGCGTCACCGTGTCGCGTCCGGGAGCCGACCCGCCGTGGCAGCACGAGCTGCCTGCCCGGTGAGGGGCGGCAGGCTCAGCTCGCGGCGGGAGCGCCCGTGCCCGAACCGCGACGACGCCGGCGCCGACGCGGAGCCGTCTTGCCGTCGTGGTGCTCTTTGCCGCCGCCGTCGTGCGTGCCGGCGCCCTCGGTCGCGCGGGCAGAGGAAGCCTCGCGGTCGGCGGAGGCCTGCGGGGCGCCACTGTCGTCACGCCGACGGCGGCGGCGACGCTCGGAGTCGCCCTCGCCGGTGGCTTCCTGCGTCTTCACCGTCTGGGTGCGGGGCGCGGTGACGATGCGTCCCTTGGTGCCGGCGGGGATGTCCAGGTCGCTGAACAGGTGCGGGCTGGACGAGTACGTCTCGACCGGCTCGGGCTGACCGAACTCGAGCGCCCGGTTGATGAGGGCCCACTTGTGCAGATCGTCCCAGTCGACGAAGGTCACCGCGATGCCGGTCTTGCCGGCGCGGCCGGTGCGGCCGGCGCGGTGCAGGTAGGTCTTCTCGTCGTCGGGGATCGTGTGGTTGATGACGTGGGTGACGTCGTCGACGTCGATGCCGCGGGCGGCGACGTCGGTGGCGATGAGCACGTCCTTCTTGCCCGCCTTGAAGGCGGCCATCGAGCGCTCGCGCGCCTCCTGGCTCATGTCTCCGTGCACCGAGGCGGTGTTGAAGCCGCGGTCGCTGAGCTCGTCGGCGAGCTTCTGCGCGGCACGCTTGGTGCGGGTGAAGACGACGGTCTTGCCGCGGCCCTCGGACTGCAGGATGCGGGCGATGATCTCGTCCTTGTCCAGTGAGTGGGCGCGGTAGACGAGGTGCTTGATGTTGGCCTGCGTCAGACCCTCGTCGGGGTCGGTGGCGCGGATGTGGATGGGGTTCGACATGAACCGCCGCGCCATCGCGACGATCGGGCCGGGCATGGTGGCCGAGAACAGCTGCGTGTGACGCACCGGCGGCACCTTCGAGAAGATCTTCTCGATGTCGGGGAGGAAGCCGAGGTCGAGCATCTTGTCGGCCTCGTCCAGCACCACCTCGGTGGCGTGCGAGAGGTCGAGCAGACGCTGGCCCGCCAGGTCGATGAGGCGGCCGGGGGTGCCCACGACGATCTGCGCGCCGGCCTTCAGCTGGTCGATCTGCCCCTCGTAGGCCTTGCCGCCGTAGATGGCCACGACGCTCGTGGAGCGGCCCGAGGTGAGCATGTCCATGTCCTCGTAGACCTGGACGCACAGCTCGCGGGTCGGCACGACGATGAGGGCCTTCACGCCGGGCTCGGGGTTCAGGCCCAGGCGCTGCACGACCGGGATGCCGAAGCCGAAGGTCTTGCCGGTGCCTGTCTTGGCCTGGCCGATGATGTCCTGGCCGGGAAGACCGAGGGGGATCGTCTGCTCCTGGATCGGAAAGGCGTCCACGATGCCGCGAGCGGCAAGGGTGTCGACGATGTCCTGATCGACGCCGAGTTCGGCGAAAGTCGTCACGATATTGAGCCTGTCTGGCGGTGAGAGTCCGCCGGGGTGAGAGTTTCCACGCCCTTCACTCAGCCGCAGGCGCGGGGCCCCGATCCGTCGCCGGGGCGGCTCCAGCCTACCGGAGATGCGGGAACGCCCCGTCGGGTGCGTATCGTGGTGTCTCGTGGCCTGGTGGAATCTCAAGCGCGCGCGGCCGGCCGCGCGTACGCTCTCGCTCCGTTCGCGCGGCGACGTCGGCAATGCCCAGCGGGTGGCATTCGAAGCCCTCGCGCCCGACATCGACACCTTCCTGGGCCAGGCCGCCTACCTCCAGCTGGGCTTCTTCGAGACTCTGAGCGAACTCATCGCCCCCACCCCCGAGCTGTCGCAGAAGGAGTCGCTGTCACTCGCCGCCGGGGCTGCGTTGCTCAAGCACCGCGGCCTCGTCGAGCTCATCCGTGGGCGCGGCGACGATGCGCTGGAGATCATGCTGCCGTTCCGCGAGCCGCTGGACGCCTTCCGTCGCGCGACGCACGGTGCGCGGCCCCTCGAGACCATGCTGTCGGTGCACATCACCGCGGGCATGCTCGACGACTTCTACCTCGCGCTGTCGTCCAGCTACGGCGAGACGGGTCGTGAAGCGGCCGCGATCCTCGGCGCCGACGACGATCGGCAGGCCCTCGTCGACATGATCGTCGCGGCGATCGACTCCGACGAGGAGTGGCGCGCGCTGCTGGCGATGTGGGGCAGGCGTCTGGTCGGCGACACCCTGCTCATCGCCCGCGCCGCGCTGCGACCGACGACACTCGACGCCGCCGATGAGCAGAAGGTCGAGCCGGTGTTCAGTAACCTGCTCGCGGCCCACTCCCGCCGCATGGGCGCGATGGGCCTGGACGCCTGAGGCTCGAGCGCCTCGGGCGAGCTTGAGACGCTCGTCAGGCCAGCTTGAGGCGCGCGCGCTCGCGGGCGTCGTGCTGCACCCGCGCGCGGGTGAGCACGGCGAGAGCGGGGAAGACCACGACGGGGGCGGCGAACGACGCGACCCAGATCCAAGGGCTCTCGATGCCGACTCCCGCCCACGTCAGCACCATCCAGACCAGTCCGCCGACAACGGCGCCCAGCATGGGGCCGACGACGGCTCCGCGGGTGTCGCGGCCGCCGACGGTGAAGTGGGCTGCCAGTCCCAGGGCGGCCCCGGCGATCAGGGCCAGAAGGATCTGCACGGTGTCAGCCGACGAAGCCGATGCGACGGGACTCCTCGGTGCCGACCTCGATGTACGCCAGCGCGGCGGTCGGGACGATGTAGGAGCTGCCCCGCGAGTCGACGAACGACAGGTGGGTGGCGCCGGAGTCCAGCGCCTGGGCGACGGTGGTCTTGAATACCTCGGCGGACTCGTTCGTCTCGAAGCCGAGCTCGCGGCCGGTGTTGACGATGCCGATGCGGATCTCCACGGGTGACTGCCTTTCCGGCCCCGGCCATCGCCGCGGGCGCAGTCCGACTCTACGACACGGGCGGGCGCCGTCGGCGGTCCGACGGGTCGCGCTCGCTGTCGGCGAACGTCGGTGGGGGCGGCTACCGTGGCTTCGATGCGACAGAGTGAACCCAGGGCACCCGAGCCCGGCTCCGATGCCGCCTTCGTCCCCGACGCCGCTCAGCGGCAGGTCCTCGCCCTTGCGCCGGAGACGTCGGCGGTGGTGGTCGGTGCGCCCGGGACCGGCAAGACCGCAACGCTCGTGGCGCGCGTGCGGGCGCTCGTCGACGCCGGCGTCGACCCCGACACGATCGTCGTGCTCACCTCGAGCCGCACGGCGGCGACGGCGCTGCGTGACCGCCTGGCACTGGCGGTGGGCCGGGCGACCGCCGGCCCGCTGGCGCGCTCGGTGGCCTCGCTGGCCTTCCAGCTCGTCCGCGCCGCGGCGGTGCACGGCGGCGGCGAGCCCCCGCAGCTGCTCACGGGCGCCGACGAGGACCAGCTGCTCCAGGACCTTCTCGCCGGTGACGCCGAAGACGAGGCCTCGGGAGCGTCCCGCTGGCCGGACTGGCTGCCCGCTCCCATCCGCGGCACGGCGGGGTTCCGCGCCGAGGTGCGCACGTTCCTCGCGGAGTGCACCACCCTCGGGGTCACGCCTGCCCGTCTCGGCGCGTTCGCCCGGCGGCTGGAGCTGCCTGCCTGGGAGTCGCTCGCATCGTTCGCGACGGAGTACGAGCGCGTCCGCGCCGACATGCGCGGGGCGCACCGAGACGCCGCCGGACTCGTGCGCGAAGCCGTCGGCATCCTGCGGACCAGCACGCCTGGCGCGGCGGTGCTCGGACCTTTCGCCGCGGTGCGGGTGCTGCTGGTCGACGACGCGCAGGAGCTGACCCTCGGCGGCGTCGAGATGCTCGAGGCATGCCGCACGCACGGCATCGCCGTCATGGCATTCGGCGACCCCGATGTCGGCTCGGGCACGTTCCGCGGCGCGTCACCGCGCAACTTCGCACGGCTGGCGGCGGCGGCCCCGCCGATCGTGCTCACCGGGGTGCACCGGGGAACCCCGGCGCAGCGGTCGCTGCTGGCGTCGGTGACCGAGCGCATCGGCGCCGTCGGGATCGTCAGTCACCGGGTGCGCCCGGCCGAGCCCGACGATCGGGTCGCGCCGCACGCCTCGGTGCGCGCCTTCACGCTGCGTTCGGCGTCGGAGGAGTTCGACGCCATCGCGCGACTGCTGCGGGAGCGGCACCTGCGCGACGGGGTGCCGTGGGACCGATGCGCCGTCATCGCCCACGACACCCGCCAGGTCTCTGCGCTCGAGGCGGAGCTGGCGGCGCGCGAGGTGCCAGCGCGCGCGAGCGGCCCCGGGCAGGCGCTGGGCGTCTTGCGCCCGGTGCGCGACCTGCTGCGGGTCGTGGAGCTGTCGGCCCGTCCGGCCGAGCAATGGACGGCCGACGACGTCACCGACGTGCTGCTGGGCGTGACCGCAGGCATG
This sequence comes from Microbacterium sp. zg-Y818, assembly GCF_030246905.1. Taxonomy (NCBI): domain Bacteria; kingdom Bacillati; phylum Actinomycetota; class Actinomycetes; order Micrococcales; family Microbacteriaceae; genus Microbacterium; species Microbacterium sp. zg-Y818. Next base: position 1,713,786 of record NZ_CP126741.1, on the reverse strand, counting down.
GACCCGGTCGAGCTGCGGCGGCTGCGCACGACTCTGCGGCAGACGGAGCTGGCGGCGGGGGGCGAGCGCAGCGGGCACGACCTGCTCGTGTCGGGCATGGCGCGGCCGCTGGAACTGGAGCTCATCGACACGCGAGAAGCCCGCCGGGCGGCCAGGGTGGCCGGCACGCTCGCGCTTCTGGCCGCGCAGCACGCCGCCGGCGCGACCGTGCACGAGATGCTCTGGACGGCCTGGGAACGCTCGGGGCTGCAGACCCCGTGGGCCGAGGCCGCGCACGGTCACGGACCCCTGGCGGAGCAGGCGAACCGGGACCTCGACGCGGTGGTCGCGCTCTTCCAGGCTGCGAAGCGGGCCGTCGAACGCGAGGACGGGGCTCCGCCGCTGGCGTTCGTGCGCGGCATCCTCGACAGCGACGTGGCCGAGGACCGCCTCACGGCGCCCCCGCCCGAAGCGAGCGTGCGGGTGCTGACTCCGGCCGGCTCGCTCGGGCTGGAATTCGACACGGTCGTGGTGGCGGGCGTGCAGGACGGCGTGTGGCCGAACACCCGCCTGCGGGGCAGCCTGCTGGAGACCTGGCGGCTCGCGGGAGCGGTCGAGGGCGACGACGCCACCGACGTGCTCGACCGGCGGCGGCAGGCGATGCACGACGAGCTGCGTCTGTTCGCCCGCGCGGTCTCCCGCGCGACCTCGCAGCTCATCGTCACTGCGGTCGACGACGACGACACCGGGCCCAGCGTGCTGTTCGAGCTTCTGCCCGATCCGCAGCCGGCACCGCGAGAGGCCGAGCATCCACTCACCCTGCGCGGACTCGTCGCCCTGCACCGCCGCGCGCTGACCGACCCCCGCGCACCCGCAGCGTCCCGCGCCGCCGCCGCCGGCCAGCTGGCACTCCTCGCCGATGCCGGCGTCGCGGGCGCTGACCCCGCCCAGTGGTACGGAGTGGCCGGCCCGACCACCACCGCGCCGCTGCGGGATCTCGACCGTGAGGACGTGCGGGTGTCTCCGTCGCGCCTGCAGGCGTTGGAGCAGTGCCAGCTCGACTGGGTGATCGCCGAGCTGGGCGGCGACGCGGGCGGGGCGGTCGCCGGCCTCGGCACCCTGATCCACGCCGCCCTCGAACACGGTGCCGGACTGGATGAGGAAGATCTTTGGGACATCGTGCAGCAGCGCTGGAAGGAACTCGACTTCGACGCGGCATGGCGCGACCGCGCCGAGCGCACCCGAGCGCGCGACCTCGTGCGGCGCCTGCACCGGTACCTGCGCGACGCCGAGCGTGAGGGCGTGACCCTCGTGAGCGCCGAGCCGCACTTCGAGGTGCCGATTCCGCTTGCCGATGCCGGTGAGCACAACGCGGTGCTCAGCGGCTACATCGACCGCGTCGAGATCGGGCCCGACGGATCCGTGGTGATCGTGGACCTCAAGACGGGCAAGAGCGAGCCGCAGACAGACAAGGCAGTCGCGGACAACCCCCAGCTGGCGGCATACCAGCTGGCGTTCGAGTCCGGCGCCGTGGCTGCACCCGAAGGCGCGCGCCCGGGTGGGGCGAAGCTGCTGGTGCTGCGGCCCAGCGCGGCATCCAAGGACTATGTCACCCCGCGCCAGCTGCCCTTCGACGACGACACTCGTGCCGCCTTCGTGGCGCGCGTCGTCGCGGCCGTCGACGTCATGCGCGGAACGTCCTTCGTCGCACCCTACGAGGAGCACTGCCGCGACGAGCACTCCTACGGGCTCTGCCGCATCCACACGATCGGCGCGGTGAGCTCATGACCGGTGTCATCTCCGCCCAGGCCATCGCCTCGGCGCTCGGGCAGTTCCCGCCGACGCCGGAGCAGGCGGCCGTCATCGAGTCGCCCCTGCAGCCGGGCCTCGTCGTCGCCGGCGCCGGCAGCGGCAAGACCGAGACGATGGCGGGCCGGGTGGTGTGGCTGGTCGCCAACGGCCTGGTGCGCCGCGATCAGGTGCTGGGACTGACCTTCACCCGCAAGGCCGCCGGCGAGCTGGCCGAGCGCATCCACAAGCGGCTGCAGCGCCTGGCGGAGTTCGAGAGGCGAGGGCTGCTGGCGCACCTGCCGGCCCTTCACGCCGCGGGACGCCTCGATGCCTTCGCCGACGCGCCCAACGACGCCGCGCGGCGGGCCCTTCTCGCGGGCCTCGTCGCCGCCACGGGCGCCGTACCCGACGACGCCGACGACGAGTCGCTGCTGCACCGGCCCACGGTGTCCACGTACAACAGCTTCGCCGACGCGATCGTGCGCGAGCACGCCGTGCGCATCGGCCGCGACGGTCAGGCGGCGGTGCTCAGCGACTCGGCGGCCTGGCTGCTCATGCGACGCGTCGTGCTCGCCTCCGAGGACCCGCGCCTCGAAGAGCGCGGCGAGTCGGTGCGCAGCATCATCGACGCCGCCCTGCGCATCGCCCGTGACAGCGTCGACAACCTCGTGCCCCTCACAAAGCTCGCCGCCTTCCCTGAGCGGTTCGCGGACGTGCTCGAGCGCCCCTCCGAGAACAAGCGCACGGTCGTGTACGCCGAGGTCGCACGCGCCGCCGAGAAGGTCGGTGCGCTGTCGCTGCTGGCGGAACTGGCGGCCGAGTACGACAGGCAGAAGGCGCGGCTTGGGGTCATCGACTTCTCGGATCAGGTCGCCGGCGCCCTCGAAGTCGTGCGCAGCCACGAGTCCGTGGCCGCCGAGCTGCGCGATCGGTACCGGGTCGTGTTGCTGGACGAGTACCAGGACACCTCGGTCGTGCAGACGGATCTGCTGGCCACCCTCTTCCGCGGCACCGGCGTCATGGCGGTCGGCGACCCGCACCAGTCGATCTACGGATGGCGGGGGGCGAGTGCGGGCAACCTCGGTGACTTCGCGCGCGCGTTCGCCGGTGACGGCGAGAGCGGTCGCTTCGCCCTGCGCACCAGCTGGCGCAACAGTCGGCGGGTGCTGACGGCGGCCAACGCCGTGCTCGCCCCCCTCGCGTCGACCGCCCCGGTGCCGGTCGACGAACTGCTGGCGCGCCCCGCAGCCCCCGAGGGCGACGTGCAGATCGCCTTCGACGACGACCTGGATGCCGAAACCGACCGCGTCGCGCAGTGGTTCGCCGACGTGCGCGACCGCCGCGCGGCCGCGGGGCAGGCGACCACAGGGGCGATCCTCTTCCGGAGCAAGAAGCACATGGTGCGCTTCGGCGATGCGCTCGCGCGCCGCGGCATCCCACACCGCATCCTGGGGCTCGGCGGACTGCTGTCGACGCCCGAGGTCGTCGACGTCGTCTCCGCGCTGCGGGTGATCGCCGACCCGACCGCGGGTTCTGCCCTCATCCGGCTGCTCTCCGGGCCGCGCTGGGCCATCGGCCTGGCGGACCTGCGCGCCCTGGCGGAGCTCGCCCGCCGCATCGTGCGGCACGACCATGCCCTCCGGCCACTCGCTCCCGAGGTCGCGGAGCGCCTGCGCGGTTCGGCGGGCCAGGACCAGGGTTCGCTCATCGATGCGCTCGACTTCGTGCTGCGCCACCCCGCGGACCACGGGTGGCTGGCCGGGTTCACGCCTGCGGCGCGCGAGCGGCTGCGCGAGGCCGGGGCCGTCTTCGCGGGACTGCGGCGCGCGGCGCGGCTGCCGATCCCCGAACTCGTCCGGCTCATCGAACTCGAGCTGCGGCTCGACGTCGAACTCGCCGCGAACGAGGCGCGCGGTCCCGCCCGCATCGCCTCCGAGCAGCTGCGCGCTTTCGTCGACGAGCTGCACGGCTTTCTCGCCGCCGACGAGACCGGGTCGCTCACGAGCCTGCTGGCCTGGCTCGACCACGCCGAGAAGCTCGACGAATTCGCGCCCCGCACCGAGCCGCCCGAGGACGACGTCGTGCAGCTGCTCACGATCCACGGCTCCAAGGGACTCGAATGGGATGCCGTGGCGGTGGTGCGTCTGGTGAAGGACGAGCTGCCCACCGCGGCGAAGGACACCAAGGGGTGGCTGTCGTTCGGCGTGCTGCCGTACGAGTTCCGTGGCGACGCCCCGTGGCTGCCGCGGCTGCGTTGGCACCGTGAGGACGCGCCGACGCAGCAGGGGCTGAAGACGGCCCTCGAGGACTTCGTCGCCGCGCAGCGCGCGCGCCAGCTCGAAGAGGACCGCCGACTGGCCTATGTGGCGGTCACCCGCGCGCGGGACCACCTGCTCATGACCGGCTCGAGCTGGTCGGGCACGCGCAGCGCGCGCGATCCGAGCGTCTTCCTGCTCGAGATGGCGGAGGCGCTCGGTGTCGAGCCGCCCGAACCGCAGCCCGACGAGAACCCGTACCTGGGGGAGCGCCGCCTGCTGACGTGGCCGATCGACCCGCTGGGTGCCCGCACGCACGCCGTGCACGCCGCCGCCGAGGCGGTGCGCGCCGCGCAGGCGGGAGACCGGCCCGAGCCGCATCCCGAACTCGAGCTGCTGCTGGCCGAACGGGCCGCGCGCGCCGCCGACCGGGTGCGCTCAGCACCCACCCGCATCCCGGCCTCGCGGTACAAGGACTACGTCAGCGACTTCGCCGGCACCGTGGCCGCCGTCGCGCGTCCCCTGCCGGAGCGGCCATACCGCCAGACGCGTCTGGGCACCCTCTTCCACGCCTGGGTGGAACACCGATCGGGCCTGGTCGGCGCCGGGTCGTCGACCGACGATGCGCTGTGGGAGCTCGACGACGACGCCGGCGACGGCGCTGCGCCCCTGTCCACCGACGACGCTGAGGCGATGGCGCAGCTGAAGCAAGCGTTCGCCGCCACCGAGTGGGCGCCGCTGCGCCCGATCGAGGTCGAGACCGAGATCGACTTCACCATGACCGGGCCCGACGGCCGGGAGCACGTGATCATCTGCAAGCTCGACGCCGTCTACCGCCGGGGAGAGCGCTACGAGATAGTCGACTGGAAGACCGGCCGCCCGCCGACGACCGCCGCCGAGCGCGAGCAGCGCATGGTGCAGCTGGAGCTGTACCGCGCGGCGTACCACGCCAAGCACGGGGTGCCGGTGGAGCTCATCGACGTCGCGCTCGTCTACGTCGGCGCGGGGGTCGTGCTGCGGGGGTGACCCCGCCTGCCCGCGGCGTCCGGGACGCGGCCCGGCTTCACCGCGCGACGCGCCGAACGTCGTTACTCGGTGGTGCTCCAGCGACGCAGCGCGTTGCGGGCGGCCTCGTCGCGCTCCTGCTCGTGGGCAGGGCCCGCGGAGCTGTCGTCGCGGTCGGCCTCGGCTGCGGCTGCGGCTGCGGCTGTGGCCTCGGCCGAGGTCTGGGCCGCGGCCGGCGCGGCGTCGTCCGACGAGAACAGCGAGAGCTCGAGGGGCTGGGTCGGCTGGGCCGTGGGGTCGGGGTCGCTGTCGGCGGTGTCCTGGGCGAACATCGAGAGCATCGAGGGGTCGTACGTGTCGGTCTGCATCGACGTGTCGACGATCTCACCTGTCGCATCCGACATGCGGCCCACCCTGGCCAGTGCGTCGTCGACGTCGACCGCATCGGTCGAGACGAGCGGTGTCTCCCCGACTCCATCGGCGAGGGATTGCAGCAAGGCGACCGCGTCGCTGACGACGCTCTCGCTGCCTGCGGCCTGGCCGTGCACCAGCCACTTCGCGAACTCCAGCTCGGCGTAGAGGCGTGCGCGGTCGCGCAGGCGCGCGTCGGGTGCGCGGTGGGCCCGGCCCAGGTAGCCCGCGTACACGTCCTCGGCGGCCTCCGGCGCGGATGCCAGCCACCGCAGGTCAGCCGCAGGGTCGCCCACGCTCAGGCCGTGCCAGTCCAGCAGGCCGGTGACGGTGGGGACGTCGTCGACGTCTTCGAGCAGGAAGGCGGTGGGCTCGGCCCCGCCGAGCGTCACGGCGGCCTCGAACCGCCAGAGCTCGTCCGCGGCGAGGGCCGTGCTCCATCGCCGCAGCAGGGCGAAGGGGAGCAGCCCCGTGGCCTCGGCCCGATCCAGCATCCGTTCGGCTTCGTCGCGCACCTGCGCGGGGGTGCGGGCGGGAAGGCCCGCATCGCGCACGACCGAGATGGGCAGGCCGTGGATGTCGGCGATCGCGGCGCCCAGCGACGTGGCGACGCCGCGCCCTGGGGGCACATGGGCCGCCTCGACGCGGTAGCCCGGCAGCAGGTCGGACACGAACACCCGTGAGCCGCCGAGGCCTGCTTCGCCCAGCACCTCGGGAGCGCGGAAGGGCAGCACGCCGCGCACCCCGGCCGACAGGGCCCGCAGCACGCGCACCTGGGCGACCAGCTCGTCGGCGGCCTCGGCGGAGTTGGCCACCCGCACCACCACGCGGCGGCCGTCGTCGAGGTCGGCCACCGCCGAATCGAAGCGGCCGGCGGCGCTCTCTGTCAGCTCCCCGACCCCGACGACGGCGACCCGGGGAAGGGCCGACGTGACTGACGCGGCTAAAGTGAGGGGAGAGCGTGCCATGCCCCCCAGGGTAGGTCGCGCGCGCTCCGTTCACCCCCGCGCCACGCCCGCAAGAGAGGTCCCGGATGACGGTGCCCGAGAGCCCGCACCCCGCGTCGCCCGTGCATATCGGGCTCGACCGCGCTGCGCACGAACGCGCTGTGGAAGGCCTGCTCGACGATGCCCGCGCGCGACCCGACGCCCGAGTGCTCGTGGTGCACGGTGACCGTGCGCCGCTGGCAGCGGACGGGGCCCTCCGCTGGCTGCGCCCGCACGAAGTCGGCTCCGAGGCGACCTGGGCCTTCCTCGGGCGCGACGGCGCCGGCGTGCCGCTGCTGCTCGCGGCGACCCCGGCCGACGCCGAGGCTCCCGCCATCGCCGAGACCTGGGGCGCCCTTCGCGCGGTGGGCGGTGAGCTCGGCAGCGCCGACGCCGACGCCTTCGTCGCCGCGCTGAGTCTCGGGCGGTGGCTGCTGGAGGCCCCGTTCTGCCCCGCGTGCGGCGCGGTGACCCGCGTGCACGCCGCCGGCTGGGCGCGCACGTGCCAGGGCTGCGGCCGCGAGCACTTCCCCCGCACCGACCCCGCCGTCATCGTCGCCGTCACCAGCGCGGATCGGCAGCGACTGCTGCTCGGATCCAACGCGATGTGGGCACAGCACAACCGCTACTCCACCTTCGCCGGCTTCGTCGAGGCGGGGGAGTCGCTGGAGTCCGCTGTCGAGCGTGAGGTGCATGAAGAGGCCGGCGTGCGGCTGAGCGAGCTGCGATACGGCGGGTCGCAGGCCTGGCCTTATCCGCGTTCGCTCATGCTGGGCTTCCACGCCGTGGCCGATGATGAGCAGGCGGCGCGCGCCGACGGTGACGAGATCGTGGCCGTGCGCTGGTTCACCCGTGATGAGATCGCCGAGGCCCTCGCCGGTGGTGGCGACGTGCTGCTGCCGGGCACGGCGTCGATCGCGCACCGCCTCATCACCGACTGGCTCGAGGGGCGCGCGTGAGCATCGTTCCCCTCGCCGGATTGGACGACGCGCAGCTGCAGGCGGCCACCGCCTTGCGGGGACCGGTATGCGTGCTCGCCGGTGCCGGCACGGGCAAGACCCGGGTCATCACGCACCGCATCGCCCACGGCGTCGACACCGGCGCCTACTCGCCCTCGCGCGTCATGGCGGTCACCTTCACCACCAAGGCCGCCGGAGAGCTGCGTGGCCGGCTGCGGGCGCTCGGTGTGCCGGGCGTCGCCGCCCGCACCTTCCACGCGGCGGCCCTGGCGCAGCTGAACTTCTTCTGGCCGCAGCTCGCGGGCGGCAGCGCGCCTTCGATCGTCAACGGCAAGGTGCGCGTGCTCGCCCACGCCGCAGACACACTGGGGTTCGATCCGGGGCCGATGGCGCTGCGCGACGTGGCCGCCGAGATCGAGTGGCGCAAGGTCACGATGCGCAGCATCGAGGAGTACGCCGTCGCGCGCCCGCGCGGGGTCGCGGGACTCGACCTGTCGCAGGTGGTCGACCTGCAGCGCGCGTACGAGAAGCTCAAGGACGAGCGACGCCAGCTGGACTTCGAGGACGTGCTCCTCGCGTGCGCCGGCATGATCGAGACCGAGCCGCACGTGGCCGCCGCGGTTCGCGAGCAGTACCGTCATTTCACCGTCGATGAGTTCCAGGACGTGTCGCCGGTGCAGTACCGGCTGCTGGAGCTGTGGCTGGGGGAGCGCCGCGACCTCTGCGTCGTGGGCGACGCCAGCCAGACGGTGTATTCGTTCGCCGGCGCCGACCCGCAGTTCCTGGTGGGGTTCGCCGAGCGGCATCCCGACGCGCGGGTGGTGCGACTCGAACGCAACTACCGGTCGGATGCCGCCGTGCTGGCGGTGGCCAACGAGCTCATGCGCGACCGGCCCGGCGCCCTCGCGCTGGTGTCGGCCGCCGGCGACGAGCCGGGACCCATGCCCACCGTCACGACCTACCCCGACGACGCCGCCGAGGCGGCGGGCGTCGCACGGGCGGTCGCCGCCCAGCTCGCGGCAGGCGTCGACCCCGAGAGCATCGCGGTGCTCTATCGGGCCAATTCGCAGTCCGCGCCGATCCTCACCGCCCTCGCGGAGCGGCAGATCCCCGCCACCGTGCTGGGGGGCAAGCGCTTCTTCGACCTGCCCGAGGTGCGTCAGGCGATCCTCGAGTTGCGCGCGGCGACGGTGGCGCCCCTCGACACCGCGTTCCTGCCGACGGTGCGCGACATCCTGCGTCGCGCCGGGCTGACCGACGAGCCGCCGCCGGCAGGCGGCGCGGTGCGGGATGCCTGGGAAGCGCGGGCGGCGATCCTGCGCCTTGCCGAGGAATCCCGGGAGGGAACGACCCTCCGCGCCTTCACCGACGACCTGATAGCTCGTGCGAAGGACCAGCACGAGCCCGCGCTGCGCACCGTGACCTTGGCGACCCTTCACGCCGCCAAGGGTCTGGAGTGGGACCACGTGCACCTCATCGGCATGGCCGAGGGACTGCTGCCGATCTCGTACGCGAACACCCCCGAGACGATCGACGAGGAGCGCAGGCTGGCGTACGTGGGCATCACGCGCGCCGCGCGGACACTGTCGCTGTCGTGGGCCCGGGGAACGGGACAACGGGAGCGAGCGGTGTCGCGCTTCGTGCGTGAGATCGGCACAGGCACGCTTCGTGTGGCGGATTCGCGTGCCACGTCACCCGCCCGCGGCGGCCGCGGATCGTCGCCGACCGGCCCGCGGGGTCCGGCCCGGCGCTGAGCAGCCGAACGGCGAGAGCGGCGGCGTCGTACAGCATGCCCCGCGGCGTCTCCGGTGCCGGGAGGGTGAGCAGCTGCGCGGCGATCGCGGGCCAGGCCTCGTCGGCATCCCGTCGGTGGGCGTGCGTGCACGCGGTGCAGGCGGTCACCCCCGGCACCACAGACGGCCCCACGTCAACGCGGTCATGCGCGAGCACGACCGGGAGGTGCGGGATGTCGTCGCGCATGAAGCGCGCCGTTCGCCGCGGATCGAGCACGTGCGCGGCGACCGCCACCACGGGGGCGCCGCCGCCCACGGGGAGAGCCGGCACGTCCCACCACGGCGCCGCCTCGGGCGCGGCACCGGCCTCGATGAACGCGTCGGTGAGCACCTCGGCCATGCGCGGCGGCAGATCGTGGGGCAGCTCGAGGCGCACCGGCCGGGCGGGCGGATCGTCGCCGTCGCGCAGCACCGGCGACAGCAGCAGCCGCAGCTCCGCCGCCGCCGGGGCGTCGGCGCCGAACGCCCGCGCGCAGGCGTCGTAGGCGCTGGCGGGGATGCCGTTGACCAGCGCCGCCACCATGCGCTCCTGCCAGGGCGCCAGGTGGTCGATGACCGCGAGGGGCTCGGTGCCGAACTGCAGGCTCGTGGCGCTGCGCCACAGCGGCGGATGGCGGGGATCGAGGTGAAGCATGACCCGATTGTGCGCCGGTGCGTCGTCCGCCGTCCCCGCTGTCCACAGATCGCGCCCGCCCGCGGCCGCCTGAGCGGCCTGGGGAGGAGGAGACGAGAAAGCTCAGACGGGCCGAGGTCCTTCGGGATCGTCGCCGGGTGTGCCGTCGTCGTCCGTCGCCCCGTCACCGGCGGCGGGCGTCTCGCCGTCGTCCGCGGCGGCGTCGTCCGACGCCGCCTGGTTCAGCAGCGCCTCGAGGGCGTCGTCCATCGCGTCGCGCTGGGGCTCGTCGCCGCGCGCCCGAGCCTGCAGGCGTGCCACGAGCGCCGCGGGGTCGTCGATGTCTTCGGCCGTGGGCATGAGGTCGGGGTAGTCCCACAGGCTGTCGCGGTCGCCCGCGCCCACCGCCTCGGTGACGGCGCGCCACATCGCTGCGGCCTCGCGGAGACGCCGGGGGCGCACCTCGAGGCCCACGAGCGACCCGAGGGCCTGCTCTGCAGGTCCGCCCACCGCGCGGCGGCGACGCACGACCTCGGCGATGCGATCGGCCTCGGGAAGTCGGGCGGTGGCGGCGTCCGTCACGACGTCGACCCAGCCTTCGATGAGGGCGAGCAGATTCTCGAGCCGCGCCAGCGCCGCCGTCTGGGCCTCGGAGCGCTGGGGAAGCAGCGCGCCGCTCTCGAGCGCCTGACGCAGCTCCTCGGGCTGTGACGGGTCGAACCGCGAGGCGAGGTCCTCCAGGGCGCTGGTGTCGACGTGGATGCCGCGGGCGAATTCGGTCACCTGGGAGATGACGTGCAGCCGCAGCCACCGGGCGTGGCGGAACAGGCGCGCGTGGGCGAGCTCGCGCGTGGCCAGGTACAGCGCGAGCTGGTCGTCGGCGATGCCGAGGTCGCGGCCGAAGTCGGCGAAGTTCTGCGGCAGGATCGCCGCCTCGCCGGCGGGCATGACCGGAAGGCCCACGTCGCCGCCGCTGACGACCTCGGTCGACAGTCGCCCGACGACGGCGCCCAGCTGCGCGGCGAACAGCGAACCGCCCACGGTGCGCATGAGCTTGCCTGCGCCCTGTACGACGGACCGCATCTCTTCTGGCACCTGTTCGTCGAGGGCCGCGGTGAGCGCGTCGGCGATGCTGAGGGCGACGGGCTCCGCGAGTTCCTGCCAGACGGGCAGGGTGGCTTCGACCCACCCGCCACGGGTGAGGGTGCGCGGCGGCTGGGAGAGCTCCGAGATCGTCGTGGCCTCGCTCAGCCACAGGTTCGCCAGTGCGAACGCCTCGCCGAGGTCGGTGCGCTCACCGCTGCTGATGCCGAGACCGCCCTGGTTGGCGATGTGCAGGGCCTGGCGCTTGGCGAGGTCCCACGAGATGCCGTCCGACGGGGCCTGCGAGAACGCGCTCTGCATCTGCTGCATCATCGCGGCCATCATCGCGGGGTCGATCCCCATGCCCGACAGGCGCGAGAGCTGTTCCGGGTCGATCGCCCCCGGCTGGCCCCCCAAGAGCCGACGCAGCAGTTCCTGGAAATCATCCTCGGGGGAGCGGTCTTCGCCGTCGGCCATGTCAGGCGCCTTTCAGCAGGTAGGGGGTGTCCCGCTCTACGCTAGTGGCACCCCTCCCTCGCACCACCCGGCTGGTTTTCGCCGGTCGCGAACGACCTGGCACAGAAAGGCCCGCCGTTGGCCCTCTTCGATGAGAACGTCACCCTCGTCCCGGCACCGCGCCGTCGGCTGCCGCGGGGTGCGGTGGCGGGCATCTGGTCACTCGTCGTGGCGCTCGTGGTTCTGCTTGTGCTGACGTTCCTTCCCACCGCGTACGTCATCCAGCAGCCGGGGCCGGTGTACGACACCCTCGGCACGGCGCGCACGGGCGACGGCGAGGAGGTGCCGCTCATCTCGGTCGAAGGTGCCGAGACCTATCCCACCGCCGGCACGCTCGACCTGCTGACGGTGCAGGTGCGAGGCAACCGCGAGCACCCCATTTCGTGGTTCGAGCTGGCGCTGGCCTGGTTCGACCGCACCCGCGCCGTCGTCCCCATCGACGAGGTGTTCCCCGCAGGTCAGACGACCGAGCAGCGCAACGAGGAGAGTTCGGCCATGATGGTCGACTCCCAGCAGGAGGCTACGGCCGCTGCCCTGAGCGAACTCGGCTACGACGTCGGCGCGCAGCTGACGGTGTACTCGCTGACCGACGACTCCGCCGCGAGCGGCGCCGTGGAGACGGGCGATGTCATCGTCGCCGTCGAGGGGCGGAGTGTCGCCGACGCCTCTGAGGTGCGGGCGATCGTCGCGGAGCGCGCCGGCGAGCCGGTGACCCTGACCGTGGAACGCGAGGGGACGGCCCGCGACGTGACGGTGACGCCGCGAGAGGAAGAGGCCGACGGCGAGACGGTGTGGCTCTTGGGGGTCACCCTGATGCAGGAGTACGACTTTCCGCTGGACATCACCATCCAGCTCGACAACGTCGGCGGCCCGAGCGCGGGCATGATGTTCGCCCTCGGGATCATGGACGTGCTGACCCCGGGCGAGCTCAACGGCGGCGCCGATGTGGCCGGCACCGGCACGATCACCGGAACCGGCGACATCGGCCCGATCGGCGGTATCCGCCAGAAGATGTGGGGGGCCGAGGATGCCGGAGCGGACATCTTCCTCGCCCCCGCGGCGAACTGCGGCGAGGTGGTCGGCTACATCCCCGACGGGCTGCAGGTCTTCGCCGTGACGACGCTCGACGACGCGCTCGAGGTGCTCGAGACGGTGCGCGACGACGGGGATCTGACGGCCCTGGCGTCGTGCGAATCGTGACCTGAGCAGGTCTCGGCATCTCCTCGGCATCCCGTCGGAGCAGGGGCGCCTAGGATTAGGGGGTGACCACGACCTCACCGCCGAACCAGGCCACGCCCAGCACCTCACGCCGCGCAATAACGATCACGCTCGCGATCATCGCGGCGCTCGTGGTCGCGTTCTTCGCGTTCTCCAACCTCTACGCCGATTGGCTCTGGTACGAGCAGCTCGGCTTCGACAGCGTTCTCGTCACGCAGTGGACCGCGCGGGTGACGATGTTCCTCATCGGGTTCTTCGCGATGGCGGTGCCGGTGTGGATCGCGATCCAGCTCGCCTATCGCCTCCGACCGGTTTACGCACGGCTCAGCTCGCAGCTGGACCGGTACCAGGAAGTCGTCGAGCCGCTCCGTCGCCTGGCGATGTGGGGCATCCCCATCTTCTTCGGCTTCTTCGCCGGCTTCGCCGCGTCGTCGCAGTGGGAGACGACGTGGCTGTGGCTCAATGGCGTCGCCACCGACGTGACGGACCCGGAGTTCGGCCTCGACACCGGCTTCTACCTCTTCGCGATGCCGTTCTACACGGCCGTAGTCGGGTTCGTGTCGGCGGTGCTGCTGGTGTGCCTGCTGGTCACGGCCGTCGTGTCGTATCTCTATGGATCCGTGCGCGTGGGGCAGCGGGAGCTGCGCATCTCCAAGTCGGCGCGCATCCAGCTCGCCATCCTCGCCGGACTCTACCTGCTCGTGCAGGCGGCGAGCCTGTGGCTGGATCGCTACCGCAACCTCGTGCAGGACAGTGACCGCATCACCGGCGCCAGCTACATCGACGTCAACGCGATCATCCCCGGTCAGGCGATCCTCGCCGTCATCGCCGCGCTCGTCGCGGTGCTGTTCTTCGTCACCGCCATCATCGGCCGGTGGCGCTACCCCCTGATCGCGACCGCGCTGCTGATCGTGTCCTCCCTCGTGGTGGGCGTCGCCTACCCGTGGTTCGTGTTCAACGTGCAGGTGCGGCCGAACCAGCAGACGCTGGAGATGCCGTACTTCGAGCGCAACCTCGAGGCCACGAAGGCCGCCTACGGCATCGACGCCCTCGAGCGCACCGACTTCGAGGCCGTCACCGACGTCGAGCCCGGGCAGCTGCGCGAGGACGCCGATACCACGGCATCCATCCGCATCATGGACCCGGCGATCATCAACCCGACGGTGCGCCAGATCGAGCAGTACCGCTCGTACTACCAGTTCACCGACCCGCTCGACGTGGACCGCTACCAGATCGACGGACAGTCGCAGGACACCGTCGTGTCGGTGCGCGAGCTCAACCTCGCCCAGCTCGGAAACGCGGCGTCGTGGTACAACACGACCCTCGTCTACACGCACGGCTACGGCCTCGTCGCCGCCAAGGGCAACGAGCGCACCGCCGACGGCAACCCGGTGTTCATCGAGCGCGGCATCCCCGTCACCGGTGAGCTCTCCGACCTCGGCGACGGCTTCGAGCCCCGCGTCTACTTCGGCGAGTACTCGCCGACGTACTCCATCGTCGGCGCCCCCGCCGACCGTGCCCCGATCGAGCTGGACTACCCCAGCGGCGAAGACGGCGCCAACGAGACCAAGACGACCTTCGAGGGCGACGGTGGCCCGAGCGTGGGCAATATGTTCAACCGCCTCATCTACGCCCTGAAGTTCCAGGCGACGGACCTGCTCTTCTCCGACGCCATCAACGAGGACTCGCAGATCCTCTACGACCGCGATCCGCTGAGCCGCGTGGAGAAGGCCGCACCGTACCTGGAGCTCGACAACGACCCGTACCCGAGCGTCGTGGACGGCCGGATCGTCTGGATCGTCGACGGCTATACCCTCAGCGCCAACTACCCGTACTCGAGCACGGTGAGCCTGAGCGACGCGATCTCGGATACGACCAACCCCACCCCGACGGTGGCGCTGGACAACATCAACTACATCCGCAACTCGGTCAAGGCCACCGTCGACGCCTACGACGGGTCGGTCACCCTCTACGCGTGGGACACCGAGGACCCGCTGCTGCAGGCGTGGCAGAACGTCTACCCGTCGACGCTCCAGCCCATCAGCGAGATGTCCGGCGAGTTGATGAGCCACGTGCGCTACCCGACCGACCTGTTCAAGGTGCAGCGGGCCATGCTCGGCAACTACCACGTCGAGGACGCGCAGTCGCTTTACCAGCGTGACAACGCGTGGAAGACGCCGAACGACCCGCAGGAAGACTCACAGCTGCAGCCGCCGTACTACCTGACGATGCAGATGCCTGGTCAGGAGGCTCCCGCCTACTCGATGTTCACCACCTTCATCCCCGGTGGTGAGGACACCCGCAACGTGCTCATGGGCTACCTCGCGGTGGACTCCGACGCCGGTGCGGAGGCGGGCTCGAAGGCCGAGGACTACGGCAAGCTCCGCATGCTGATCGTGGATGCCGAGACTCCCGTGCCCGGTCCCGGACAGGTGCAGAACACGTTCAACGCCGACCCCGGCGTGTCGTCGTTCGTCAACATCCTGCAGCAGGGACAGTCCCAGGTGCTCAACGGCAACCTGCTGACGCTGCCTGTCGGCGGCGGTCTGCTCTACGTGCAGCCGGTGTTCGTGCAGTCCTCTGGTGCCACCAAGCTGCCGACCCTGCAGAAGGTGCTGGTCGGCTTCGGCGACGAGGTCGCGTTCGAAGACACGCTGCAGGACGCGCTCGACGTGCTGTTCGGCGGCGACTCCGGCGCGGTGACCGGTGACGAAGGCGTGACGCCGACCGATCCGATCGACCCGGACGCCCCGGTGGATCCGGACGCCCCGGTGGTCACCCCGGTCGTGCCCGGCGACGAATACCAGGCGGCGCTCGATTCGGCGCGGGACGCGATCGCCGCTCGCCAGGCGGCCCTGCAGGCCGGTGACCTCACGGCCTTCGCCGAGGCCGACAAGGATCTGACCGCGGCGGTCGAGACGCTGCTGCGGCTGAGCGAGCAGGGTGAGACCGGCACCGGGGGCGAGTGAGCCGGCGCGTCGCGGACGCGTGATCTGACGAGAAGGCCTCCGGGTGGAGTGGGCGCACAGCGCACCGGCTCCACCCGGAGGCCTTCCTCTTACCCGGGCGGGATCGGTCTAGGGGTGCAGCAGCACCCACCAGATCAGCAGCAGGGTCACGCCGAACCCGGCGAACTGGTTGAGCCAGAGAAAGCGGCGCCAGCCCCGCGTGGCATCCTCTGCGGTCTCGTCGGTGATCGACCGGTGCGGCCACAGGGTGGCGAGGTAGGGGATCACCAGCAGCGCAGCGAGGGGCCCGGGCCACGCGGTGAAGAGCATGACGACGCCGGCGGCGGCATAGCAGGCCAGCGCGAAGCGCACCGTCCAGCGGGCGCCGCGCGCGGTCGCCAGGGACGAGATGCCTGCCTCGCGGTCGGCGACGACGTCCTGCACGGCGCCGAAGGCGTGGGAGGCCACCCCCCACAGCGCGAAGGCGACGACGATCAGCACGAGCTGCCACGTCCACACGGCGCCGGCGAGCACGAGGGCGTAGACGGCGGGGGAGAAGAAGTGGATCGAGCTCGTGACCGAGTCGGCGAACGGGCGCTCCTTCAGCCGCAGCGGCGGGGCGCTGTAGAACACGACGAAGAAGAGGCTCGCCGCCAGCACGGCCCACGACGCGGGCGAACCCACGACGACGAGATAGACGACGAAGGGAAGGCACGACAGGGCCGCCGCCCACAGGGTCGGCGCGTGCAGGCTCCGGTCGAGCACGGCCCCGTGCACGCCGCCCTTGCGGGGGTTGCGCAGGTCCGATTCGTAGTCGAACACGTCGTTGATGCCGTACATCGCCAGGTTGTACGGCACGAGGAAGAAGAGCGTGCCCACGATCAGCACGGTGTCGATCTCGCGGGTGGTGAGCAGGTAGGCCGCAGCGAACGGGTAGGCGGTGTTGATCCAGCTCACCGGCCGCGAGGACACCAGCAGCTGTGTCGCGGGGTTCACGTGCGGCTCCGCGGTGTCAGCAGGGTCCAGACCGCCGGCACCAGGAAGGCGGCGCACAGCGGATAGGAGAAGTCTTCGATGGGCGCGAGGCCGATGCGGATGCCGCTGATGTTGTGCTCCGGGTAGGTGAAGAGGTCTGCCGCGATCATGACGTTGTCGAAGACGGCGGTGAGGACGACGAGGACGACCGCGGCCACCGCGGAGGCTCCCATGCGGCGGGCGAACCGCGGCCGGACGGCGCTGGCGAGGGTCGTGACGAAGGTGATCAGGGCGAACGGGACGATGATCCAGGCGTAGGTCACGCGGCGTCCTCCCGGCGCTCGCGCAGCCGCTCGGCGCCGCGGAAGGCGACGAGGGCGAGGTAGCACAGGAACGCCAGGAACACCGGCTCTTCCACGGGGAGGTGCGGCGCCAGGTCGATGCCGAGCAGCAGGGGGCTCTCGCCCTTGACGAACACACCGGCCGCTATGCCGGCGGCATCCCACGCCAGAAAGAAGGCCGTGCCGATCAGCACGACCGCAGCGGTGCGCCCGCGGGCGTGCCACCAGGCCAGTCGGAAGCGCGCGTCGAGGGTCGCGATGCCGGCGGCGGACAGCAGGATCGCCAGCAGGTACAGCCCCGGCATCACGCGTCCGCGGCGGCGGGGACGGGGAGGGGCCCGGCGGAGTGGTCGCCGCGCAGACGCTTGAGCACGAGCTCCGCAGAGATGAGGCACATCGGCAGTCCGATGCCCGGCAGTGCCGAGGTGCCGGCGTAGTAGAGATTGCGCACCTTCTTCGACGCGTTGCCCGGGCGGAACATCGCGCTCTGGCCGAGAGTGTGCGCGAGCCCGAGCGAGTTGCCGCGCCACGAGTTGAGGTCGGCGGCGAAATCGCCCGGGGCGACGGTGCGGCGCACCGTGACCCGCTCGGCGAGATCCGGGATGCCGCACCACTGCGAGATCTGCGCGATGGTGGCATCCGCCGCCCGCTCGATGAGAGCGTCGCCGTCACCGTCGATGCCGCCGCGTCCGAGAGAGGGGTCGGCCGGGATCGGGACGAGCACGAAGAGGTTCTCGCTGCCGGCGGGCGCGACGGAGTCGTCGGTCGCGCTCGGGCGGCAGACGTACAGCGACGCGGGCTCGGGGATGCGGGTGTGGCGACCGAAGATGTCGGAGAAGTTCTCCCGCCAGTCGCGCGCGAAAAGCAGGGTGTGATGGGCGAGCTGGGGGAGCTCGCCCTCGACGCCGAGCATGAGCAGCAGCGCCCCGGGACTCGGGGTGCGCGACCGCCACCACTTCTCGGGTCGCTCGCGCTGATGCTCGGGCAGCAGCACCGTCTCGGTGTGATGCAGGTCGGCCGTTGAGACGACGACGTCGGCGTCGATGCGCGTGCCGTCGGCGAGATCGACGCCGGTGGCGTCGCGTCCGGACGTGCGGATGCCGGTGACCGGCGTGCCCGTGCGGATCTGCACGCCGCGGGCGCGCGCGAGGCGTTCGATCGCGGCGATGACCGTCGTGAACCCGCCCCGGGGGTAGAGCACGCCCTCGTCCAGGTCGAGGTGACTCATCAGGTGGTAGAGGCTCGGCACGCCGAAGGGCGACCCGCCCAGGAAGACGGCGGGGTAGCCGAGCACCTGCCGCAGCAGCGGGTCGGCGAACCGGCTTTCGACGAGTGTCGAAAGCCGCCGGGTCAGCAACGGCGCCAGCTGCGGCAGTCGCCGCAGCAGCGCCGGGTCGCGCAGCCCCGCGGTCGATTCGTACGTGTCGTAGAGGAAGCGGGTGACGGCGAGGTCGTAGGCATCGCCGGCCGAATCGAGGTACTCGGTCAGGCGGGCGCCGGCGCCGGGCTCGCGCCCCTCGAACAGCGCGACGGCCTCGGCGCGGCCCGAGACGATGTCGAGCGGCTCGGACGTCGTGCCGGGGTCGGGCTCGCCGTAGACGCGGTACGCGGGCCGCAGCGGAACGAGGTCGAGTTCGGCGGCGGCGCTCGTGCCGAGCAGGGCGAAGAAGTGGTCGAACACTTCGGGCATGAGGTACCAGCTGGGACCGGTGTCGAACCGGAAGCCGTCGCTCTCCCACGACCCGGCGCGCCCCCCGAGCTCATCGCGACCCTCGACCAGGGTGACGTCGTGCCCCTCGTCACCGAGAAGAGCGGCCGTGGCGAGCCCGGCGATGCCGCCGCCGATGACGACCGTGCGCGTCATGTGCGTGCTCCCTTCGGGGCGAAGCCCAGCATCGCCCGTGCTGCGAGCGTAGCCTTCACCGGGTCGGGGACTCGCACCCGCACGCCCGTCCGAGGGTCCTCGGCACGCAGGCGGTGGGCGAGGCTGGCGAACAGATCGTGGGCCGCTGTGACGGCGCGCCGGCAGTCCGCCGGCAGCTGCGGCACCACCGCCGCCGCCGCGGCGAGGTCGGCGTCGATGCGGTCCAGCACCTCGATACGGGCCGGGCCGCCCTCTCGGAGCCCCAGGTAATCCCGCCCGAGCGCTTCGGCGTCGTGGGAGAGGTCGCGCAGGAAGTTGACGTCCTGGAAGGCGGCGCCGAGCCTGCGGGCCCCGTCGACGAGCGCCGGCTCCGGAAGGGTGGCGGCGGCTCCGCCGGCGTTGACGAACACCTGCAGGCACATGAGCCCCACCACCTCGGCCGACCCGTAGACGTACGCGTCATGGCTGCCGGCGTCATGCGAGGTCACCTCGAGGTCGGTGCGCATCGAGGCGAAGAAGGGGCGGATGAGTTCGGCACCGATGCCGGTCTCGCGCGCGGTGCGGCAGAAGGCGTGCACGACGAGGTTGGCCGAGAACCCGCGCGTGACGGCGGTCAGCGTCTCAGCCTCGAGCTCGTCGAGCACCCGCCGCAGCGTCTCGGGGGCGAGCCCGGCCTCGGCGGCGGGGCCGTCGACGATCTCGTCTGCGATGCGCACGAGTGCGTAGACGTTGCGCACGTGCGGCCGAACCCGGGGTCCCAGCAGGCGACAGGCCAGGGCGAACGACGTCGAATACGCCCCGATGACCGTTGCCGCCGCTTCCTGCGCCGCGCGGTTGTAGAGATCCAGTCCCGTACTCACGGAATACGTGCTCCGATCGCATCGCACACCTGCGCGAGCAGCACCGTCGCACGAGCGGGCAGGGCGTCGTCGGCGGCTGCGACGCGCGCGTCGGCCAGCGTGTTCTGCACCAGCAGCACCAGGCGCTCGCGCGCGCCGCTGGCATCGAGCACCCGCTGCGCCTCTCGGACGGCCACGGGGCCCGTCCACGCCAGGGCGATCGCGTCGTCGACCTGCGACCACACCGGGCTCTCGCGGGCGAGGGACACCAGCGGTGTGCGCTTGGCCTCGCGCAGGTCGGCGCCTTCGGTGCGACCGGCGCGGGCGGCGGGCGCGAACGCTCCGATGAGGTCGTCCACCAGCTGGAACGCGAGCCCGGCAAGGCCCCCCGCACGTCCCAGCGCCGCCTCGGTGGCGGCCGGCGCCGACGCCAAAAGGGCGCCGGCGCGCAGGGGAGCGGCGAAGGAGTAGACCGCCGTCTTGTCATGGGTGGCCACGAGCAGTTCCGACGTGTCGGGGCAATCCCGGCGGACGGCGTTGGCGACGTCGGAGAGCTCACCGGCGGCCGAGATGAGCACGGCTTCGTTGAGCAGGTCCAGCAGACCCACGCGCGTGGCGGGGGCGACGTCGACGAGGGCGATCATGCGGGTCGCCTCGTGCAGCAGCACGTCTCCGGCGAGAATGGCCGCCGCCTCGCCCAGCTGAGCGGCGTCGGCGTCGGGGACCCCCTGATCACGGGCCCGTCCGGCGAACTCGCCCGCGACGTTGGGCTCGCCGCGCCGCTCGGTGTCGCGGTCGATGACGTCGTCGTGGATCACGAAGGCGGTGTGGAGCAGCTCGAAGGCCGCGGCGACCTCGTACACCGCGTCGTCGAGCGCGTCGCCGCCACAGGCGCGGTGGGACGCCACGACCAGCGCGGGGCGGAACCGCTTGCCGCCCGCGGCCGCACGTCGCATGGCGCCGCCGAGCGGGCGCATGTCGCCGGACAGGGCCGCGAGGCGGGCGTCGAGGCGGTCGAAGGCGGCCGCGATCGCGCCGTCGATGGCGGCGCGATCCTCAGTCGAGACGGCGATCATGTCGCACCGCGCCCGGCGGGCGAGAGGGAGTCGAACACGCGCATCTGCTCGGCCTGCAGCACCAGCCACGGGCTGAAGGCCCAGGGAGTCGCACCCAGGGCGCGGGCGAGGTCCTCGGGCGCGACCCATCGAGCCTCGGCGACCTCGAGCGGGTTGAGCACCGGCTCCCCGGACGCGCGGGCGGTGTACACGGGGCAGATCTCGTGCTCGACGATGCCGCTGGCATCCACTGCGCGGTAGCGGAACAGGGGGAGCGAGAGCTCGATGTCGGTGATCGTCAGGCCGATCTCGTACTCGGCGCGCCGCCGTACGGCTGCCAGCACAGGCTCAGCGGGACGGGGATGACCGCAGAAGGAGTTGCTCCACACTCCGGGCCAGGTGAGCTTGTCCAGTGCCCGACGCGTGACCAGGACCTGGCCCGCGTCGTTGAGGACATGGCAGGAGAACGCCAGGTGCAGGGCTGTATCAGTGCCGTGCACGCTCGACTTCGGGGCGGTGCCGATTTCTCGTCCGTCGTCGTCGAGGAGGACGACCAGCTCTTCTTCGCTCATTAGTACTCCTGGTTGCTAGTTTATCTAGCGATCTGGCACGATGATACCGATGGCGAGCGGGGGTGTCCACACGATGGCGGAGCACCGGGAACCCACGGATCACGACCGGGCGGTGCGCTCGGCACTCGAGGCCGTGCGGACGTTCAGCGACGCCGTCGACCGCATGGCCAGCGGGATGAAGGACGAGATGGACATGAACGCCACGGACGTGGCGGCGCTGCGCATGCTGGTCATGCGCGAGCAGCGTGGGCAGGCGGTCAGCCCTCATGACGTCTCGCGGCACCTGCGCATCTCGACGGCTTCGACGACGAAGCTGCTCGATCGGCTCAGCGAGTCCGGTCACATCGAACGTCGTAGGCACCCTTCCGACCGGCGGGCGCTCATCGTGGCGTTGACACAACGCACCCGCGACGACTTCCACCGTCATTTCGGGGGCCGCATGCGCGCCCTGCGGGCGGTGGCCGACCAGTTCGACGACGATCAGCTGGCGGCGGTCGTGCGCTTTCTCGACGGCATCTCCGAGGTGCTCGACCCGGACTGATCCTCGGCCGGGCGCGAGCGGGCCAGGGGCCGGCGGGTGTCGCGCGGCGGGCAACGAAGAAGGCCCCCGCTTTCGCGAGGGCCTTCTTCTCTTGGTTGCGGGGGCAGGATTTGAACCTACGACCTCTGGGTTATGAGCCCAGCGAGCTACCGAACTGCTCCACCCCGCGGCACGTTTAATAGCCTAACACGCTCTCGGAGTGGTCGATGCCATCGCGTGCCCTGCACCCGTCCGGTTGCCCCGGTTCGGCCGCCTCGCCAGGATGAACGCATGTCCGGCCCGACCGATCCCCGCCCACCCGACGCGCCGCGACCCGTCCCGGACGGACGTGATGAATCGCCCGCCGAGCGTGCCGATCGCAACTGGAACGAAGTGCTGCAGGAACTCCGGGTGCTGCAGACGGGGTCGCAGATCATCACCGGGTTCCTCCTCGCGCTGGCGTTTCAGCCGGCCTTCGCAGACCTCAGCGGCGGGCAGCGTGGGTTCTACCTCGTGCTCATCGCCGTGTCGGCCCTGAGCGCGATCGTGGCGCTGGCGCCGGTCGCTCTGCATCGCTTCCTCTTTCAGCATCGCGCCAAGCGCACGGTCGTCGCGTACGGACACATCGCACTGCTCACCTCGCTGCTGACGGTGTCGCTGCTGCTTGTGGGCGTTGTGACGTTCGTGTTCGACGTCGTGCTCGGCGGCACGGCATCATGGATCGCAGGCGCCGTCCTCGGCGGCGTGATCATTGTCCTGTGGGTCGCCGTTCCGCTTGTGGTGCGGGTGCGCCGGGAAGGAGCCAGCAGGTGAGTGCAGACACAGTCGGCGTCGCCGTCGCGCAGTTCGGCCCGACGGCAGACACCGAGGCGAACCTCGCGCAGATCGAGGACTTCGTCCGCCGTGCGCAGGGGCGGGGGGCGCAGGTCGTGCTCTTCCCCGAGTACTCGAGCTACTTCGTCGACCCCTTCGACGAGTCCCTTGCGCGCAACGCCCAAGACGTCGACGGCCCGTTCGTGCAGGCCCTGACCGCGATCGCGGCCCGCTACGACGTGCACGTCGTGGCGGGTCTGGTCGAGCGCGGCACCGACGGCCGGCGGGTGCACAACACCGCCGTCGCCGTGGACGCGCGCGGGCTGCGGGCCCGCTACCGCAAGCTGCACCTGTACGACGCGTTCGGCCAGCGGGAGTCGGACTGGGTCGAGCCGGGGGAGGTGGTCGAGCCGGAGACCTTCGACGTCGGCGGCCTGAGGTTCGCGCTCATGACCTGCTACGACCTGCGGTTCCCGGAAGTCGGGCGGGTGCTGGCGGATGCCGGAGCGGACGTGATCCTGGTCGCCGCCGAATGGGTGCGCGGTGCGCTCAAGGAGCATCACTGGCGCACCCTGCTGACAGCGCGGGCGATCGAGAACACGCTCTTCGTCGCCGCTGCCGACCATCCGCCGCCGCTGGGCGTGGGGCATTCCCTCATCGTCGATCCGCAGGGCGTGCAGGTCGCCGCGGTGGGAACGGCCACCGACGTCGCCGTCGCGCACCTCGACGTCGACGCCGTGGCACGGGTGCGCCGGGTGAATCCGGCGCTCGCGCTGCGGCGCTTCACGGTGCAGCCGCGCCGCTGATCGTCAGGGCGGCGGCGCGCGCCGGGCTCAGGCGTTCAGCACCGCGAGCCGGGCGACGGCGTCTTCGAGCACATCCGTGCGCTTGCAGGCGGCGAACCGCAGGAGCGTGGCGTAGTCGCCGCGGTGCTCGGTGGTGACGAACGCCGTGAGGGGAATGGCGACGACCCCGGCCCGGGCCGGCAGCTCGCGGCAGAACTGCGCGGCATCCGTCGCACCGAGGGGTGCGGCGTCGGCGACGGTGAAGTACGAGCCGCGCGGTGTGGAGACATCGAACCCCGCTCCCCGCAGTCCCCGCCCGAGAAGGTCCCGCTTGTCCCGGAGTGTGGCGGTCAGTTCGGCGAAGAACGAGTCGGGCAGTCGTAGGCCGGTGGCGATCGCGGGCTGGAAGGGCGCACCGTTGACGTACGTGAGGAACTGCTTGACCGCCAGCACCGCCTGGATGAGGTCGGTGGGGCCGGACACCCAGCCGATCTTCCATCCGGTCGTGGCGAAGGTCTTGCCCGCGGACGAGACGGTGAGAGTGCGCTCCCAGGCGCCCGGGAGCGTCGCGATGGGCACGTGCTGCGCGTCGAAGACGAGGTGCTCGTAGACCTCGTCGGTGACGATGACGGCGTCGTGCCGGTCGGCCAGGCGCACGATCTCTTCGAGGGCGTCGCGCTCGAAGACTGCGCCGGTCGGATTGTGGGGGTCGTTGACGAGGATCACCCGGGTGCGGTCGGTGACCGCCCGCCGCAGATCCTCGATGTCCGGCTGAAAGTCCGGCCACCGCAGCGGCACCGGCACGAGCCGCGCGCCGGCCAGCGCGATGCAGGCCGCGTAGCTGTCGTAGTACGGCTCGAACACGACCACTTCGTCATCGGGACCGTCCACGAGCGCGAGGAGCGTCGCCGCGAGCGCCTCCGTCGCGCCGGCGGTGACCAGGATGTGCCGGTGGGGATCCAGTTGCAAACCGTAGAAGCGGTGCTGGTGCTCGGCGATGGCTTCGAGAAGATCCGGCATGCCGCGACCGGGCGGGTACTGGTTGACGCCGTGGGCGATCGCGTCCCGTGCGGCCTCGAGCACTTCGGCCGGGCCGTCCTCGTCGGGGAAGCCCTGCCCGAGGTTCACCGCACCGGTCTGGGTTGCCAGGGCGCTCATCTCGGCGAAAATGGTCGGAACGGATGTCCCGTCCGCTGCCAGGAGACCCGCACCACGGGCCGTGCGGCGCCAGGCGCCGGGAATCTCTCGCACCTCGCCCACGCTACACGCATAGGGTGATCCCACTCAGGGCATAAGAAAAACACAGCAACGGGCCGCACTCTGGAAGAGCCCGTCAGAAGGAGTTTTCCATGAGCGACACCGAGGGCATCCGCCCCACTGAGACCCCCGCCGGCACCGAGCCGGCCATTGTTCCCCCCGTGCCCCAGCAGCCCGCCGCCCACGCTGCCCAGCAGCACCCCGCCCCCGGCCAGCGCCCCTCGCCGGCGGCGCCGCCGTACCCCGGTGCGCCGTCCTACGGCGCGGGGCCGGCGTACGGCGCTGCGGCATCCGGCTACGGCGCGCCGCACCAGCCCGCCGGCGCCACGTCTGCCCCGGCCGCGCCGTCATCGACGTCGGTGTCCGGTGCCGAGCCGACCGCCTCGACCAAGTCCGGAATCGGCGCAGGCAAGGTGGCCGCACTGATGCTCGCCGCCGCCCTCGTCGGCGGCACCGCGGGGATCGGCGGCGCGTACGCCGGCGTCAACATCTGGAGCGCCTCCCAGCCCGTGACGGCGACCGGCCCCGCTTCGGTGACCGTCAACGACACCGACAGCGTCAACCAGACCACGGCCATCGCCGCCAAGGTGGTGCCGAGCGTCGTGACGATCTCCGCCGATGGCGGCTCCACCGGCGGCACCGGGTCGGGCGTCATCCTCAGCGAGGACGGCTACGTCGTCACCAACACGCACGTGGTGACCCTCGACGGCGCCACCTCCGACGCCGCCCTCACGGTGACCACCGCCGACGGGCGTGTCTACGACGCCGAGATCGTGGGCCTCGACCCGATGTACGACCTGGCCGTCATCAAGCTCCAGGACGCCTCGGGCCTCACCCCGATCGAGTTCGCCGACTCCGCCGACCTGAACGTGGGCGACGAAGCCGTCGCGGTGGGTGCTCCGCTGGGCCTGGCGAACACGGTCACCACGGGCATCGTCAGCGCGCTGAACCGGTCGATCTCGATCGCTTCGTCCGCCGCCCCCGAGACGCCCGGTGACGGCACCGAGCAGGCGCCCGAGGAGCAGGACCAGGGGCCGTTCTACTTCGACTTCGGCCAGGGTCAGCCCCAGCAGACCTCGTCGACGATCTCGATCGCGGTTCTGCAGACCGACGCCGCGATCAACCCGGGCAACTCCGGCGGTGCTCTGGTGGATTCGGAGGGCAAGCTGATCGGCATCAACGTCGCCATCGCCACGGCCGGCTCGTCCGGTGAGTCCGGGTCGATCGGCGTGGGCTTCGCGATCCCCTCCGACATCGTCGAGCGCATCACGAGCGAGATCATCGACGACGGCGCAGCCACCCACGGCCTGCTCGGCGCGATGGTCGCCCCGGCCGCGAGCATCGAGGGCGCGACCACGACCGGCGCCTACATCGACGAGGTCACCCCCGGCGGCGCGGCCGCCGAGGCCGGGCTGCGCTCGGGCGACATCGTCACCGGGTTCGATGGTCTGCCCATCACGGACGCGACGGACCTGACCGCGCAGGTGCGGGCTGTGGCGGGCGGCAGCACGGTGAGCCTGACGTACCTGCGTGACGGCGAGACCCGCACCGCCGACGTGACCCTCGGCGAGCTCGTCGACTGACGAGCGTCCGCTGACCGGCCAGGACGCCACCCCGCGATAGGCTCGCGGGGTGGCGTCCTTCTCGTTCGGCGCGGGCAACGCCGGCAAGCTGGCCCGCATCCCGCTCTACGCGGCCGGTCGCCTCTTCACGCTTCTCGTGCCCCGCGCGCGCGACACCTGGGTGTTCGGTTCCGCCGCGGGTCTGGCCGACGGCGGCTGGGCGCTGTGGCGAGAAGCCGTCGATCGGCACGGCGTGGATGCCACGTGGCTCACCGGCACCGCCGCCGAGGCGCGTGAGGCGCGTGAGCGCGGCATCCGCTCGGTGCCCCGCGGCTCGGTCCGAGGACTGTGGCAGACGGCCCGGGCCCGTGTCGTCGTCGTGACGCACGGTTTGGGCGACGCCAACCGCTACGCCGTCTCGGGCGCGTTCGTGGTGCAGCTGTGGCACGGCATCCCGCTCAAACGCATCGGACTGGACTCGCCCGAGACACTCCGCAGCGGCTTTCTTCCCCGCTCGCGGGCGGTGAGGGCGTTCCTGCGCATCATGTACCGCCGCACCGCGGCGGCCATCGCGGTGCTCCCTGCCGCCTCCGATCTCGTGCGCGGACGTCTCGAGTCGGCGTTCGGACTCTACGACGGCCAGGTGGTCGTCACCGGCGAACCCCGCGTCGACGTGCTTTCGATCGGCACCCCCGCCTCCCGTCGTGAGGCGGCGCGCGCGATCATCGCCGGGGCAGTGGGTGCACCGGCATCCGCGTCGCCCGGCACCCGCTGGGTGCTCTACGCCCCGACCTGGCGTGACGGCGATGTGGATCCCTCGATCCCGGACGCCGCGCAATGGCGTCGCATCCAGCAGGTGCTCGAGCGGCACGATGCGACGCTGCTCGTGCGTCCGCATCACCTCGGCGCCGGCCGCTACGCACCGCCCTCGGGCGTCGACCGCGTGCGTCTCATGGGAAGTGACGTCCTCGCCGACGTCACACCGGCCCTGCCTGGCGTCGACGTGCTCATCACCGACTACTCCTCGCTCGCTTACGACGCGGGACTCGTTCCCCTGCCCGTGCTCTTCCTCGCGCCCGATCTCGACGCGTACGCCGCCCGGCGCGGCTTCTACGGCACCTATGCCGACGTCGCGGGCGCCGACCACGCGACGGACTGGGACGGCGTCTGCGCCAGGCTCGACGTCGTGCTGGCAGACCCCGCGGCCCGCGAGGAGTGCGTGAGCCGATCGCGCCGTCTGAGCGAGCGGATGCACGCGTACCGAGACGGACACAACACCGCGCGGGTGTACCGTGCGATCCGGGCAGGCCTCGCCACACGATCGAAGGGACCGGCATGATCCGAGCACGCCTCATCGCCGAGGACGGTGCCACACTCGAGCTGAGCGGCACGGGACCGCGCCCCCAGCGCGCCGAGCTCGTCGGGCCGCGCGCGCGGGTCACGGCGCGCCTTTCGGGTCGCGGCGCCACATGGCGTGCGGTGTTCCCGCTGCGCGCGTCGCGGTGGGGCGGGCCAGAGCTGCCGTTGCCGACCGGCCGATACGACGTGACGGTCGTCGGCGCCGACGGGGAGCCGATGGATGCCGAGGTCTCGGTGCCGCTCAGCATGCTCGGGACCCTCCGTGCCCAGCTCGACGGCGCCGTGCTGCGGGTCGGACCGCCGGTGGACCCGGCCTACGACTCCGGCGACGGGCAGGCGGCCCTGGAGCGCCGGTACGTCACCGGGCGCGGCGAGCTCGAGAACGCCGTGTTCTTCGAGAGCTTCTACGGGCGCAACGCCAGCTGCAACCCGCTGGCGATCGACCGGGAGCTGGCACGTGTGGCGCCTGGCGTGGTGCGGTACTGGAGTGTCGTGGATCTCTCGGTGGCCGTCCCAGAAGGCGCCGTCGCGGTCGTCGAGGGCACCCCGCAGTGGTGGCGCGCCCGAGGGGCGTCCCGCCTGCTGGTGGTCAACGACTGGCTGCGCCGGCGCTTCGAGCGCCGCCGCGGCCAGCGGGTGCTGCAGACCTGGCACGGGACGCCTTTGAAGCGCCTCGCCCTGCATCGACCGGGGTTCGACGCCCGCCGCATGATCGCGGTCGTCCGGGAGGCGCGACGGTGGGATGTGCTGCTCGCACAGAACCCGTACGCCGCTCGCATCATGAAGAAGGCCTATGCCTTCCTCTCGCGGCCGGTGTGGGTCGAGGGTTACCCCCGCAACGACGTCCTCGTCTCGGGCGACGGCGCTGCGACCCGCCGCCAGCTCGGGATCCGAGACGACGAACGCGTGCTGCTGTACGCACCGACGTGGCGCGATGACCGCGAGCAGATGGTGGACTTCGTGGATCCCGTCGAGCTCGCCGCCGCATCCGATGCCGTCGTGCTCGTGCGGGGACACTCGCGCACACTGCTGCCGGGACGGGATGCGACAGGGCCGCGCGTGATCGACGTGACGGCGTTCCCTGACACTGCGCGGCTGCTGCTGGCCGCCGACGCGCTCATCACCGACTACTCCTCGGTCATGTTCGACTTCAGCGTCACCGGAAAGCCCATGTACTTCCTGGTTCCGGATCTCGAGCACTACAGGGGCGAGCTGCGGGGGTTCTACTTCGACCTCGCGTCTCACGCACCCGGCCCGGTGGTGCGCTCGGCGGACGACCTCATCGCGGCGCTGGCCGACGACGGCGTGCCCGCGCAGTACGCCGCGGCGTATTCGGCGTGGCGACGGCGGTTCAACGCGCGCGACGACGGACATGCTGCCGAACGCGTGGTCGCCCGCATCCTCGACCAGGGGTTCGTCGACCGCTGACCGCTCGGACCCTGGGAGGGCTCAGGGGAGGGGGGTGTTGCGGGTGCCCAGCCGGGAGGTGTCGACGGTGTCGTGGGCGCCGCGCAGCACGCCCCCGATGAAGCCGGTGCCCCACGACAGGTGCATCGTCGGGAGCACGGCGAGCGTCCACAGCTTGTCTCGCCACCCTTTGCCGCCACCGCGACCGGCGGCGACGCCGACGACGAGTATCGCGTACGCGATGATCGGCAGGTAGAGCACCGACGCCGCGAGAGACGCCCAGCCGGTGACCACACCGGTCGCCTGCAGCACCGCGAGCAGCAGCGCCAGCACCACCAGCACGACGAGCCCGGGCGGGGCGAAGTAGCGGAGCGAATTGCGTCGGCCGTACCGGCGCACCAGCTCACCGCGCCACTTTCCGGTCGCGAAGAACTGGCGGACCAGTCGCGTCCAGCTCTCGCGCGGCCAATAGGTCACGGCGAGCTCTGGGTCGAACCACACGCGGTAGCCCGCGCGTCGGATGCGCAGGTTCAGCTCCCAGTCCTCGCCCCGCCTCACGGATTCGTCGAACATGCCCACTTCTTCGAGGACCGCCCGCCGCATGACCCCCAGGTAGGCCGACTCCGCCGGTCCCTCGGTTCCGCCGCTGTGGTACGCGCCGCCGCCCAGGCCGATGGGGGAGTTGTACGCGCGTGCGACCGCCCGCTGGAAGGGGGTACGGCCGTCGGCGCGCATGATGCCGCCGACGTTCGCGGCGCGCACCCGCTCGAGAGTCTCGAGGGCACGGCGGGTGTAATCCCCGGTGAGCTCGGAGTGAGCGTCGACGCGCACGATGGTGGGGTACCGGCCGGCCCGGATGGCGAGGTTCAGCCCCACCGGGATGTCGGCGGCGGGGT
Source organism: Microbacterium sp. zg-Y818 (assembly GCF_030246905.1). NCBI lineage: Bacteria > Bacillati > Actinomycetota > Actinomycetes > Micrococcales > Microbacteriaceae > Microbacterium > Microbacterium sp. zg-Y818. The sequence continues at coordinate 1,683,984 of NZ_CP126741.1, read as the reverse complement.
TGTCGACCAGGACGATCCGGGGGTCCGCCGCGGCCAGCCTTCGCGCGAGCTCGGTCGTGCCGTCGCTCGAGGGCCCGAGGGCCAGCACCAGCTCGACGGGGCGACCGGTGAGGTCCTGCTCGAGCACGGTGCGCACCGCCCGCTCCAGGTACGCCCGCTCGTTGAGCACCGGCATGACGAAGGTGACTCCGGCATCGGCTGCCACGACGGGCGCGTCCTTGGTCGTGCGGGAGGCGGCGTCGTGCATCCGTCGATCATGTCATGCGCGCCCTGGGTAGGCTGAAGGGGTGGGTGTCGTAACCGATGGACGTAAGGCTGCCAGGCTGCTGCGAAAGGCGCTCGACAACCGCGCGGCGGTGCGTGAGGTGCGCCGCGAACTCGCCACACGCGGGCCGGTGCCGCCGATGCACTTCAAGGTCGCGGTCTACTTCGCCGACGGCGCCGTGAACATGTATCAGATGCGGCAGTGGTACAAGCCGCTCGCGCAGCTGGCGCAGCGCTGGCCGGTCGTGGTGCTCAGCCGCTCCGCGACGGGCGCGCGGGAACTCGCAGCCGACGGCGCCCTGCCGCTGGCGTTCGTGCCCACCGTGCGCGACCTCGAGCGCTTCATCGCCGCGCAGGACATCCGAGTGGTGCTCTACGTCAACCAGAACACGCGCAACTTCCAGATGTTCCGGTACGGACGCCGCTGGCACGTGTTCATCAACCACGGCGAGTCCGACAAGATGTACATGACGACCAACCAGTTCAAGGCGTACGACTACGCCCTGGTTGCCGGCGACGCCGCGCGCGAGCGCCTTGCGCGGGTGCTGTGGGATTACGACCTCGAGCGGCGGACCATCGAGATCGGTCGGCCGCAGGCCGACCACTACTCCGGTGCCCTTCCGTACACGCCAGACCAGCGAACGGTGATCCTGTACGCCCCCACGTGGGAGGGGGACCGCCCGTCGGCACACTACGGCTCGATCGCCACGCACGGTGAGGCGCTCACGCAGGCCGTGCTCGCGAGCCCCGACCACCGCCTGATCTACCGGCCCCATCCCCGCTCGGGTGTCGTGGACGACGCGTACGGCCAGGCGAACGCGCGCATCATCGCCGCCATCGCGGCGGCGAACGCCGCCGATCCCACCGCGCAGCACGTCTTCGACGACGGACCGGATCTCGGCTGGCAGCTGTCGGCCGCCGACGTCGCGGTCGTCGACATCTCCGCGATGGTCTACGACCGGCTCGCTGCCGACCGTCCGCTCATGGTGACGCGTCCCGCCGATCCGCGCGCGAGCATCGACGCGCACGGCTATCTGTCGGCCTGCGAATGGCTGGATGCCGCGCACGCCGGACAGATCCTGTCAGAGGCCGAGCGCGTGCTGTCGGACGTCGAGGCTGCGGCGCGCTTGAAGGAATGGGTCCGCCACTACTTCGGCGACACGTCGCCGGGTGCTGCGACCGCGCGTTTCCATGCCGCCATCGAGCAGCTGATGCAGGAGTGGGATCGCTGGCAGAGCCTGACGGCCGGTGATCCGGTCGACGACGATCAGGACGACGCGGAGCTCGACGACGCCGACTGAGCGCCCTCCGGCGGCAGGTCAGGCGTCGCGTCGGCGATGAGGCGCTCGATCGCCCGCAGCGGGATCACGATCCACGCGGGGCGTGAGCGGGACTCATAGATCGCCTCGTACACGGCCTTGTCGAGTTCAAGGGCGTCCAGCAGCGGACCGGCGAGCGTCGTGCGGGTGCCGGCACGGTCGGCGTAGCCCGAGAGGAAGCTGCGTCGCGCGATCGCGGCCCACTCCCGCACGGCGTTCGCTCGGTCGGGGTGATCGAGACGCACCGAACCGGCGACGTAATCGAAGGATCGGAGCATGCCCGCGACGTCCCGCAGGGCGAGGTCGGGCCGCACCCGCTCGGGCATCGGCCGCAGCGGCTCGCCCTCGAAATCCAAGAGGACCCAGCCTCGGCCGGGCACGAGGATCACCTGACCGAGATGGTAGTCGCCATGGATGCGCTGCAAGGCGGGCCAGTCGACGTCGAGTGCGCGGTCGTAGACGGCTTCGATGGCCCGTCGCGCCTGGCCGAGGGGCCCGACCTCGGCCACGGCGGTGGAGAGCCGCCGCTGCCACGCTTCGCGCAGCGCCGCGCGATCGATGGGAGCGGCCTCCCGCACCGGGAACACGTGGGCGAGCGAGCGGTGCACATCCGCGGTGGCGGCGCCCAGATCGAACGCGGCTCCGCCGAAGTCGTCGCCCCCCGCCGCGGCACGCAGGGCCACCCGCCAGGCGTCTTCGACGTCGGGGAAGTACTGCTGTGCGAACGCCAGGGAGCCGGTGCCGGCAGGGTCTGACGGCGTCGGGTCGGGCCAGTCGCCCTCGACCCAGCCGACAGCGCGCGGGACGTGAGGCGAACGCGCCTCGCTGAGCGCTACGTTCAACTCGATGTCGGGATTCCGACCGTGGTGCACCTGCCGGTACAGCTTGCAGATGACCGGCGAGGCGTCGCCGTCGAACCCGTAGCGAATGGAGGTGTTGGACTGTTCGCCGGTGAGCACGCTCGACGTGTGCGCGTCGGCGGCCGCGGTGGCGTGCGCGGATGAGACGGTGTGCCCGGTCGCGGTCGTGTGTCGGCCATGTGCCACACCGCCCGACGTCACGAGTGCCAGCAGCGCCGTGGCATAGGCGGGATCGTGCGGTCCGTCGATGAGTGTGGTGCCGGGGTCAGGGTGACCGATGACGTGCGGACCGAGCGCCGACGGCACCGACGCCGTCGCCCGGGCGACCAGCGGCACCTGGTAGGTCACTGCGGGCAGCGTTCCGTCGTCGGTCACCAGCACCGTGCGCACGCGCACTCCCGACTCCGACGTCGGTACATCCCACGACGCGACGTAACGCAGATGGGGCCTGCGCCCCTTCGCCGCATACCAGCGTTGCCGTGGCATCCAACGAACCAGACACGCCAGCGTACTGTCCATGCCCGTGAGCGTATTGCCGACGCCGCGCACTGTCGAGGCATGGCCCGGGCGAGGGGAGGGTGCGGGTTGTGGCTCAGACGCCCTGGATCGCGGCGACGACCGCGACGACCGCCGACACGACGGCCAGCGCGAGGGCGAGGCCGATCAGCACGGCATGCACGGTGAAGAACCTGGTGCGCTTGCCCGCGGCGTCCTTCGCACGCGGATCCTTCGCCACCCGCCGGAAGAACGCGGGCCAGACCACGACGTTGAAGACGGCGTTGGCCAGGAGCAGTGCGATGAGGAGGGATGCCACCGAACGAGCCTAGCCGTCGGCTCCTGTGACGACGCCGCGCGGCCGACCGCGCCGGCCCTCAGCCGGCGGTCGGCGTCACTCCGCGTCGCGTTCGCCGTCGGTCTCCGCGCCGGTGGGCTCGATGCTCTTGTGCCGTCGCGGCCTCACGGCGCCGCCCACGCGCTTCGCCGCGCGCTGCACGCCATGCGCGGCGCCCATGCCGGCGGAGGCGATGGCGGTGCCGGCGCGACGGACCCCGCGCGCCGCGGTGCGCTCGATCCGGTCGGCCCCCTCTTTCGGCTCGAGCTCGTGCGGGTACTCCAGTGGCGGCGGCCCGAACCCGCGGCGGGCGTTCACGAGCACCCGCCGGCCGAGGATGTTGTTGCCGGCCCCGCCCACGGCGGCGCCGACGCCGAAGGGCAGCGCCTTGCCGAGTATCGAGGCGCCACCCTTGGCCGCGAACTGGCGGACGAACGAGCTCTTCAGCCGGTCGACCAGCGGCCCGACGGCAGCGCGGGGGAGTGTCTTGGTGACGAGCTCACCCCAGTACTTGTCACGCGGCACGCCCTTGCCCGCGACCTGACCGGCGAGCTGGGAGACGAGGTCCACGCCCTCCTTGCCCATCATGAGGGTCAGCACGAGGGCGCGTGCCCGATCGGGGTTGTCGACGGGGATGCCGTGCAGCTCCGCCATCGACTGTGCGAACAGCGCCGTCGCCTCGAGGAAGCCCGCCGTCTCCACCCCGCTGAGCGTGAGGGTGACAGCGGTGCCGATGCCGGGGACGACGGCCGTGGCGCCGACGGCCGCGCCGCTGCCCGTCACTGCAGCGAGGTAGCGGCGTTCGAGCATGCGCGCGATCTCGCTCGTGGTGGCATCCGGATGGCGCAGCCGGATGCTGCGCAGGTGCGCCACCACCGCCGGTCGCTGGATCGCCATGGCCCGGTCGAGCATTCGCACGACGAGCGGGTGCTCGGCGGAGCCCGCCGGCGGCAGGCCGCCGGTCCACGGAGCGTCGTCGGGGAGCGTGTGGATGCGGTGCACCTTGTCGGCCATGGCGCCGATCCTATTCAGGCCACGCTGGGCGTGCCCTGGGGCGCGGCTCAGACGTAGAGGTTCGCCCGCTCGAGGTCTTCGGCGAAGTCAACTTCGACGGCGTAGAGGTCGGAGATGTCCAGCGGCTGCAGGCGCACGCCGTCCTCGACGATCGCAAGCTCGAGGCCGCGCTCGAAGTAGTCCTGGTCATCCACACGGGACAGCTGGCGCATGAACGCCCGCTTGTCCGCTGCAGAGATGTAGTTGATGCCCACGGCCTCGCCGATGCCGCCCGAGACGGTCTTGGACAGCTCGGCGATGTACCCGGCGGCGTCGACGGTGTACTTGACCTCTTCGTCGCTGACCTTCGCGGTGTTGACGGTCACGAACGAGCGCTCGGCCTCGATGAGGGCGATCGCGCGGCCCAGCACCCGCGGGTCGAAGACGACGTCGCCGTTCATCCACAGCACCCCGCTCTTGCCGGTGGCGGCGAGGGCGCGCAGCAGGGACTTCGAGGTGTTGGTCTGGTCGTACCGGTCGTTGTAGACGTAGTCGGCGTCGGGGAAGGCCTCCACGATCGTCTCGGCGCGGTAGCCGACGACCGTGGTGATGCGCGCGGTCTTGCCGAAGGCGGCACGGATGTTGTCGTGCTGCTGCTGCATGATGCTGCGGCCGTCGCTGAGCTCGGTGAGCGGCTTGGGCAGGCTGCGGCCGAGGCGTGAGCCCATCCCTGCTGCGAGGATGACGGTCTGAAGAGTCACGGGGTTTTGCTCCTGAAGTCTGTGTTCACGGTCGGTTCACCGAAAGGACACCCCTTTGTGCCTGCCTATCGTAGCGAGGGCACCTGTGAAGGCACAGAAAGCGGCCGGTCCGTTGTCGTTTCGTGACAAAAGGTCCACAATATGACGCTGCACGCGGTAGGCACTCGTCCTCGCGGATGTGCTTGATACCGTTGACGGGTGACAGCGTCGCTGCCCTTCCCCCACGACTCTGCTCCGGACGATGTGCCGGAGCAGTCCGGTGTGCAGCGCGCGCGGCCCAAGCCGGAGGCGAAGCCCCGGAAACCGCGCCCGGGCAAGGGTCCCCGCCCCGTGGACGCCGTGCCAGCGGCGCCGCCGGTCGCGCTGCCCCCGCTCCCTCCGCTGCCCGCCGCGCAGGCCGCCGCGACACCCCCGCGTCCGCCGCTGCCCGCCGCTCAAGCCGGCGCGCGACCCCCGCTCCCGCCGCTGCCCGCCGCCCGGGCCGCCGCCCAGCCCACGCTGCCGCCGAAACCATCCGACCCGGCCGCCGCTGTCGCAGCGCGCCTTGCGGAGTCGCCCGAGCTCGTGCCCGCAGGCGCGACGCTGCCGGCGCCCGTCCCCGCACCGCTGCCTGAGCCCGCACCGCTGCCTGAGCCCGCACCGCTGCCCGAGCCGCTGCCGGAGCCCGAGCCGACCACGGAGCCGCTTCGGGACCCCGAACCGCTGCCGCAGCGACTCCCTGAACCAGAGCCACTCCCGGATCCTGAGCCGGAACCGCTCCCTGAGCCCGCTCCCTCACCCGCTCCGCAGCCCTCGGCATCCGGTGCACGAGGCACGGCCGCTGACTCCGAGTCGCACGACGCGGTGGCGGTCGTCGTTTCGACGCTCGACGAGCAGGTGCTCACGGACGAGGAGGCTGCGCGGCCCGCGCTGCAGCTGCGCGGGGTGACGAAGATCTTCGGCGGCACCGCGGCCGTCGACGGGATCGACCTGACCGTCCCCGCCGGATCGTTCTACGGACTCGTCGGCCCCAACGGTGCCGGCAAGACCACGACGCTGTCCATGATCGCCGGCCTGCTGCGCCCCGACCGGGGCAGCATCCGCATCAATGACATCGATGCGGGCGCAGACCCCGTCGCCGCCAAGCGGCTGATGGGCGTGCTGCCCGACCGGCTGCGCACGTTCGACCGTCTCACCGGCCGGCAGCTGCTGCACTACTACGGGCTGCTGCGGGGGCTCCCCGCGCCCGTCGCGGACAGCCGCGCCGCCGACCTTGCGCGGGCGTTCGACCTCACCGACGCGCTTTCACGTCCGGTGTCGGATTACTCCGGCGGCATGACGAAGAAGATCATGCTCGCGGGGGCCATGATCCACTCGCCGCGCGTGCTGGTGCTCGATGAGCCGTTCGAGGCGGTGGATCCGGTGTCGAGTGCGGTCATCCTCGACATCCTGGCGGCATACGTCGAACACGGCGGCACGGTGATCCTGTCGAGCCACGGGATGGAGCTCGTCGAGCGCGTCTGCTCGCGGGTGGCCGTCATCGTCTCCGGGCAGGTGCTGGCCGAGGGCACGGTCGCCGAGGTCCGGGGCGAGCTCACCCTCGAGCAGCGCTTCGTCGAACTCGCCGGCGGCCTGGGCGACGTGGAGGGCCTCGAGTGGCTGCACACGTTCTCCGGCTGAGGCTGGCGCTGCTGACGGCGGCGCTGCGCGGTAAGCCCGCGGACGTCGCGCGCACCGTCGCGGGCCTGGCCGTCGTCGTCGGCGCCGTGGCGGTGGCGTGCTGGGCCCTGCTGAGCCTCGCCGACGCCCCCGACAGGGTCGTGCTGACGATCACCGTGCTCGGTGGGTCGGCCGTGACGCTGGCCTTCGCCGTCGCGCCGCTGGTCACCGGTATCGAGGACCCCCTCGACCCGCGTCGGTTCGCCATGCTCCCAGTCACCCCCGCGCGGCTTGCCGGCATGCTGTCGGTCGCCGGATTCCTGAGCCTGCCCGTGCTCGCACTGATTCCCATGGCGGCCTGCCTGGTCGTCGTCTGGACGGCGCACGGCGCCCCGTGGGCGGTGGCGCTGCTGTCGGTCGGCCTCGGCCTCGCGACCTGCGTCCTGCTGGCACGCGTCGGCTTCGCCGTGGCGGCCATCGCGCTCAACGAGCGACGGAGCCGCGAGCTGGCGGGCCTCTTCCTGTTGGTCCTGCTGGTCGTCGTCGTCCCGGTGGGCGTCTACCTGGCCTCGCTCGAGTGGCGCGGACGCGTTCCGGCCCAGCTCGCCGATGTCGCCGACGTCCTCGCGCTGACGCCCCTCGGCGCTGCCCTCGCCACCGCGGGCGTCGCCGCCGTCGACCCCGGCGGGGTCTGGGCGTCGCTGGCGGTGACCGTCGTGACGCTCCTCGTACTCGCGGGCGTCTGGGTGCTGCTGGTGCGCCACACGCTGACCACCACCCCCCGCCCCGTTGCAGTGCGCGAGCGCGGGGGTCTCGGCTGGTTCACACTCACCCCCGGCACGCCGGCCGGCGCGATCGCCGCCCGCAGCCTCGTGTACTGGATGCGCGACCGGCGGTATCTGGTGAACATCGCGGTCATACCGGTGGCCGCAGCGCTCACGATCGTGCCGCTGATGGTCGTCGGCGTGCCGGCATCCGTCATCGCCCTGGTCCCGGTGCCGCTCATGGCCCTCTTCCTCGGGTGGCTGCCGCACAACGACCTCGCCTACGACTCCACGGCGATCTGGATGCACATCGCGGGCGCTGTCGACGGCGTCGCGGACCGGGTCGGCCGCCTGGTCCCCGTGCTGCTGTTCGGTGTGCCACTGCTGGCGGTGACGGTGCCTCTGGCGATCTGGGTGCACGGCGACTGGAACACGATGCCCGCACTCATCGGCGTGTGTGCCGCGCTGTTCTTGTCGGGCCTGGGGCTGTCGAGCATCGCCTCCGCACTGTCGCCGTACCCGGTGACGCGCCCCGGTGACAGCCCGTTCCAGCAGCCGCAGCGCACCGGCGGCACGGCGGCGCAGGCCCTGGTGCTGCTCGGCGCGCTGGCGGCCGCCGTGCCGGCGCTGTGGTGGGGCTGGCTCGCGCTGACCTCCGATCCGGGGGACACCTGGCTGGCATTGTGGGCCGGGGTCGTCGCGGGCATCGTGGTGCTCGTTGGCGGGGTGCTCATCGGCGGCCGGGTGTTCGGACGGGCCAGCGGTCGGATCATGGAGTTCGCCGAAGCGACATGACGGGCCATCGCCGTGGGTGCCGCGACTAGAATGACTCACCATGAGCACGCCGATCGACAGCCCCGACCAGGGGGGTCTCGCGACCCTCGACCGTGAGCTCGAGGAGCTCATCCGCGAGGAGAACATCGAGCCGGGTGACCATGAGCGGTTTTCGCACTACGTCAAAAAGGACAAGATCCTCGAATCCGCCATCACCGGCAAGCCGGTGCGGGCGCTGTGCGGCAAGAAGTGGACGCCCGGTCGCGACCCGGAGAAGTTCCCCGTCTGCCCCGCGTGCAAAGAGATCTACGAGTCGCTGAACACCTGACCCGCCGGCGCGGGCCGCTCAGCCCACGTCGACGAAGCGGGTGGGCAGTGCGGGCTCGGAGCGGCTGAGGGCCAGTGCGCGCACCGGCAGCTCCTCGCGCACCCGCAGGTGGTGCGCGCGCGCGGCCGCGACGCCCTCGCTGCCGAGGTGGGCGGCATCGGTGACACCCTCGTCGACGAGGGTCACGTGCAGCGCCCGCGCCTCGGGGTGGTCGGCGGCGGTCGGCACGGACTCGAACCCGTCGGCCACGGCGATCAGCTCGCTCGTGGCGACGCCCTGGTCCAGTGTGCGGAAAGCCGCCTTGCGTCCGCCCTTCGAGGTCTTGTCGGTGGACGTCTTCTGCACCGAGACCCAGGATCCCGCGCCGTCCTGACGGGCGACGAGCTTGTAGACCATCCCCGCCGTCGGAGCGCCCGACCCGGTGACGACCGAGGTGCCCACTCCGTAGGCATCGACCGGGGATGCCGCGAGAGCGGCGATCGCGAACTCGTCCAGGTCGCTGGTCACCGTGATCTTGGTTCCCGTCGCCCCGAGTTCGTCGAGTTGGCGACGCACCTCGGCGGCGACCGTCGGCAGGTCGCCGGAGTCGATGCGCACGCCGCCGAGCCCGGTGCCGGCGACCCGGATGGCCGTCTCGACGCCCTGGCGGAGGTCGTACGTGTCCACGAGCAGGGTCGTGTCCACGCCGAGCGCGGCGATCTGGGCGCGGAACGCCTCTTCTTCGGTGTCGTGCAGCAGCGTCCACGCGTGCGCGGCCGTCCCCATCGTGGGGATGCCCCACGTGCGCCCGGCCTCGAGGTTGCTGGTGGCATCGAACCCGACGATGTACGCCGCGCGGGCGGCGGCGACGGCGGAGTGCTCGTCGGCGCGGCGGGAGCCCATCTCGGCGAGGGGCCGGTCGCCGGCGGCGATGCTCATGCGGGCGGCGGCGTTCGCGACGGCGGAGTCGTGGTTGAGCACGCTCAGGGCGAGGGTCTCCAGCACCACGGCCTCGGCGAAGGTGCCCTCGACCGTCAGCACGGGGGAGCCGGGGAAGTACAGCTCGCCTTCGCGGTACCCGGTGATGGTGCCGGTGAACCGGTAGCCCTCGAGGAACGCGATGGTCTCGGCATCCACCACCCGGTTGTCGCGCAGGTACCGCAGCTCGTCGTCGCCGAAGTGGAAGTTCTCCAGGTGCTGCAGCAGCCGGCCCGTTCCTGCGACGACGCCGAAGCGGCGGGCTCCCGGCAGTCGTCTGCCGAACAGCTCGAACACGCAGCGGCGCTGCGCGGAGCCGTCGTGCAGCGCCGCGTCGAGCATGGTCAGCTCGTACCGGTCGGTGAACAGGGCGGTGCTCGCCCCGCGGGCGGGGCGTTCGGGCGCTGCGGTCATGCGGGCCAGCCTATCGATGGCGCTCGCGTAGGCTGGGAAGGTGAACGACGCCCCCATCGGAATCTTCGACTCCGGCGTCGGCGGGCTCACGGTGGCCCGCGCCGTATCGGCGCTGCTTCCCCGCGAGTCGATCCTGTACCTGGGCGACACCGCACACTCGCCGTATGGTCCGAAGCCCATCGCCGACGTACGCCGCTACTCGCTCGAGGTGCTGGACACCCTGGTCGACGAGGGGGTGAAGATGCTGGTGATCGCGTGCAACACCGCCTCATCCGCGATGCTGCGCGACGCCCGGGAACGCTATGACGTGCCGGTGGTCGAAGTGATCGGCCCGGCGGTGCGCACCGCGATGTCGACGACCCGCAACGGACGCGTCGGCGTGATCGGCACCGAGGGGACCATCGGATCCCGCGCCTACCAGGACATGCTCGAGGTCAACGAGAAGCTCACCGTCTCGGCACAGGCGTGCCCGCGCTTCGTGGAGTTCGTCGAGGCCGGGGTCACCGACTCGCCCGAGGTGCTCACCGTGGCGGAGGAGTACCTGGCCCCGCTTCGCCATGCCGACGTCGACACGCTCGTGCTCGGCTGCACGCACTACCCGTTCCTCGAGGGTGCGATCAGCTACGTGATGGGTCCCGACGTGTCGCTGGTGTCCAGCGACACCGAGACCGCCAAGGACGTGTACCGTCAGCTCGTCTCGCGGGACCTGCTCGCCGGTCCCGGCGCGGCCGCCCGCCACGACTATCAGGCCACCGGCACCTCGGCCGATGACTTCCTCCACCTCGCCCACCGACTGATGGGGCGCGAGATCAGCACCGTGCGCCTCGTGCAGACCGGCGCGATCGACCTGCCCCGCTGAACACCCGGAGAGACATGACCGACATCACCCGTGCCGACGGACGCACCGTCGACCAGCTGCGACCCGTCACCATCGAACGCGGCTGGAGCGCCCACGCCGAAGGATCGGCGCTGATTTCCTTCGGCGGCACCAAGGTGCTGTGCACCGCGTCGTTCACCAACGGCGTGCCGCGCTGGCTGACCGGCAAGGGCAAGGGCTGGGTCACCGCCGAGTACGCGATGCTGCCGCGGGCGACCAACTCCCGCAACGACCGCGAGTCCATCAAGGGGCGCGTCGGCGGCCGCACGCACGAGATCTCGCGGCTCATCGGCCGCGCGCTGCGCTCGGTGGTCGACACCAAGGCGCTGGGCGAGAACACGATCGTCATCGACTGCGACGTGCTGCAGGCCGACGGCGGCACCCGCACCGCCGCGATCACCGGCGCGTACGTCGCGCTGGCGGATGCCATCGCGTGGGGCCGGGAGAAGAAGTTCATCGCGCAGCGCTCGCAGGTGCTGGTCGACTCGGTCGCGGCGGTGTCTGTGGGCATCATCGACGGCGAGCCCATGCTCGATCTCGCCTACGTCGAGGATGTGCGCGCCGAGACCGACATGAACATCGTGGTCACCGGCCGCGGCCTGTTCGTCGAGGTGCAGGGCACCGCAGAGGGCGCCCCCTTCGACAAGCGTGAGCTCGACGCCCTGCTGGACCTCGGCGTCGCCGGGTGCGCGCAGCTGCGCGACATCCAGGCGGCGGTGCTCGCGGAGGAGGCCGGCCGTTGAGCGAGCGCAGCGAGACGAAACGCGTCGTGCTCGCGACGCACAACCCGCACAAGGTCGAGGAGTTCCAGTCGATCGTGCTCGCCACCCGGCCCGACCTCGAGGTGGTCGGCTACGACGGCCCCGAGCCGGTCGAAGACGGGGTGACGTTCGCCGAGAACGCGCTCATCAAGGCGCGCGCCGCCGCAGCGCACACCGGCCTCCCCGCCCTCGCCGACGACTCCGGGTTGTGCGTCGACGTGATGGGCGGCTCGCCCGGCGTCTTCTCCGCCTACTGGGCGGGGCATGCGAAGGATGCCACGGCGAACCTCGAGCTGCTGCTGGACCAGCTGAGCGACATCGCCGATCCGCGTCGCACCGCTCGGTTCGTCTCCACGATCGCGCTCGTCGTGCCCGGCGGTGCCGAGCACGTCGTGGAGGGTGCCTGGCCGGGGCGCCTCGCGACCGCGCCGGCAGGGGAGGGCGGCTTCGGCTACGACCCCGTCTTCATCCCCGACGGACAGCCGGCGGGCGCCGAGCGCACCGTCGGCGAGTGGGAGGCGGGGGAGAAGAACGCGGCATCCCATCGCGCCCGCGCCTTCGCCGCCCTCGCGCCGCTCCTGGCAGACCTCTGAGCCTGAGAATCACGATCATTCCCGACTAGCGTTCGGAGGGCCGGCGCCGGGGTCGGCGACGTACCGTGGAAGCATGCACGACCATGCCCCCGGCATCCGCGGTGCCGGAAACCGACGGCTGCTGGCGATCTCGCTGACGATCACCACGGTCGTGCTCGTCGTGCAGGTCGCGGGTGCTTTGCTGTCGGGGTCGCTGGCGCTGCTCGCCGACGCCGGTCACATGTTCACCGACGCCGCCGCTCTCGTCATCGCGCTCATCGCGAGCACGGTCGCAGCACGCCCGGCCGACGACCGGGCGACGTTCGGGTATCAGCGTGCAGAGGTGTTCGGCGCGCTCACCAACGCCGTGATCCTGCTGGTCCTCGCGGGATGGATCGTCGTGGAGGCCGTGGGACGACTGGTGCGTCCGGGGGAGGCGGAGATCGGCGGCGCGCTCATGCTGATCGTCGCGACCGTGGGGCTCGTCGCCAATGCCGTGGCGCTGTGGCTGCTGGGGGCGGCGCAGAAGCGCAGCATCAACGTGCGCGGGGCGTACCTCGAGGTGCTCGGCGACCTGCTGGGATCGGCCGCGGTCATCGTGGCGGCGGTGATCATCCTGCTGACGGGATGGACCCCGGCGGATGCCGTGGTGTCGCTGCTCATCGCGGCCATGATCGTGCCGCGTGCGATCTCGCTGCTGCGCGAGGTGGCATCGGTGCTGGGGGAGAGCGCGCCGGAGGGCATGCAGGTCGCCCGCATCCGCAGCCACATCCTCGACACCCCCGGGGTCGTCGACGTGCACGACGTGCACGTGTGGCAGCTGACGCGCGGCGCGCCGGTGTTCACGGCCCACGTCGTCGTCGACGAAGCGTGCCTGGCGGACGGCCGCGCCGCCGGCATCCTCACCGAGCTGCAGGGATGCCTCGCGGAACACTTCGACGTCGCGCACTCGACGTTCCAGCTCGAGCCCGCCGGCCACATCGAGCACGACGCGCACACGTGAGCCGCGCGGTCACTGCTCGCGGGTGACCTCTGCCGGTGACTTGTCGGGGCGCAGACCACGCCACCGGGCGTGGCGCAGCGTGCCGCCCGGGGTGAACTCGGCGAACTCGACCTCGCCGACGATCTCGGGCCGCACCCAGAGTGCGTCGGAGGCATCGGCGCGAGGGATGCCGACGAACGGATTCTCGTCGGTGCGCAGCGGCGTGAGCGTCTCGCCGAGACGGGCGAGGGTGCGGTCGCTGAACCCCGACCCGACGCGGCCCACGTAGCGCAGACCCTCTTCGTCGGGGATGCCGAGCAGGAGCGACCCGATCGATCCACTGCGGCCCCCCTTGCCGGGGCGGATGGCGCCGATGACGACTTCCTGCGTGCTGGTGAGCTTCACCTTGAGCCACTGCTCGGTGCGCTGTCCGCGGCGGTATGTCGACCGCGGGTCCTTCAGGACGACTCCCTCGAGGCGATGCCGGCGCGCCGTGGTGAGCGCGGTGTCGAGGTCGTCGAACACCGGGGGGATGTCGATGCGCGGCGGCGCGGTGTGCAGCTGCTCCAGCAGCCGGCGGCGCTCGGCGAGCGGCAGGTGCGCGATGTCGACGCCCTCGTGCGCGAGCACGTCGAACAGGTACCAGGCGGTCGGCGTGCGCTGCGCTTCGCGCGCGATGTCGCGGGCACCGGTGAGGTGCATGCGGTTCTGCAGCAAACTGAAGCTCGGCCGGCCGGTGTCGTCGAGGGCCACGATTTCGCCGTCAACGGTGAGGGGGGTGTCGCCGAAGACGGCCGGGGCCTGAGCGGTGAGCTCGGGGTAGCGGGCAGTGATGTCGGTGCCGTTGCGGCCGCGCAGCTGCAGCGAGTCGCCGTCCCAGATGCCGAGCGCGCGGATGCCGTCCCATTTCAGCTCCGTCCACGCGCGGTCGCCCCAGCTGCGGACGGCGTCGTGCGCTCGGGCCGGCGTCGCGGACGTGGCGAGCATGGGCCGCACATCCGAAGGGTCGCTCTCCGGTTGCCGGTTGGTGTTCCCGGTTTTCGCATGTGAGTTCCTGCTCACACGGGGGTCTGCGGCCGGGGCCGGGGGCGTGGGAGGTTGGGGGCGTGCCTCCGGGGGGTGGCTTTCCGGTTGCTGCCGAGTGCTTCCCGTTTTCGCATGTGAGTTCCCGCTCACACGGGGGGTGGGGGCGGCGTCCCCGCGGCCGACTGCGCCTGCGCCTGCGCTGGGGTCGGTATCGCCCACTGCGCCGGTGTCCGTGTCTGTGTCGACGTCCGCGTCGCTGTCTGTGTCTGTGTCCGCGTCCGCGTCGCTGTCTGTGTCTGTGTCTGTGTCCGCGTCGCTGTCTGCACCGGGGGCGGCGCCGGTGGTCGGGCTGGAGCCGCTGTCCGTGTCGGCGCCGAGCCCGGCGGCCCCACCGAGGGGGCTGTGTGAACCGGAACTCACATGCGCAAACGGGGGAACGTCGGCGGAATCACGCGCCCGAGCGGCATCAACCTTCATCCGGTGCAGCAGCCACGTCGACTTCTCCCCGGCGCCGTCGGTACGGATGAGCGCGAGACGCACGTCGCCAAGCGGCCCGCCGGGGCGTCCGTGCGCCGTGAAGATCACCTCGTCCTCGCGCCACTTCTCCAGGTCATAGACGCCGGCATCCCAGATGGTCATCGTTCCCGCGCCGTATTCCCCGCGCGGTATCTCGCCCTCGAAGGTCGCGTACTCGAGGGGATGGTCCTCTGTCATCACGGCGAGGTGGTTACGCGAGGGCGTCTCGGGCACGCCCTTGGGCACGGCCCAGCTGACCAGCACGCCGTCGCGCTCCAGGCGCAGGTCCCAGTGCAGGCGCGAGGCGTGGTGCTCCTGGATGACGAACCGGGGGAGTTCGGATGCCGCGCGCCCGCCCAGGGCGTTGTCGGGCACGGGTTCGGGGGTCAGGCCCGCGGTGCGCTTGGCGATGTAGGCGGCCAGAGGGCCGTCGGACGACGCGCGCCCGTCGGCGTGGAATCCCAGCGGGGCCAGCGGATCGCCCATGGTCTCGGCCCGCTCCAGCACCTCGCTGAAGAGGAGGTGCCGCAGGTCGGGGTCATCGAGCTCCTCCCACGCGCGAGGCGCCGCCACCATCGGCTGCTCCCGCCCTCGCAGCGAATACGGGGCGATCGTGGTCTTCGAGCCGTTGTTCTGGCTCCAGTCGATGAAGACCTTGCCGGGGCGCTGAGCCTTCGCCATCTGACTGACCACGAGGTCGGGCTGGTCCGCTTCGACAGCCCGTGCCAGCTCGCGTGCCACCGCTGTGATCTGCTCGCTCGACTGTTCGCCGGGCAATGCCGCGTAGAGGTGGATGCCCTTGCTGCCGCTGGTGACCGGATACGGCTCCAGCCCCATGCCGGCGAGAATCTCCCGCAGCAGGCGCGCCACTTCGGCGCACTCGACCAGGCCCGCACCCGGGCCGGGGTCGAGATCCAGCACGATCCGATCCGGGTTCGCGCGTCCGCCGTCGGGACCGAACCGCCACTGCGGCACGTGCAGCTCGAGGCTCGCCACCTGCGCGAGGTAGACCAGCGTCGGGCGATCGCCGACCAGCGGGTAGTCCTTGGCGCCCGTGGAATGGTCGATCGGCATCCGCCTGACCCAGTCCGGGGCGCCGCGCTCGAGGTCCTTCGCGAAGAACGAGGGCGCATCGACGCCTTCGGGCCAGCGCTTGCGGGTGACGGGGCGGCCCATCACGTGCGGGATCATCAGCGGCGCGATGCGCGTGAAGTAGTCGATGACCTCACCCTTGGTGGTGCCCGTGGCCGGGTAGAGCACCTTGTCGAGGTTCGTCACCCGCAGCCGGCGACCGTCGATGCGGATCAGCTGCCCCTCACCTGCCATGTCAGCAGGTTAGTGCGCAACCTCTAGGCGTGACGGATGCGACGGGTGTTCACTGTGAGCATGAGGGCTATCTGGAAAGGCGCACTGACTTTCGGGCTCGTGAACGTGCCGGTGAAGGTCTACACCGCCACCGAGGACCACGACGTGCCGCTGCATCAGGTGCACAACGCCGACGGCGGGCGCATCCGCTACCAGCGCAAGTGCGAGGTCTGCGGCGAGGTCGTGGCGTATGCCGACATCGACAAGGCGTACGACGACGGAGAGCAGACGGTCGTGCTCACCGCCGATGACATCGCATCGCTGCCGTCCGAGCGCAGCCGCGAGATCGACGTGGTGGAATTCGTCCCGAGCGACCAGATAGACCTGCTCACCCTCGACAAGGCGTACTACCTCGAACCCGACTCCGCCTCGCCCAAGGCCTATGTGCTGCTGCGGAAGACCCTCGAGCAGACCGACCGCACCGCCATCGTGCGCTTCGCGCTGCGGCAGAAGACCCGGCTGGCTGCCCTGCGGGTGCGGGGCGACGTGCTCGTGCTGCAGACGCTGCTGTGGGCCGACGAAGTGCGCGAGGCCACCTTCCCCGCGTTGGATGAGTCGGTGCGCATCTCGGCGAAGGAGCTGGAGTTGTCGGCCAGCCTGGTCGAGAGCTTCGCCAGTGACTTCGACCCGGAGGACTTCACCGACGAGTATCAGCAGGAGCTGCGCACCCTCATCGAGGCGAAGCTCGAGAAGGGCGACGCTCTCGACACATCGGAGACGTTCGGCGAGGTGGAGGAGTCCGACACAGGTGGCGAGGTCATCGACCTGATGGCGGCCCTCCGGGCGAGCGTGGAGCGCTCACGGGCGGCTCGGGGCGGCTCGGGGAGCGCCGACTCCGACGACGCGGCACCCAAGAAGTCCGCCGCCGCGCCAACCGGGAAGAAGGCACCCGCAAAAAAGGCACCCGCCGGGAAGGCACCGGTCAAGACGGCGGCCGCCCAGAGCTCACCGGCTAAGAAGACCCCGGCGAAGAAGGCGCCCGCGAAGAAGAAGGCCAGCTAGCCGCGCGCTGCGGCGGGACCCTCGGGGTTCTCGTCGATGTCATCGTCGAACGCGTCCTGGTCCAGGACCAGTTCCTGAGCCTCTGCGGCATCCGTCACGCCGTCGTCGCCGGCGGCCTTCTCCTGCGCGACCTTGCGGCGCTCGGCGAAGTAGTGCCAGACGACGAAGACGAGCGTCCCTGCGACAGCGGCGAGCAGGATCACGTCGATGTACTCCGACACGAAGTCGCCGACGAAGGGGATGAACCCGATTCCGTAGCCGATCATCGTCAGGCCGAAGCCCCACAGCACGGCGCCGATGAAGTTGTAGAGCGAGTAGCGGCGCCACGGCATGTGTCCGACGCCCGCCGCAACCGGCGCGAACGTGCGCACGATGGGAACGAACCGCGCCAGGATGATCGTGAGGCCGCCGTACCGCTCGAAGAAGGCGTTGGTGCGTTCTACGTTGCGGCGGCTGAAGACGCCCGATTCCTTGCGCTCGAACACCGCCGGGCCGCCCTTGTGGCCGATGAGGTACCCGGCCTCACCACCGACGAAGGCAGAGAGTCCGATGAGCAGCGCCACCCACCACGCGCTGATGCCGAAGACGCCATCGGGCGCGACCGCCGTCGAATGAGACAGCAGGCCCGCCATGATCAGCAGCGTGTCGCCTGGCAGCAGGAAGCCGACCAGAAGGCCCGTCTCGGCAAAGACGATGAAGCACACCACCAGCAGCGCCCAGGGCTGCGAGTTCGTGATGATCGCGGCGGGGTCCAGCCACGGGATCAGCGCGGTCGGTGCGTGCAGTGCGGTTTCGAGCACAGGGGTCCCGTCGGTCGGATGTCGGCGGTGTCAGTGGTGGATGCCGCGGCATCCATCCGTGCGGAAGGTGGGACTTGAACCCACACGCCCGAAGGCACAGGAACCTAAATCCTGCGTGTCTGCCGATTTCACCACTCCCGCCGGGTTGCCCCAGTCTACTGGGGGGAGCGGGGCTCTCCTTCGACGATGACGGCCACGCCCTCGTCCTCGACGGAGGCGCCCTGGGAGCCGCGCGGGGAGCCCGCGACGAACCAGTACCCGAGTCCGACCACCACGGCACCGCCCACGAGATTGCCGGTGCCCACCCAGAGCATGTTGCCGCCGAAGTCGGCCCAGGTCGCCGCGTCGACGCCGGTCATGAGGCCCAGCGCGTACGTGGTCATGTTCGCCACGACGTGCTCGTAGCCCGAGGCGACGAAGGCGAGGATCGCGAAGGCGATCACGGCGATCTTGGGGCCGTCTGAGGTGAGGCGTGCGCACATCCAGATCGCCAGGCACACCAACACGTTGCAGAGGATGCCGCGGAGGAACAGCTCATGCGGCAGCTCCGCCGACTTCGCGGTGAGCATGTCGGTGAGCATCGCCTCGGCGCCCGGATTCGAGTGCAGCAGTCCCGCGCCCGCGACGACCGCCGAGAACAGTGCGGCGCCGACCAGATTGGCGACGAAGGTCACGGCGAGAGCCGCGGCGGCCCGCCCGGGGCGGACGACGCGCATGGCGACGCCCTGGGTCAGGGTCATCATGCTCGAGGTCGCGAGCTCGCCGCCGGCGAAGACGACGAGCGTCAGGGCGGCGGCGAAGACGAGCCCCCCGACGAGCTTTCCGGCGCCGGACCCTGCCGCGATCAGTGGGCCTGCGGTGCTCACCATGAGGATGACGCCGACCCCGAGATACGCTCCGGCGAGCATGCCGGAGACGACGAATCGCGCCGGGGTCAGCAGACCCTGCGCCTTGTGACGCGCGGCGTCGGCCTGCACGTTGAGCGCTTGCGTGATGGTCAGCATCGGGGGTACTCCAGGGCAGCGGGCACGGGGCGGGGAAGTCCCATGATCTCCATGTTCACCGGTCCAGCGCCAGGATCGCTGAAGCGCCGCCGTGAAAAACCTTCAGGGCGGGCGGCTGACGGTGTCAGCCCGCCGGCATCGCGTGCGCGGCGTCGAGCTCGATGTACTCCGCTTCGAGCGGATGCCCGTCGTAGCCGTCGCGGCTGTCATACCGAGCCACCGCCCATCCGGTCTGCAGCATATGGGTGCCCGCGTCGCGGCCGTCGACCCGCACGTAGCGAAGCAGCCGACCGTATCGGTCGGCGTCGTCGTGGCCGGTGACGGCGACGAGGGTGACCGGGCCGGCGGAGAGGAACGCGCCGAGATCCGCTGCGGCATCCGCGTAGCCCGCTTCGCCCCGCTCCGGGGTGTCGATGCCGATCAGGCGCACCTTGCCCTCGGTGGTGTCGATGGTGTCGCCGTCGGTGATGGCCAGCACGTCGACGGTCTGCGCCGTGGGTGCCTCCGTGCTGCGCGAATCGGCGCGCGGTCCGTCGCCCGCGAGCCAGAGGCCGATGACGACGACGGCCCCTGGGAGGAGCGCCAGGACCAGCGCCCAACCCTGGGCGCGCTGGCTTCGTCGCGCGGTGGTCGCGGATCGCGTGTTACGGCGTGCGCACATGCACGAGCTGCCACCCCTCGGGCACCTGCGCCTGCAGGGCGGGCATGTCGTCGGCCTCGATCTCGCGCCCGCCATCGCGTCGCACGATCGTGCCGACGGCGGTGACCGTGATCGTGCCCTTGGTCATGCGCACCGGTGCGTCGCTCAGCTGCCAGCCCGCCGGCATCTGCGCCTCGAGCTTCTCGTGGATCTCGGCGAGGGACTGCGCCTCGACGGTGATCTCGCGGGACTCGACGGGGCGGATGGAACCGATCAGCATGCCTTCCAGCGTAGGCGCGGTCGCCGACACCCCTCGCCACCCCGCCCACCCCGCCGCCCGTCGCTGTGGATAACTCGCGCGCCACGGGCGGGGCGTTGCGAGGATGCATCGGGTGAGCCTGGCCTACGCGTCGACCGGAGCCGCCCACATCGCGGCGGGGGTCACCGAGCGTGTGCGGGAGCGGCTGCGTGCCGAGCCCGTCGATGCCGCCCGCATCGCCGAGGTGGCCACGGAGATCGCGCGGGCCGAGGTGCGTCGTCACAACGACTTCGCGCTCGCGCGAGGGCTGGCCCCGGTCGATGACGAGGGCGCGTGCGTGCGCGAGGTGCTCGCGGCGGTCACCGGGTATGGGCCGTTGCAGCCGTTCCTGGAGGACCCGACGGTCGAGGAGGTCTGGATCAATGCTCCGGACCGCATCTTCATCGCTCGGGCGGGGCGCAGCGAACGGCTGGACCTGGTTCTGACCGATTCCGCGGTGCGGGACCTGGTGGAGCGGATGCTGCACGCCAGCGGTCGCCGCGTGGATCTCAGTCAGCCCTTCGTCGACGCGTCGCTGCCCGACGGTTCGCGGCTGCACGTCGTGATCCCCGACATCACGCGCCGGCACTGGTCGGTCAACATCCGCCGGTTCTTGCCGATGTTCCGCGACCTCGACCGGCTCGTCGCCGCGGGCTCGCTCACCCTGCGGGCCGCCGACATGCTGCGCGGGGCAATGGCTGCCGGGCGCAGCGTGCTGATCTCGGGAGCGACCCACAGCGGCAAGACGACCCTCCTGGGCGCACTCATCGCGGCGTGCCCGCCGGAGCATCGCATCGTAACGGTGGAGGAGACCTTCGAACTCGCCGTCGACGCCGACGACCTCGTCGCCCTTCAGGGCCGACAGCCGAGCCTCGAGGGGACGGGCGAGGTGACCCTGCGGCGCCTGGTCAAAGAGGCGCTGCGCATGCGGCCGGACCGCCTCATCGTCGGCGAGGTGCGCGACGCCGAGGCGCTGGACCTGCTGCTGGCGCTCAACACGGGAGTGCCCGGGGCGGCGAGCATCCACGCGAATTCGGCGCAGGAGGCGCTGGCGAAGCTCGCCGCGCTGCCGCTGCTGGCCGGACGCAACATCGACCCGGGGTTCGTGGTGCCCGCTGTCGCGGCATCCGTCCACCTCGTCGTGCACTGCGAGCGGGATGCCACGGGGCACCGCCGCATCGCGGAGATCATCGCTCCCACCGGCCGGGTCCTCGACGGGGTCGTCGAAGCGCAGTCGCTGTACCGGGCGGGCGCCGGATGACGTTCTTCTGGGGTGGGGCGCTGGCGGCGGGGTTGCTGCTTGCTCTCTCGCCGTGGCTGTGGCCGGCGGGGGTTCGTCGCCCGCGGCCGACGACGGAAGGACGGCTTGCCCGCCTGCTGGCGGCGGCGGGATTCGCGCATGCACGCCCGCGGGCGGTGGGGTCGGCCACCGTGCTGATCGGAGCGGCGGCGGCCGCCGTCGCGTGGCTCGTGACCGGGCTGCCCGCACTTGCACTCGTCGCGGGCACCGCCGGTGCCGCGGCGCCCGTGGTGTGGCTGCGTTCGCGCGCCGCGGGGCGGCAGCGCAGCCGCCGGGCGCTCTGGCCGGATGTCTGCGACCTGCTGATCGCGTCGGTGCGTGCCGGGATGTCGCTGCCGGACGCCGTATCGAGCCTCGCGCAGTCGGCACCCGGCGAACTGCGGCCGGCGTTTGCCGTCTTCGCCCGTGATCTGAGTGCGTCGGGCCACTTCGACTCCGCCGCGCTGCGGCTGAAGCACACGCTGGCCGACCCCGCGGCGGATCGCATCATCGAGACGCTGCGCATGACCCGGCACGTGGGCGGCACAGAGCTGCCCACGGTGCTGCGCTCGCTCTCGGCGTCGGTGCGCGCCGACGCCGCGTTGCGCGCCGAGGTCGAGGCGCGCCAATCCTGGATCCGCGGTGCCGCCGCACTCGGGGTCATCGCCCCGTGGGTGATCCTCGCGCTTCTCGCCCTGCGACCCGAGGGTGCGCGCGCGTACGGCAGCCCGGAGGGCGTCGCTGTCGTGCTGGTGGGTGCGGCGGTGTCGGCGATCGCCTACCGCATCATGGTGCGGATCGGCCGACTGCCCGAGCCGCGGCGGTGGTTCGCGTGAGTGGTGTGACCGAACTCGCCCTCGCGGTCGTCCTCGGCGGCGGCCTGGCCATGGGACTGGCGCTCGTCGTGATGCGGCTTCCGGGCTGGCGAGCGGCTCGGCTGGCCGATCGCCTCGCTCCGTACCTGCGTGACACGGCCGACCCGCTCGGACTGACCCCGCTGGGGGTGCCGGCCCTGGGCGTCGCCGATGCCTGGCGCGCCTGGAGCGATCGGCTCGCCCGTGCCCTCGGCGGCTCGACGGTGATCGCGCGGCGCCTGCGGCAGGCAGGGTGGGAGATGGACGTCACGCGCTTCCGCGCCCGCCAGCTGGGCTGGACGCTGGGTGGGCTCATCGCCGGTGCGCTGGTCGTCGTTGCGCTCGCGGTGGCCGGCAGATTCGTGGCCGGCTCGATCCTGCTGCCGCCGATTGCCGCCATCGCGGGCGCGGCCCTGTGCGACATGCGGTTGACGGGCGCGGCGCGTGCCCGGGTCACGCGGGCGCACGAGGAGCTGCCCACGGTGCTGGAATTCCTCTCCCTGTGCCTCGCGGCGGGGGAGGGCGTGCTCGACGCGCTGCGCCGTGTCGCGGATGTCGGCTCGGGGGAGCTGCCGGGTGAGCTCCGTCGGGTCGTGTTGGCCGTGGGCACCGGCTCGCCCCTGCCTGACGCACTCGTGAGCCTGTCGCGGGACCTCGACATCCCGGCGCTCACGCGCAGCGTCGATCACCTCGTGGCGGCGCTCGATCGGGGAGCGCCCCTCGCCCAGGTGCTGCAGGCCCAGGCCACGGACACCAGGGAAGATGCCAAGCGCGTGCTCATCGAGCAGGCAGGACGCAAGGAGATCCTGATGCTCCTGCCGTTGGTTTTCCTCATCTTGCCGCTCTCGGTGCTCTTCGCGATCTTTCCTGGTGTGTTCATGCTTCGAGTCGGATTCGGGTGACCGCGTGCGGTCGGAAAGGAGCGGCGATGTTCCGCGAACAGAGGGAGATGATGGCGTTGCGTTTGCGCACGGCGTGGGGCGGGGTGCGCGACGACGACCGTGGCGACGTGCCGGGCTGGGTGCTGGTGACGCTCATGACGGCGGGTCTGGTGGTGGTGATCTGGGCCGTCGCCGGGCCCGCGCTGGCGGGCCTGTTCGAGCAGGCGATCCAGAGCGTCAGCGGATTGTAGAGCTCGGGGACGACACCGGCTCGAGCCCGGTGGAGTTCGTGCTGGTCGGGGCATTGCTGACCCTGCTGACCCTCGGAGTACTGCAGTTCGGCGTGGCGGTGTACGTGCGCAACGTGGTGCACGATGCGGCCGTCGAGGGGGCGTTCCACGCGGCGCTCGCCGATACGGCGCTGCATGAGGGCGCCGACCGCACGCGCACGATCATCCGCCGCGCGGTGGGCGGTCAGTTCGCCGAGGCCGTGGAGGTGGTCGAGACGACGCACCTCGGCCACCCGGCGGTGCGAGTGACGGTGCGGGCGACCCTCCCGCTGGTGGGACTGCTCGGCGCGCCCGAGGCGTTGGAGGTGAGCGCGCATGCCCCGGTGGAGAGCCTCGGCTGACGGAGCGGCCGGCGACGATGAAGGTGCTGCCGCGCTGGAGTTCATCCTCGTCGGGGTGATCCTGCTGGTGCCTCTGGTGTACCTGATCGTCGCGCTGGGGGCCGTGCAGGGGCAGACTCTGGGGGCCGAGGCCGGTGCGCGTCACATCGCACGCGCGGTGGCGACGGCTCCGAATGCCGCGACAGCCGCGGCCCGCACCGACGCGATCCTCGCCGCGGTCGTCGACGAGTACGGCCTGGAGCCGGATGCCGTCGAGGTCGCGATCAGGTGCACGCCGGCCGGCTCCGGGTGTCCCGCATCGGGCGCCACGCTGCATGTCACCGTCGCCACGCGGGTGACGCTGCCGCTCGTGCCGCAGGTGCTGGGGCTTGAGCAGGTCGCGAGTATCCCTGTGCAGGCGGCATCCGTGCAGAAGGTCTCGCGGTTCTGGAGCGAGCGATGACGACGCGGCAGGCCGACGACGACGGCAGCATCATGCTGCTGTCGCTGGGGTACGCGGTGCTCGCGATACTGCTGATCCTGGTGTGCGTCGATGCGACGAGCCTGCACCTGGCCAGCAAGCGCCTCGACGCGGTGGCCGATGCCGCGGCGCTCGCCGGAGCCGACGGGTTCACCCTGTCGGTCGACGGCGGGGAGCCGACCGCGCAGCTGACCGACGCCGGGGTCCACGAGCAGGCCGCCGGCATCGTGAGCGCGGTCGGTACTGCCGTGCTCGTCTCGGCGGCAACGCCGGACGGGGTCTCTGCCCGGGTGACGGTGTCGACGGTGTGGCATCCGCCGATCGCGACGCTTCTCGTCCCCGCCGGCGTGCCGCTGGAGTCGACGGCCACGAGCCGCACCGCCCTGCGCTGAACGAGGCGCGCCGACCCGCTCCAGCCGGCGGCTCGGCGTCCCTCACGCGCGGCACCGCGTCGCTCCGCACGTGCGGGTCGACTCGCGGGGTCTCAGTGTCCCGATTTCGTATGTGAGTTCCCGCTCACGCGCGCGTTGTCCGAGCCGCGCCCACGTCCACCTCCGGGCTGTGTGAGCGGGAAGTCACATGGCCGAGAGAGGAAGTGTCTGCAGAATTCGGCGGTCAGACCCGGCTGACCCCGGCCGGGTGGCCTCGCACGGTGCGCCGGTGATCACGACGTTCAGGGATGACGTCGGCTCGTCGCGCGGCAGCAGGGCCGGCCGCGAGACGAGAGCCCGGGTGAGGCCGACGCTCTGCTGCTCGCCGCCGCTCAGCTGCGCAGGGTGATGGTGGGCGGGGTGCGAGAGCCCGACGAACGCGAGGATCTCGTAGACCGCCTGTCGCTCGTCGGGAAGGCAAGCGGCCGGACGGCCTCGGCCGGGCCGGCCCGAGAAGGAGGCGACGCCGGGGCGCGACGTGACGGCCGTCTCCGGCGAGCCTCACGTCACGCGGCCGTCCCCTGGGCGCGACACCCGCAGCCACCGAAAGCCGTAGGCGGGCAGGGTGAACTCGATACCGCGACGATCGTCGAGGGGAAGGCGCTCGGAGTCCAGGATGTCGACCAGTGTCGTTCCCTCCGGTTCGTCCGCAAGGGCGAAAGCGAGCAGCGTGGGCACGTCGGTGAAGTTGTGCACGGCCACGGTGCGGCCGACGTCGGCGCGCAGGGAATGCACGAGCACGCCCGGCGCGTCGTGCGCGATGATCTCCAGCTCGCCCCACCCGAGCTCGGGCGAGATGCGGTAGCGGGAGGCCAGAGTGCGGAAGAAGTGCAGCAGGGAGCCGGGGTCTTCTAGCTGGTCGGCGACGTTGACGTGCACGGGGGAGTATCCGTCGCCGGGCGGCGGCGCCACGAGGCGGGAGGGCGGGGCCGTCGAGAACCCGCCGCCGCGTTCTGCCGACCACTGCATCGGGGTGCGTACGGCATGCCGCTTATCGAGGTCGGCGTTCTCACCCATGCCGATCTCCTCGCCGTAGAAGATCGCCGGCGTGCCCGGCAAGCTGAACAGCAGGCTGTAGGCCATCCGGATGCGGCGGGGGTCGCCTTCGAGCATGGTCGGCAACCGTCGGGTGATGCCCCGCCCGTAAACGCGCTGGCTCTCGTCGGGCGCGAAGGCGTCGAACACCTCCTGACGCTCCTCGTCGGTGAGCTGGTCGAGGGTGAGTTCGTCGTGATTGCGCAGGAAGTTCGCCCACTGAGCCTCGACCGGCAGGCTGGGACGGGAGGAGAGCGCTGCGGCCAGGGGCGTCGGATCGTGACGGGCGAGTGACAGATAGAACGCCTGCATCCCGGCGAAGTCGAACTGCATCGTGAGTTCTTGGCCGTCGTTGCCGGCACCGAAGTACGCTGCCTGCTGCTCGTAGGGGAGGTTCACCTCGCCCAGCAGCACCGCTTCGCTCGAGCGCCGCTGCAGGAAGCGGCGGATGTCGCGCAGCATGTCATGCGGATTGGCCATCTCAGCGCCCTCAGGCACTTCGAGCAGGAACGGCACGGCATCAACGCGGAATCCGGAGATCCCCAGCTGCAGCCAGAACCCGACGGTCTTGGCGATCTCGTCGCGCACCGCGGGGTTGGCGATGTTCAAGTCGGGCTGGTGCGGGTAGAAGCTGTGCATGTACCACTCGCCGGACTTGTCCTCCCGGGTCCAGATTCCGTCGGCCTCACCGGGGAAGACCTCGTTCTGCTGACCCTTGGGCGGCGGGTCGGATCGCCACACGTAGAAGTCGCGGTACGGCGACGAGGCGCTGCGCTTGGCGGATTGGAACCATGGATGCCGGTCGGAGGTGTGATTCACGACGAGGTCGACGATGACGCGCATCCCTCTGTCGCGCGCCGTGCGGATCACCTCGACGAGGTCGCCGTGCGTGCCGAGGCGGGGGTCGACGCCGTAGAAGTCGGTCACGTCGTAGCCGTCGTCGCGGTCCGGCGTCGGGTAGAAGGGCATGAGCCACAGGCACGTGACGCCGAGTTGGGCCAGGTAGTCGATGCGGGATGCCAGTCCCTGCAGGTCGCCCACGCCGTCGCCGTCGGAGTCGAGGAAGGTCTCGACGTCGAGGCAGTAGATGACGGCGGACTTCCACCACAGGTCGCTCGTGTCGGTGATTCTCACAGCAGCTCCTTCAACCGGGGCAGCAGCTGGTCGCGCGCGGCATCGAGGAACGGTGCCTGGTCCTGGCCGACGTGGTGCAGGTAGACCCGGTCGAAGCCGAGCCGCGCGTGTTCGGCGATGCGGTCTGCGAGCTCAGCAAGATCGCTCGAGACGAACAGCGCGTCGCGCATCTGCTGGTCCGTCGGTTCGCCGGCGGCAGCGTCGAAGTCCTCGGGCTGCTCGAGATCCCAGATCGTGGGTGCACTGAGCAGGGCATGCCGCCACTGATCCCGCGCGATCGCGAGGGCCTCGGCATCCGTCGGCGCCCAGCTGAGATGAACCTGCAGGGCCCGCGGACCCGTCCCGCCCGCGGACTCGTAGGCCGAGAGCACCTTTTGCAAGGCCTCCGGCGGCTGGAGGGCGGTAACCAGGCCGTCCGCCCAGGATGCCGCCCACGCCGCGGTCTCGGGACTGATCGCGGCGGCCAGGAGGGGCGGCGGCACGTCCGGCCGCGACCACACGCGGGCGCGGTGCACACGCACCAGACCGTCGTGGTCGACCTCATCGCCCGCCAGTAGCCGACGGATGACCGAGACGCTCTCGGCGAGCCGTGCCTTGCGTTCCGGTTTCGGCGGCCAGGCGTCGCCGGTGACGTGCTCGTTCATCGCCTCGCCGCTACCCAGTGCCGCCCAGAAGCGTCCCGGGAACATCTCCTCGAGCGTCGCGTACGCCTGCGCGGCGATCACCGGGTGGTAACGCTGCCCCGGGGCGTTGACGAAGCCGATCGAGAATTCCGTGCGGGCGAGGGCCGCGCCGAGCCAGCTGGGTGCGAAGCCCGATTCGCCCTGGCGCACGCCCCACGGCGCGACGTGGTCCGAGCACATCGCCCCGTCGAATCCGGCGGCCTCCGCCGCCACGACGTCGTGCAGGAGTTGACCCGGTGGGATCTGTTCGTGGGATGCGTGGAAGCCGAGAAAGACCATGCCCGCGAGTCTGGCGGGTCCCTCTGCCGGCCCGGAACCGTTTGCGTTCGGCCCACGGCGTGCGGTAGGCCGTCACGCTGTCGGCCGGACCTCCGGGATTGTGAGGTGTTCGATTTTTCCGTGTGAGTTCCCGCTCACACGACCGCTTTCGTCGCGGTGGCGCCCGGGCCCACCTCCGGGCGCTGTGTGAGCGGGAACTCACATGGCGAATAGAGCGACTGTCCGCAGAATCGCGATGGTCGGATGCGCGCGGGCGCGCGCCGCTGTCAGCCTTGGGCGGGCAACCTTCGTTACGAGCCCTTCCCCCGTCGACGCCGCCTCCTCCTGGAAGGTCGCTGCATCACCGGTTTCCTCATGTGAGTTCCCGCTCACGCAGCCGGCGCCGAGACCCGCGCCGGGCGGCGATCTCGGCATCGCTTTCGTTCGCCGGTGCCGCATCGTGCTCTGTCAGTCGCCCACGGACGAGAGGCACGAAGGTGAAGCAGCGGCGGCACATCGCCCGGCCGTGCGGGTAGCCGTCGGGCAGGGGCGCGGCGGGGGAGCCGGGTTCGCCGGACCCCGCGCAGCGCTCAGAGTCCGCTCCCACCGACGACCACATGATCGTGCGATGCCGGTGCAAGCCGGGGTGGCCGAGCGGCCGCGTGCAGCGGCGCCCGTCGTTGCGGCTGCGGCAGAAGCGAACGACGTCGCTCACGCGCGCTCTCGCGGCACGAACCGCGGCACGAACCGCACGAACGCCGCCGCTCCCACCAGCCCGAGCACGCCCATCGCCCCCGCGGCGACCGCCAGTGAGAACGCCGCGAGCGCGGAGACGATCAGCGGCGCGACCGCGCCACCGGCATCCGTCAACGTCCGCCAGGACCCCAGGTAGGGGGCGGGGTCGTCCTTGGGGGCGGTGTCGGCGCCGAGGGTGAGGAGGATGCCGCTCGAGAGCCCGTTGCCGACACCGAGCACCGCGGCGAACATCGCGAACCACATCGCCGCCTGGTCGACATCGTGGGTGAAGGACAGGGCGAGGAACCCGGCACTCATCAGCAGCATCGCCGGCAGCGCCGCCCACAGCCGCCCGAACCGGTCCATCACCTGGCCGCTGGCGTAGAACAGGGCGAAGTCGATGGCGCCGGAGATGCCGACGACGAGCGCGATCGTCTGCGCGTCCAGACCGATCGACACGCCCCACAGCGGCAGCACCACCTGGCGGGCAGAGCGCATCGCCGACAGCGAGGCCGCCGCCAGGCCCAGCCGGCCTAGCACGCCGCGGTGGCGCCACATCGTGCGGAAGACCCCGACGCGCTCCTGCACGGGGATCGATCCGGTCACCGGCTCGCCGGTGTCTTCCGCTCCCCGGGAGTCCCCGCGGCCCGCGGCGACCGCCGTCTCGGGGTCGGCTCCGAGCAGCACCAGCAGCACGGTGGCGACCAGGCACGCACCGAAGAACCAGACCGTCGCATGCGCGTCGCCGAACAGGGCCAGAAGGGCCGCAGCGACGAACGGCCCCACGAACATGCCCAGTCGGAACGTCCCGCCCAAGAGCGACAGTGCCCGGGCGCGGAAAGCCAGCGGCACGCGCGTCGTCATGAAGGAGTGCCGGGCCAGCCCGAACGCCGCCGCGCAGAACCCGATGAGGAAGACCGACGCCGCAAGCACCGGCAGGGAGGGTGCCACCAGCAGCCCTGCCACGCCGAGCAGCGACACGGTGCCGGCGATGGTCATCGTCCAACGCTCGCCGAGGCGCGCCACCGCCCACCCGGCCGGGATGTTCCCGCACAGCTGACCGACCACAAGGGCGGATGCCACGAGTGCGGCCGTCGCGAGATCGGCGCCGAGGGCGGCCGCGAAGATCGGCAGCAGGGGGATGACCGCCCCCTCGCCGAGGGCGAACAGCAGGGTCGGTCCGTAGATCATCGGAGCGAACCGCCAGAGCGTCCCGGCGATGCGGGGATCGTCTTCGCCGTGAGCCATCGGCATCCACGTTAGTCTGAAGAGCCATGTTTGAACTCGATCTTTCCGCCGACATCCAGGCGCTGCGCTCCACTTTCTCCGACATCCAGGCGGTGGTGGACGTCGACGCGCTCACGGCCGAGATCGCCCGGCTCTCCGAAGAGGCCGGCGCGCCCGACCTCTGGGACGACGTCGAGAAGGCCCAGAAGGTCACGAGCGCCCTCAGCCACCGCCAGACCGAGCTGAAGCGCCTCACCGAAATCGAGAACCGCCTCGACGACCTCGACGTGCTCATCGAGCTCGCCATCGAGATGGGCGACGAGGACTCCGCCGATGAGGCGCGAAAGGAACTTGCCGAGCTCGAGGACGTCATCGGCCAGCTCGAGGTGCAGACGCTGCTCGACGGCGAGTACGACGACCGCGGTGCGGTCGTGACGATTCGCTCGGGCGCGGGCGGCGATGACGCGACCGACTTCGCCGAAATGCTGCTGCGCATGTACCTGCGCTGGGCGGAGCGTCACAAGTACCCCGTGAAGATCCTCGACACCTCCTACGCAGAGGGCGCGGGCATCAAGTCGGCCACGTTCGAGGTCGACGCCCCCTATGCCTACGGCACGCTCTCGGTCGAGGCGGGCACCCACCGGCTCGCCCGCATCAGCCCCTTCGGCTCCGCCGACAAACGGCAGACGAGCTTCGCCGCCGTCGAGGTCATCCCGGTGATGGCAGAGGCCAAGGAGGTCGAGGTCCCCGAAGGTGACATCCGCGTGGATGTCTTCCGCTCGTCCGGCCCCGGCGGCCAGTCGGTCAACACCACCGACTCCGCCGTGCGCATCACCCACATCCCGACCGGCATCGTCGTGTCGATGCAGAACGAGAAGAGCCAGATCCAGAACCGTGCGGTCGCGATGCGCGTGCTGCAGACGCGACTGCTGCTGCTCAAGCGCGAGGAGGAGGCGGCCAAGAAGAAGGAACTGGCCGGCACCATCACCGCGAGCTGGGGCGACCAGATGCGCTCGTACTTCCTCTACGGCCAGCAGCTGGTGAAGGATCTGCGCACCGGATACGAGGTGGGAAACCCCGCCGCCGTGTTCGACGGCGACCTCGACGGGCTCATCGCCGCCGGCATCCGCTGGCGTAAGCGCAAGATCGAAGACTGATCGCCGCGCAGCCGGAACTTTTTTCCTCCGACTGCATCCACACGGCCCTCTCGGCACGAATACCTCTGTGAAGCGCGAAAAGGTCGCGCAACATCTGAAGGAGTTCCTCGTGCGTAAGACAATCTCAGCGGGCGTGGTGGTCGGCGCCTTCGCCGCCTTCGCGGCTTTCTCGCCGGCATACGCCATCTCGGAGACCACGGCCGACCTGTCCGTGCTCCACGGCATCCCCGACACACCCGTCGACGTGTACGTCAACGGCGAACTGACCCTCGACGACTTCCAGCCCGGAGATCTCGCCGGTCCGCTGGATCTGCCTGCCGGCGACTACGAGGTCGCCCTGACCGCGACGGATGCCGCAGACGACTCCGCGCCGGTGGTCGGGCCCATCACCCTGACGCTCGAGGCCAACAAGAGCTACACCGCGGTCGCACACCTCACCGAGGCGGGCGAGCCCTCGGCGACGCTGTTCACGAACGACACCGCGGCCACCGCGCCCGGTGACGGCCGCCTGACCGTGCGTCACGTGGCAGCCGCTCCCGCGGTGGACATCCTCGCCAACGGTGCGGCGGTCGTCACCGGACTGACCAACCCCGAAGAGGCGACGCTGAACCTGCCCGCCGGTGTGGTCTCGGCCGCCGTCGCCCTGGAAGGCACCACCGACCCGGTGATCGGCCCCGCAGACGTCGACGTGCAGGAAGGCGTGCTCACGATCGCCTACGCATGGGGCAGCGCCGAGGACGGCAACCTCGCCCTCGCCGTGCAGACCGTCACCGGGCTCCACTCCAACCCGGGTGGCGTGAACACCGGCTCGGCCGGGCTCGTGGCCGAGAACCAGCCGATGTCGCTCATCGCCCTGGGTGGCGGACTGGCGCTGGCCCTCGCGGCTGGATCGATCGTCGCCGCTCGCACTGCCACGGCCAAGCGACGCTGACATGACGATGTCGCGAGGTTTCCGAATCGTGGCCGTGCTCACGGCGATGATGACCCTCGCGGCATGCTCACCCCCCGACGCGGAGGGCGTGGCCCCGGCCCCGTCCTCCGCGGCGGCGCGCACCGAGACGGCGGCGCCGGCGCCGACGCCGACGGTTCAGGTTCCCGTCGCACCGGCTCCTCCGCCGCCGGTGCAGGCGCCGAGTGCGGCTCCCCAGCAGCTGGCATCCGCCGATCTCGGGATCGACATGCCGGTGGTGCCCGTCGGGGTGCAGGACGACGGGTCGATGGAGATCCCGGTCGACCCGGCCGTCGCCGGCTGGTACCGATACGGGCCGGCCCCGGCCGACGCCGACGGGACCACCGTGCTCGCTGCGCACGTCGACTCCCGCGTCTACGGCATCGGCCCGCTCTCGGTGCTGCGAGACGCGCAGCCCGGTCAGACCCTGCAGCTCACCGACGCCGACGGCGCCGTGACCTCGTACACGGTAGAGAGCGTCACCTACATCCCGCGAGCCGAGCTTCCCGTCGACCAGCTGTTCGACCGCGACGGCCCCCGCAGCCTCGTCGTCATCACCTGCGGGGGTGAGTTCGACGAGCAGAGCCGCACATACAGCGATAACGTGGTGCTCGTCGCCCGGGCGTCATCATGACCTCCGTCGTGGATGCCGCGGGCTGCGACACACGGAGGGAGACGGTCATCGAGGACGACGGCGCCCTTGCGACGCGATTCAGCGCGGGGGATCCCGATGCGCTGAAGTCGATGTACGACCGTTGGTCGCGTCTGGTGTTCACGATCGCCGTGAGGTCGCTCGGCGACCACACCGAGGCCGAGGACGTCACGCAGCGCACGTTCGTCTCCGCCTGGACCTCCCGCGACGCGTTCGACGCGGACCGGGGCAACCTCGGCGGGTGGGTGGTCGGCATCGCCCGTCGCCGCATCGCCGACGCACACGCGGCCCGCTCGCGCGCGACACGCCTGGAGCAGGCGGTGACGGCCGAGGCGCTCGCCCCCGCCCCCGACCCCGTCGACGTCGAGGATTCGCTGATGATCGCCCAGGAGATCGAGCATCTCGAGCCCGATGCGCAGCACGTCATCCGCCTGGCGTTCTACGACGATCTCACACACGCCCAGATCGCCGACCGGCTCGCCATGCCCCTGGGTACGGTGAAGAGTCACATCCGACGAAGTCTTTCCCGACTGCGCGCACGATTGGAGGCCGCTGATGTCGCACCTTGACCCCGAACTGGCAGCCCTGATCGCCATGGGCGAGCACGACGCGGCCACCGATGAGCAGAGCGCCCACCTGGCCGAGTGCCTCGAGTGCGCCGACGAGGTCGCCGCGTTCGCGATGGCCGTGGGCGCCGCCCGGGGGGCACTCGTGCAGCAGCCGCTGCTCACGCCGCCGCCACGCGTCTGGGAGGCCATCGCCGCCGAGGTCGGCTTCGCCCCCGCCGCGGAGTCGCCGTCGGCGGACGCGGGCCCCACCGTGCCCGCCGAGTCGCCGACCACGCACGGCCCGCCGTCCGCGTCGGACGCGCCGCCGGCGCCCCCGGTGCACGATGGCTCGACGCCGGCATCCTCGCCCGCGGCTGCGGCCCCGACCCCGGCCACGCACACGACGGCATCCCCGTCTCGGCACTCCGTGCCCCCGGCTGGGGCGCCCTCCCCGGCGGATACCGCGTCGCACAGCATGCCGCGTGCGGCCGCGTCGCACCGCGTGCCGCGACGCGCGCGCATCCGCCGGATGCCCTTGATGCTGGCACTGGCCGGCACCTTCGCCGTCCTCGCCATCGTCGCCGGTGTCTGGGCAGTTCAGAGCGCCGTCGCCCCCACTCCGCAGATCGTCGCAGAGGCGACCCTCGACGGCTTCCCGGCACACGAGGGCGCGCACGGCGCGGCGCTTCTCGAGGAGGTGGACGGCCACAACCAGGTGGTCGTGACCCTCGACGCCGCGGTCCCCGACGACGGGTATCGAGAGGTGTGGCTGCTGACTGACGACGGGTCGGATCTGGTGAGCCTCGGCGTGCTCGAAGGCAGTGAGGGCGTGTTCGACGTGCCCGCCGGCGTGGATCTGGCGAAGTTCAGCGTCGTGGACGTCTCTCAGGAGGCCGACGACGGCGACGAGGCGCACTCCGGAGACTCGATCGTCCGCGGAGCGCTGCAGCCCGCGTGAGATGCGCGCCTCGGCGGATGCCGCAACGCCCGGGTGTCGCTCGCGGCTGCGCCACGGCCGCCGCTTAGGCTCATCTGGTCATGATCCGGTTCGAGAACGTCACGAAGCGCTATCGCGGCACCAGCAAACCCGCGCTCAGCGACGTGGACTTCGAGGTGCAACGCGGCGAGTTCGTGTTCCTCGTGGGCGCGTCGGGTTCGGGTAAGTCGTCGTGCCTGCGGCTCATCCTGCGCGAAGACAGCCCCAGCGAGGGCCGAGTGGTGGTGCTGGGTCGCGATCTGCGCACCCTGTCCAACCGCAAGGTGCCGTACTTCCGCCGCCATATCGGCTCGGTGTTCCAGGACTTCCGCCTGCTGCCGAACAAGACCGTGTTCCAGAACGTTGCATTCACGCTGCAGGTGATCGGCTCGTCACGGGCCTTCATCCAGCAGGCCGTGCCCGAGGTGCTCGCTCTCGTCGGGCTCGACGGCAAGCAGAAGCGTCTGCCCCACGAGCTTTCCGGTGGCGAGCAGCAGCGCGTGGCCATCGCGCGCGCTCTCGTCAACCGGCCCCAGATCCTGCTCGCCGACGAGCCGACCGGAAACCTCGACCCGGCGACTTCGGTCGACATCATGCAGCTGCTCGCCCGCATCAACGCCGGCGGCACCACGGTGCTGATGGCCACGCACGAGGCCGGGTTCGTGGATCAGATGCAGCGACGTGTCATCGAGCTCAGCGGTGGCGTGATCGTGCGTGACGAGCGGCACGGCGGCTACGGCGACACCTCGGCGATTCCGAGTCTCATGCCGGTCGAGGAGAAGGGTGCGGCTGCCGTTGCCGCACTCACTGCGGTGCTCGAGCTGCAGCGCGAGATCATCGGCACCTCGGCCGCCGACATCGCCGCCTCGGCGCCGGGCTCGACGGTGCACGTGACCGCGGTCACGCAGGCCGTGGCGTCGGTCACACCGCCCGCCGCGTCCGCGCAGCCTGCGCGCGCCGGTGAGGCGGCGTTCCAGGTCAGCGAGAAGGCACCCCCGCGCGTAGCGCCGGATGCCGAACCGGCGGCATCCGCCCTGCCCGCGACCGCCGACGAGCAGGCCGCCCCCGCTGATCCCGCCCCGCGTACGAACCCGGTGACCATAGAGGTTGCCCCCGTGGAGCTGGACGAGCTCGGCCTCGCGGACCGCCTGGGCCTGGGTGGCCGCTCGGCCGAAGACGAAGTGGGGCCGACCTCGTGAGAATCGGACTGATTCTGGGCGAGGCGCTGTCGGGTTTGCGCCGCAATGTCTCGATGGTGATTTCCGTCGTGCTGGTCACCTTCGTCTCGTTGACCTTCGTCGGCGCCGGCATGCTCATGCAGATGCAGATCGGCAAGATGCAGGATTACTGGGTCGAGCGAGCCCAGGTCGCCGTCTACATGTGCGCCGACAATTCACTCGCCCCCACCTGCGTGGATGGCGTCGCCACCGAGGATCAGGTGGCCATGGTGCAGGAGAAGCTCGACAGTCCCGCGCTGAACCCTCTCATCCGGGACGTCCGCTTCGAGACCCAGGACGAGGCGTACCAGAACGTGATCGACCTGCTCGGCGAGGATTACGCCGGCATCGTCGCCGCCGACCAGTTGAACCAGACGTTCTGGATCAACCTCGTCGACCAGTCCCAGTCGGAGGTCATCATCGAGGCCTTCAGCGGCATGGCCGGCGTGGAAGAGGTCGCCGACCAGCTGCAGTACCTCGACCCGCTCTTCTCCGCCCTGACGGTGGCGACCTACCTGGCTGTCGGCATCGCCGCGCTCATGCTCATCGCCGCCGTGCTGCTGATCGCCACGACCATTCGCCTCTCGGCATATGCGCGTCGTCGCGAGCTGGGCATCATGCGTCTGGTGGGAGCATCGAACCGGTTCATCCAGACTCCGTTCATCCTCGAGGGCGTGTTCGCCGCCTTCCTCGGCTCTCTGCTCGCCTGCGCGGCGATTCTCGCCGGTGTGCAATTCGGGGTGAACGACTACCTGCGAGGCAGGGTCGAGTTCGTCAACACGTGGGTCAACCTGGGCGATGCGGCGATCGTGCTTCCCGTGATGATCATCATCGGCGTCGTTCTCGCGGCGGTGTCAGCCGGCTTCGCCATCCGCCGGTGGCTGCGCGCGTGACCACCGCACGGCGCCGGGGCGCGACGCGCACCCGGTATGCTGGTGGGCTGCCGCGCGCCCGTCGCGGCGTACCGGAGGAGTGAGCATGCCCAGGGAACGCGGGGAGAAGGTCATCGCGACCAATCGTCGCGCGCGCCACGACTACGCCATCGAGAAGACGTACGAGGCGGGTCTCGTGCTCACCGGCACCGAGGTCAAGTCACTGCGGCAGGGTCGCGCCAACCTCACCGACGGCTACGCCTACATCGATGGGGGAGAGGCCTTCCTCGACTCGGTGCACATCCCCGAGTACTCGCAGGGGCATTGGACCAACCACGCGTCCAAGCGCACGCGCAAGCTGCTGCTGCACAAGGACGAGATCGTGAAGATCTCCCACGCCGTCTCCGCAGGCGGGTACACGCTGGTGCCGCTGCGGCTGTACTTCTCCGACGGGCGGGCCAAGGTCGAGATCGCCGTAGCGAAGGGCAAGCGGGAGTTCGAGAAGCGTCAGACGATCCGCGAGCGCGAAGACAAGCGTGAGGCCGAGCGCGCGATGCGCTCGCGCAACCGCCTGGGCGACTGAGCTCTCAGCGCGCGTTGAAGCGGGCTTCCACCGCAGCGCTGACGACGATGTCGTCGGGCTGCAGGCGCAGCTGCGGCGACGTCTCGGCATCCCCGGAGAAGGACGCGCGCATCATGCGTGCGCCGGGGCCGGGCCCCGGCTCGCCGGGTGTGGACAGCAGCCCGACGTCTGCAACCTCGAGCGGCGTGAGCGTGCCCCGCCCGAGGGCAGCCGCGTAGGCGGTGGCGCGGTCGACGGCGACGCCGACGGCTTCGGATGCCACATCGCGCTCGACCGCGGCGCGCGTGACGGGCGTCAGCCGCCACTCCACGTTCGTGATCTCCACCTCGTCGCGGTCAGCGACCGCCGTCACCCAGGCCGACAGCGGGGCTGGATCGTCGAAGGTCGCGGTCAGGTCGACAGACGCGTGGTGCACGGGTGCGAGGCGGTGCCCGTCGCCCCACGGGCGCTCGGACCACACCGCCATACGGTCGCTCGTCCACTCCACCAGACCCGCGCGGCCGCGCCGGGCGGCCAGGGCGTCGGTGAGGGGCGCCGCGACGGACTCGAGCCGCGCGACCACCTCGGAGCGGTCGGGTCCCTCGACGGCGACGCGCAACGTGACGACGGCCTGCTCGGCGGCGACGCGGCGCTCATGCTCTCCGCGGACGGTGATGGTGACGTCGGTCATGGCTGCGACTCTACGCGGCGGACGGCTGGGAGACCGTCCGGGAATGGCGTGGGGGTGGCATCCGTTATAGTCTGTGATGCCCGGAGCTTCGGCTTTCGGGTTGGCAACTCCACAGCGTGACAGCGGTTCCTTCGAAAGAGGGGTTCACGGGGATGATCGGTTTCGACATCGCCTGAGTCTCTGCGAGAAGCGGGCCGAGGATGCAGGGTTATCTCGTTAACGATCTCTGCAAAACCAATAAGTGCCGAAACCAAGCGCACTGACTTCGCCCTCGCTGCGTAAGCGAGCCCGATAGTCCGTCAGACCGTGTGTGATCCCGACACGGACCCTGGCGTCATTTAGGGATCTTGCTGTGTGACGGCGTCTGGACGTCACGCGGGACTTTTCCCAGACTGGGCTCGTCGACTTAGGTGTCTGTGACAAAGGTCGGAGCCGAGCAGAACGTCTCTACAGACTGCGCCCGGAGAAGACGCAGTATCCCAGCGATGGACGGGGGTTCGATTCCCCCCATCTCCACCACGCCGCTGTCACCACGACGAAGGGCCCGGCCCCGCACCACGTGTGCGGGGCCGGGCCCTTCGTCGTGCGACCGCAAGCTGCGATCCCCCCGGTCGTTGAGCGAGCGAAGCGAGTCGAAACGCCGTCAGGCGCCTCGTGAGCGGACGTTGCGCGGTCGCAACTCCTCAAGAACCCGCAGCCGGGCGCCGCAAGCCGCCGAATCGACGGCCCGCGATCGGTTCTTGAGGAGTTGAGACCGCGTGCACGCCGGCAGCACCGTGACGGCGCGCGGCGGCCCTCAGGTTGCGAGGTTGGTGATCAGGCTGATGGTGGTGGCGAGCACGACAACGCCCCACAGGAACGACAGCAGGGCGTGGTGCAGCACCTCGCGCCGCATGACGTGGCTCGTGAGCGCGGTGTCGGAGACCTGGTAGGTCATGCCCAGGGTGAAGGCGAGATAGGCGAAGTCGCGGTAGCGCGGCGGTTCGGTCTGGTTGAAGTCGATGCCCGTCCCGCCGCTGAGGTAATACGTCGCGGCATAGCGCAGCATGAAAAGGATATGGATCAGGAACCACGAGGCGGTCACCGTCATCAGGGCGGCGGCACCCAGGAACAGCGCCTCCGCACCGCGCACCCGCCCGCTTTGGGCCAGCAGCACGCCGATCACCCCGAAGCTCGCCACGCTGGCGAAGATCAACAGGGTGTGGGCGGCGCGGCGCGTGGGGTCGTCGCGCGTCGCGTGGGAGGCGGTCGCGTCGGCATCCATGCCGTTGACGGCGAGCCAGGCCCACGTCGAGTAGATCCCGGCGGCGACGGTCCACCCCACGGCCGGCGCTATCACCGGTGCGCCCAGCAGCCAGACGAGCGCGGTCACCAACACCAGCACGACGAACGTCGCGGCGACCCAGCTGCTCGCGCGGTTCCAGCCCCCGCCGTCGTCGGCTGTCGGCTCACTCACGGTCGCTCCTCTCGCCTGTGCAAGGGAGACTAGCTCGCGTGCGGCCGGCCACCCAGGGGGAGGGCGCACCTGCCATCCGGCCCGTCAGTTCTCAGAACGGCCCGGAAGGTTGAGGTCGGCGGGGTCGACCTCGACATCGCCCACGTCGTCGGGTCCACCGGTTCCGGGTGCCACGTTGATCGCGTCAGTGTCGATGTCGTCGTCGAGCGCGGAGGGCAGCGGATCGTCCTGCTTCTGCTGCGTCTCGGTCTCGCTGGCGGGGCTGTAGGTCATGTCCTTGCGCACCGCGTCGGCATTGGACAGCTCGGACTGCTCTTCGTCCCCGTCTGTCACGGGGCGTGCCTGGTCGTCAGAAGTCATGTCCTCACCCTGCCGTCGCAGGCCGCCGCGTCGGAGGGGGTTGACAGTGCACCCCGAGGGCAGAGGGCAGGATGCCGGCGCGGAACGATTCCTGTGTATCTGCTATGACTGGCAGGATAGGCGGATGAGCAGCCCCCAGACATACCCCGCGCACCCGAACCCGCATCTCCCGCCCGGTCAGCCGTCTGCACCGTCCGGCAAGAAGCCGCTCAATGTGCTCGGACTCGTCTCCCTGATCTCGGCCGGGCTGGGCTTCGTCCTCGCGTGCATTCCGGCTGTGATGATCGTCGGCTGGGTCCTGCTCGTGGTGGGTTTCGTGCTCGGGATCGTCTCCCTCTTCCGCCCGGGGCAGGGAAAAGCCCTGGGAATCTCGGCCCTGGTCGTGTCGCTGGTGGGAACCATCGTCGGGTTCATCGTCTTCGTCGTGGCCGTCGGCTTCGCTTTCGCGGGTCTGGTCTCGACCGCCGCGGCCGAGGGCAGCGAGGTCGTCATCGATCTGCCCGAGGCGACGCAATCGTCGGCAGCACAGCCGGCCGGCGAGGGGACGATCGACAACCCTCTGCCGCTGGACACGCCCATCGTGACCGAGGACTGGGAGGTGACCGTCCACAGCGTCGAGTTCGACCAGACCGCCGCCGTCATGGCAGAGGCGTCGTACAACCCTCCGCCGGCGGAGGGCCTGCAGTACATCCTCGCGGACGTCACGATGACGTACACGGGGGATGCCGGCGAGGGGATGATGCCGATCTGGGTCGGCATCTCGTACGTCACGGCATCCGGTGACACCACCGAGACCGCCACCGCGGCCGCCCCCGGGGAGATGGACGTGCTGCAGAACCTGCTCCCCGGCGACACCGTGACCGGGGCGATCGTGCTGCTCGCATCCGAGGTCGGTGCGGAGAACGGCGTCATCGCGGTGCGATCGGGCGTCACCGCCGACAACGTCTACGTCAGCGTTCGGTAAACGACTGACACGCACGAAGCCCCCGGCGATCGCCGGGGGCTTCGTCGTTCGCAGGCGCTGTCAGGCCTGCTCGTCTTCCTCCGGTTCGAAGTTCGACGCCTCGCCCGTGTGCCCGGCGGCCACGCCGTCGGGGTCCGCGGGAATCGTGCCGTCCTTGCCGAGACCGCCAGGCTTGGGCGTGACCTCCTCGTCCTCAGGACGCTGCTGGTCCGTCGCGTTCTCATCCATGTCCGTCTCCCTTCATCGGATGCGATCACCGTACGCCGCCCCGCCTCGGCGCGCAGGTGATTGACACGGTGACCCCGATGGCGCAGGGGCACGTCACGTCGTGAAAAGGTGGCCGCGCCGCTGGATAGCCTGTACGCGGGGGTCTTGAGAGGACTGGCGTGCTGGAAGCCGAAGAGGGTGTGTCGACGGCCGCAATCAACGCCATCGACGATCGCTGGCGGCATCCGATCGCCGTCGTCGGGTTCGAGCCCGTCGTGTGCGCCCGCGAGGACTCGATGTGTGCGGCCGTTCTGCCCGCCGACGCGCCATCGCAGCAGCCCTAGGGGCGTTCGATGAGCAGCAGACTCTGCTTGGTGTCCGAGAGGGTCACCCAGCCCTCACCGAACAGGTAGGTCATGCCGTAGCCGTCGGCCCCGACGGTGAGGGCGAGGTCGGGGTCCTCGGTGATGTAGAGGCCCTCCTCGCCGTTCTCGCGGAGCCATCCCGCGGAGAGCAGGTCGTCCTGGGCGCGCTCTGCGGCAGCGCCCTCCAGCGGTGCCCACCCGAAGATCTGCGGGGGAGCGCCCGGCGCGCTGAAATCGGCCCAGACACACTGGATGCCGGCGGGCAGCGTGTCCTCGCCGATGCGGAACGGCTCTTCGCGTGAGGTCAGACCCGCACTCTCGAAGCTCGCGATCGTGCTCTCGGAGATGATCGACGTGCAGGTGGGGTCCGCCGTCGCCATCGGAGTCTCCGTCGGCTCGGGTTGCGGCGACGGGGCCGTCGTGTCTCCCGCGCCGACCGTCGGCGCGGGAGTGGCGGCCTGGGTGGGGACCTCGGGCCGGGCGCACGCGGTCAGGGCCATCACAGCGGTCAGCAGGACAAGGGCCGCGGCGGTGCGGCGGTGGGGGTGCAGCGAGGGCATCGATCGTTCCGTCGGGGGTGGTCGGAGGGCGGGGGTCAGTGTGAGGGGTGCAGCAGGCGCAGGAAGTCGTCGTGGAGCACGCCGTTGGTCGCCAGTGACGAGCGCTCGGCGAGGGAGTCGTTGCCGTCGAACGAGGTGAACCGGCCGCCCGCTTCAGAGACGATCGGCACGAGGGCGGCGATGTCGTACTCCTTGACGTCGAATTCGGCCACGAACTCGAGTCGGCCCTCGGCCAGCAGCATGTACGGCCACGCGTCGCCGTATCCGCGGTCGCGCCAGACCGAACGCGTCAGGCGCACGGCGGCGTCGAGGCGGCCTGCCTGGTCCCACTGCGACAGGCTCTGAAAGCTGACGCTCGCCTCAGCGAGCGAGTCGACACCCGAAACGCGCAGGCGGCGCGGGGTGCCGCCGGGCACATCGGTCCAGGCGCCGAGATTCGTCGCCGCCCACCACCGGCGGCCCAGCGCGGGCTGGCTGGCGACACCCACGCGTGGCACGCCGTCGATCACAAGGGCGATGAGCGTGGTCCACATGGGAATGCCCTTGAGGTAGTTCGCGGTGCCGTCGATCGGATCGATGATCCACTGGCGCGCGGCATCCCCGCTCGATCCGTACTCCTCGCCGAAGACGCCGTCGTCGGGTCGCTCCGCCTCGAGGAGCTGCCGGATCGCCCGCTCGGTCGCGAGATCGGCCTCGGTGACGTGCGAGGCGTCCGCCTTCGTGCGTACGTCGAGGTCGGGCGCATCGAAACGAGTCATCGAGACGGCGTCGGCGGCGTCGGCCAACCGGAGTGCGAAGGCGAGGTCTTCGGACAAGTCCCCGTCGAACGGCGCCGACCAGGGCGAGGTCGGGGGAGGGGCGGGCACGATGACAACGATACCGGGCGCGGCGCCCCTCGATTGGCGACCTCGGCCTCGGGATGGTAACGTTGCTCCTCGGTTCGGAAAGTTCGAATCGCCTGCACCTCTAGCTCAATCGGCAGAGCAACTGACTCTTAATCAGTGGGTTCTGGGTTCGAGTCCCAGGGGGTGCACCAAAAAACCCCG
Organism: Microbacterium sp. zg-Y818; assembly: GCF_030246905.1. Lineage (NCBI taxonomy): Bacteria > Bacillati > Actinomycetota > Actinomycetes > Micrococcales > Microbacteriaceae > Microbacterium > Microbacterium sp. zg-Y818. The sequence continues at coordinate 1,642,047 of NZ_CP126741.1, read as the reverse complement.
CCGCATCAGGGATTCCCTGGTGCGGCGGGGTTTTGCTTTCGGTGGGAACCGCAGTCAATCCCGCGTTTTCACCGCGTTTTGACCCATCACTATGGCGCGTTGGCCCACCTCGGTCTTGGTCGGCTTCGCGCTCATTCGCCTCATCGCCCCGCGCCGATAGGCACTAGGTTCTAGGCATGCGGGTGAAGGCGCGGCTCACTAGTAGCACGGTTCGGCAGTACGCCGCGTCGGGGACCGACGCATCTGAGATCACCGAGTTTCGAGCGCTCAGCATCCTCTTCGATGCGGATCCGCTCGTTGGGTTCGATGAAAAAGGATGGTACTTGTCGGCGACGGCGCTGGATGCGGCTGATGATCGGCGAGAGGCCTTTGCTGTTCGCGACACCGCGGAGCCGCTCTTGCAGGAGATGAACGGGATCGCGGCGCTGCTCAGGTCTGATAGCCATGCGACCCCGGCTCAACTGACTCACGTGTATGACGGGGCCACTGACGTGCCCGCCCTACGTGTCGGAGGCATTTACGCCTACTCAGTGTCGACGAATGGCCTTGATCCAGCATCCGCGGATGCGCTGCTTCGGCTCGCTGAAAGAGAGCCGTGGGTGAGGCGAATCCTTGCACTCCTCCAGCACATCGATCACGACTGGGTATGGATCGATCTCTGGCGGGTGTGGGATCTGCTGATAGGTCATTTCGACGGCAAAGGGGAATTCCTGGAATGGCTGGAAAGCCTCGGTCCGTCGTTTGCTGACCGGTGGGAGAGTTTCGAAAACTCCGCCAATGATCCGAGACTTGGCGACAACCGGCGGCACGGATCGGAGGAGTATTACAAGCGGCTCAAGAGGAGGAAGGGGTACACGACGCCGCCTGCGATGCAGTGGTTCGATGCGATCGAGTTCGTCAAGGCTGTCGCCGCTGAATGGATGATGCACAGATACGGAGTCTCCTTCTCCCGCCAACCAGGAAGCGGCGGCACGGTCACTGCCCTGCTTTCTGACGGGGCGCCGCCCGCCTGAAGGCGCGCGCGGACCCAGGCTCATGGCGGGGTGTGTGGGGAAGAGCTCGTTCGCTCGTCACCTCGACGCGTCAGCGAACCGTTGCAGGGTCTCGGAAACGTCCGGCGCGACCGCGTTTTGCTGGATGTAGTGCTTCTCCGTCATGACGGGGGAACTGTGTCCGAGAACCTTCGCGGAATCGCTCGCGCCATGCTCGCGGTCCAGGATCGTCGCGACCGTCTTGCGGAAGTCGTGCGGGCTGAGGTCGTCGGAGTACCCCATATCGGCCTTGAACCCGCGCCAGGTGCGCCGCCAGTTGTTCGGGGAACGCAGCCCTCCTGTCTCGCTGGGAAACACGTACGGACTCGCGGTGCTCTCGACCCGACGACGCAGGAGCATATCGACGGTGAACCGGGGGAGGGTCACTACAAGCCGCCCCTTGCCGCCCTTACGCGCCGCCTGCCGTTTCAGACCCTCGCCGGTCACCTGAACAACGGTCCCGCTGATAGCGGCGGTAGGACGGTCGGCGCGCAAGTCCAGGTCATCCCACCGGATCGCGAGGGCTTCCCCGATACGGCATCCCGTGCCAAGCATGAAATCCACCACGTCCGGCAGGTCGGCACTACGGCGCGGTCCCATCTGGTGCGGCTCGTGAAGCCACGTCTGCAAGTCGGCGCGCAGTTTCGCCACCGCATCGACGCTGAGCGCGCTTTCCTCGGCAGGATCGACGTCCATGACAATTCGCGGCTTCGGGGCGCGCGCCACGTCGCGGATCGGGTTCCCCGGCAACGCACCATGACGAACCGCGATTCCGAGCATGTTGGAAAGCACCGCGCGGCACAGTTTGCCGTTGGCAAGGCTCTGTGAATACATCCCCGCAAGGAACCGGTCCATCGTCCCCGCGGTCGCCTCACGAACGCGCAGCTGACCGATCCCCGGGATGATGTGCGCGGCAATCACCCACCGGTAACGCTCCAAGCTCGTCGGCGCGAGACTGCCGATCCGCGCCGCCTCTTCCAGATACGCCTCTGCCAACTTTTCAATCGTCGTCGTCGGACTAATCGCCCCGGCGACAACGGCCAGCGATCCCGCGTGAAGCTTCTCTTTCAAGGCCGCTTCCGCGGATGCCCGCGTCGGACCGGATGCCTCAACCTGGCGGGACTTCCCGCTTGCGTCGCGCATCCGCGAACGCGCCCGGAACTTACCCGGTCCCACCTTCGTAACGTTGATCTTCCCCCACTGTCCGAGCGGGGTCGCGCTCCTAGCCATCTCCTATCCCTCTTCTTTCTGCGTCACTTGCTGCGCAGCTCGTCAATCTCGCGCAGGTCGTGAGGATCGATCACGTCGCGGTACTCGTCCGGATCGAATCGCTGCACGAGATACCTCCGTCCGTCGTCTGCTTCTTCCCGGTAGTAGGCGATCCATCTGCGTATCTCGTCACCCAGCCGGTAGCGCCACATTTCAGCAGCGCCCTCCACCTCCGCTGGATCACGCCAGAACGCCGATTCCTCGCCAGTGTCGGGACGCCCCGTGACCACTCGCAGGATCGTCGCGACGTTGACAAGTTCCCTCGTCGTGCGGTCCATCAAGAGCGCCTTCCGCAGCCGCTCCGCGTGGAGTCGGTAACGGTCCTCCGCGTGCGGGTCCTCGTGAGCCGGGGTGAACGGTAGGCGTGTGCTTTCACCGACAACCCAGCGCGCGGCTTCGGCAAAAGGTAGGTCTGCGTCGGGAAGCACCTGAACGTCGGCGTAGGGGTCGCTGGGAAGCAGGAGCGTCATAGGCGGCACGTCCAGGGCGGCGGCGAGAACGAAGATTTCCGGAACGCTCACAACCGCGCGCCGTCCGTTTTCCAGGTTCGCGAGGATCGCCCGGTCAATCCGATGGCCGAACTCTTCGGTCCGATCCGCCAACTCGCGCCCCGACAACCCCCGCCCCTCGCGAAGCGCGGCGATACGCGCCCCAATCGCATACACGAACTGATCTGCCCAGGCGTCTGAATCCCGCGGTTTTGGTGACATAGGAGCACAGTACCTCCCCTTGGCTGTGCCTGCAACTGCCATGATGATACAGGAGCACAGAAACCTCGGGGGGTTGTGACGGTAGATGCGGGGATGTACCGTACCCGGCAAAGGCGCCGCCCGCCCCGAGCGGACGCCCGGTTACACGTCTCGGAAGGATTCGGATATGTCGGCTTCGAACGGAAACGATTGGAATGCCCGGGCGATTCCGTGGGAAACGCTCGACCGGAACACGTTGCTCCGCCCCGCGCAGATTGCGATGCTTCGTGAGCGTTCCATCCACTTCCTCGCAAATGAGCGTTCCGGGGGGCGCGGTCCCCGATACATCCGGGATGGTCGGTCCATCCGCTACCGGCTGGGCGATGTGCTCGACTGGCTGAAAATGCAGGAAGTCGGCACCGCCGAACAGCCGCTCGACGGGTCGCGGGAAACGCAGCCGACAGGTGACGCATCATGATCCCGGACGCGCCCGGGCTGACCGCCCTTCCTGCCCTGACGGATCGTGCCGCACTGCTCCGCCCCGAACAGGTTGCGGATATCCGACAGCGGACGGTGAGTTACCTCGCCAAAGAGCGCACCGCGAGACGCGGGCCGCGCTACATCCGCGATGGGCGCATGATCCGGTACCGGCTGGGCGATGTGCTCGACTGGCTGAAAATGCAGGAAGTCGGCACCACCGATCAGCCGCGCGCCGACCTTTCGGAGAGCGGCGAGACGTGAACTGGCTGACGCCTACTTGCGAGGACCGCGCATCGACCTCCGGGCGGCCGGCAACGGTGACGATCACCGTCGCCGGGGCGAGACGGTCGCGCGAAGTGCGCTTCCCGTTTCATCCGCTCGCGCTCGCGATCCTTCGGGAGACGGTTCCGGAGCATTCCCGCCGCTGGGATCGGTTGGCGCGGGTGTGGACGATCACCGATGAAGAGGGCTTCGCGAGATTCCTACGTGTCGCAGCGTCCCGCGGTTTCACGGTCGCGGACGCGGACGAATACCGCGACGATGCACCCACCCTGGGGGATGTGCTTTCCAGAGTGTTCGGACTCGATGACGAAAAGTGAGCACATCCGATGAACGCACCGAAGGCGGGGAAGCCGTGGGGGATGCACGCGAGCGCCCCGGTCAAATGGCTCATGGATCACACGGAATCGTTGGAAACCTTCGGTGCACACGTTCGCGGACTCATGTATGGCGTGGCGATGGTATCGGAAGGGCTGATACCCGCTCCGCAGCTCCCTAGGGTTATACCGACTCCCTCGTCCGATGATCGCGAATCGATATTGGCCGATCTGGTGGCAGCCGGTCGGTGGGAACGGAACGACGACGGGTCATACCAGATTCTTGATTGGTACGTTTCGCAAACCACACCATCGAAGAACACGGATCTGTACGAGGGCGGAATCAACGTCGATGTCCCGACCCGCTGGTTCTGGGGCATCGATAATGCGGCGATAGGGCTTACGACGGTAGGGCTTACAACCTTCGGCGCGCACGTTCGCGGACTCATGTTCGGCATGGCAAACCGCACTGACGGATTCATCGCCGCGAGCGCGCTCCCTTTGGTAATTGACGGCGTAGAACCTCCCGTGCGCGAATCGATATTGGCCGATCTGGTGGCAGCCGATCTGTGGGAACGGAACGACGACGGTTCATACCAGATTCGCAACTGGGCCGCTTCGCAAACCACCGCCGCGCAAATGGCGAAGCAGAGAAAGGCGGGCGCGCAGCGGGCGCGGAAGCACCGCGCCCGCAAACCTCCCGCCGCCGCTCCCGCCGCCGCTCCCGCCGCCGCTAGTGAGTCAGTAGACGAATTCATGAAGCGTAGGCACGATCCGGGATGGAGTCCCGATGCCGTGGCCGCGCAAGCCGCCGCCGCCCTACGTCTCGCCTACGACGTTCCCCACGAACCGCCCTTTGCGGGAGGGGAACGCGCCGACGATCCGCGCCAGGACGACGACGAAAATTGGCAACTGCTCGACGCCCATTATGACGAAGCCGCAATGCGCCATGACGGAGGATCACGATGAAGGAAAAGCACCTGACCGGGCGGCGGCGAATGTCCCGCGAATCCGACCTCCTGCGTTTCATCGCCCGCAAAGGGTGAACTTTGTCCCACTGGCCTACCCGCGTGCCGGGGCAGCCGTACCGATGGGTGCTGATCCTGGCAGCCCTGGATTCGGGGCGTATGTGTCCCGCGCATTCTCGCGCGACGAAACCCACCGGCCTCTGCGTCGCTTGCGTCGCTGACTGGTACCGGAGTCAGGGAGTCGATCCCGCGCTCGGCAGGTTCTGCCCGGTCTGCATGATGCCGCTGGATTCGGCGCTCCTGCGTGCGTCCGCCGCCGTTCATCCCACCTGTAACGCGCCTGTCACGCCAGGTGCCACGCCGCCTGTCACGCCGCCTGTCACGCCGCCTGTCACGCCGCCTGTCACGCCCGGCGTCACGCCGCCTGTCACGTCCGGCGTCACGCCGCCTGTCACGCCCGGCGTAGTTCAGTTCAGTTCAGTTGAGTTCAGTCTCAGTCTAGGAAAAGCTAATAACTAAGGGAATCTAGATAATGGCACGATGCGTAATTGCGTACGAAACGAAATGCAATCGACTATTGCATTTCAAGTGCACGAATGCATGAAATGCAAATTGCGAAATGTCAGTTTTTGGGGGCGCGGCATCCACTCGTGCAGAGCTCCCTTTCGGATTTACCCGGACCTTTGGAACAAAATGTCGGGAAATGTGCAAATAAAGCGCGAATTCGGAAACTCCGGAGATAGCTATTCGCATTTATGTACAACAGCAGTAATTCGCATTTCTCCCGGCGCTCTCGGATTCCTGGCGCTCTCGCAGCGTTTTCGCATTATCATGGGTCGCGGTATCGTCCGGGAGACGGATCGGTAATCGTGGCGGACAGGGGTAGGCCGACGCTTCTCGCGACTGGGCATTGTGCAGCGGGTCACGAAATCGTCGGGGAAGCATCAATCCTGCGGACCCGCGAAGGCTATGCGCGGTGTCGTGCCTGTATGCGGGCGCACAACCTGCGGCGGCGGCTTCACAAGACGGAGCGGCGGAAGTCGCAACTAGACATTGGTCGGTGCTCGCGGGCGGGTCATCCCTTCGTCGATGGGACGTTTCGCGTCTATGAGTACGAACGTCCGACCGGTACGCAAAGGGTCATCGTCTGCCTCGAATGTCGGCGTTCTGATCGCGCCCCGACAACTCCCAATTGATCCCAAATCATTCTGATAGATGCAACGAGAAGTCGAGTCGCAATAGCCCCTTGGGTTTTACTGTCGCGGGGCATACACTCGGGCCATTCCAAAGCGAAGGGAATGCCCACAATGACTAGCAGGAATGCTGAGAAAACGCCGCTCACAACGACGGGCGATGCCACCCAAAGCGGCGTTCGGGAATGGACGGCTTCGGGCGGGGGGACCGCATTTCCTTCGAATGCCTCCCGCTCGGAGTCCATTCCGGAACGAATCGCCCCGCCGAAGGGGTACCCGGACGACGAATGGCAGGATGAAGGCTTTTTCGCGGTGCCGGAGGACCTTCGTGCCGTATACGTCGAAGTAGCGGAAATGGGTGAGGGCTCAATCACGAAATGGCGGAATGTTCCGCCGACCCTGAAAATCAGCATTCCTGGCCCGAAAGGCGAACGGCGCGAAGAACCCGTCGAATACGAAACATGGGCGCATATCACGCGGCGGGATCGTGCACGCCAGGTCATCGTGACTCGTGCGCGGGCGGAAGAGTACAGGCGCGAGAATGCTCGCGAATGCCCCGTTTGCGGGGCGGTCCAGAATTGGCGCGATATGCGGCTCGTCAAGGCCGGGAGCATCCAAATCCTGGCCTGCGTTGCAGACGCTCCCGATCTGCAAGCCGAACTTCACGCGCAGGAGCGGCTTGCGTCCGGTCGTCCGCGCGGCGCGGTCGTCCGGGAAGTCGCGGAACGGCTGACCGCGAACAGCGATGTGCCGCCCCTGGAACTGCGGGACGAATCGTGATTTCCGCGCCTGCCGACCGCGCCGTGCGGTGCGCCGTTCCGCTCGCGGCGCACGGCACGGGGCACATCAGCGAAGCGTTGCGGAACGGGGCGAACGCACTCGCGCGGATGGGGGAAATCGCAATCGTCGGACGCGCGTTGCCGTGGAACGAATACTCCCTCAGCCATCACGAACGGGTGCATCCCGCGGCGTTCGGAAAGCCGCGCTTCGCCCCGCCGCTTCTGGCCGAGCACACCACGCGGACGCGCGACGGCAACCCGCCGCACGTCATGGGAACGGGGCTGAGGGTTGAAAACTCGTTTGAACCCCACAGTCTCGATCTGGGCGGCACGGGCGGCGGGTTCGATTGCCTCTGGGCGCTGAATCATGACCTCGCCTCTGTGGAATGGCTCTACAGCGAACACCTCGCAAACGGTAATGCTGGGCTGTCTGTCGAAATGCGCGTCTATCTCGACGATCACGTCTGGGAGGGCTGGGATCGCAACGTCGTTCGCCATGTCCGTGCCGCGGAGTGCGTCGCGGTCGCTGTCGTGGGTCGCCCCTCGTACTTCGGCGCGGTGATTGAAGGGATCGTCACCCCCGAAGTCAGTTGGTACCGGCACCGCACCGGTGCACTCGTCCCCGATGTGGAACCGCCCCTCATGGGCGCGGTATTCGGCATCGACTACAAGGCCGCGAAGGAACGCGCTCTCCGCCGCCAGGAAAGCGAACTCGCGGCGATACTCGAACAGGAAGCAGCTGGGGGAGAACCGGCCTACGCGGAAGCCGTCGCGGCGGAACCGGCCTACGCGGAAGCCGTCGCGGCGATGCGCGCATCGATCCTTCTCCCGCCGCTGGAACTGCGGAGCACTGCCGACGACGCGCCGCCGCCTGCCGCTCCGGCAGTGCCGGACCCGGTTGTCGCGGCGATGCTCGGGCGTGCCGCTCGCGACGGCTCGCACACAGCCCAAATCCCGACGCCGCCGCCTGCCGCTCCGGCAGTGCCGGACCCGGTTGTCGCGGCGATGCTCGGGCGTGCCGCTCGCGGCGGCTCCCACGATCCCGACACCTTCGCGCCGCCCACGGGCCGTTAGCGGCGAACGGTCCCCATCATGTCCGATCCTCGCGATGTGTCTCCGTTCTCGTTCTCGCGGGCGTGGGACTGGTTCGATTCGGGCGCGGCACTGGTCGGTCGCGCATTTGAGGCGCACCGCGCGGCGGACCCGATACAGCGGGAACTCTTCGCCGTGGAAGCCGAGCAGCACGTCCAGAAATTCGATCTGCTCGACCCCGAAGAACGCGATTTCATCCTGTGGGTTGCGCTGTCGCACGAACACCGACGCGCCCGCCAAAGCCGCCCACCATCGGCCACAGGAGCGCGCTAGCCGCGTTAGGTCATCATCCCGGTATCCGAACTGCTAGGCCGGTCTCGAAGCCCTCAGGAAGCCCTACGGCGGTCCTCGGGGCTTCGAACGTATGTAGGGCGTCCGGAGGACTTCGAAGGCATGGCGGAGAACGGATGCTCGAAGACTCGCCGCGCCTAGCGTTCGGCTGCGATCCCGTCGAAATCCACCGTTTACTCCGCGTTTTGAGCGAAGAATCTGCGGGTATCTGAGGGCATTGAACATACGTTCGCGGCATCTTCTGGCGCGTCAAGTGACGTATAAAACCGCAGGTCAAGCGAGCAAACCAGGGCCTAGAAGGACGATCTGTGATGACGTCGTAGGAACACAGAACTAGGGCGATTGTGTGCTTAATTAAATCAGTGGGTTCTGGGTTCGAGTCCCAGGGGGTGCACGGTAGCCCCGCACACTCTCGCCAGTGTGCGGGGCTTCTTCTTTTCTCTGCCGCATACCCGTCGCGACGGTGACCGCTCGCCGGCGGAATCGTCGGGCCGTGCGCTGCTGCCGGAGTTCGCCGCACTACGCGTCGGTTTCACTCGGTGTTGCGCCCTTGACTTCCGTGCGCCCTCTCCCTACATTTGCAATACCTGAATCACATCTCAGGTTTGCTCCCTCTCAATGGTGAAAGGCACGCACATGCGCGTTACGAAGAAGTTGCTCCTGGGGTCCGTGGTCGCCGCGGCCGCCCTCGTCCTCACCGCGTGTGCGCCGACGGCGGATGCCGGTGGCGGCACCGCCGAGGCAGGGTCCGACCGCCCCGCCGAGGTCACCGTCGGCGTCATCACCAGCGAGACCGGGCCCCTCGCCGGCTACGGCAAGCAGTACCTCGAGGGATTCCGCGCCGGGCTGGACTACGCCACCGACGGCACGAACGAGGTCGACGGCACCGCGCTGGTGATCGAGTACCGCGACGACGCCGGCGACCCCGACACCGCCGTGACCATCGCCAAGGAGCTCATCGGCGAAGGCGTGAACATCCTCGCCGGCAGCGCATCGTCGGGGGTGGCCCTGGCCCTGGCCGAGCAGGCCGCCCAGAACCAGGTGCTCTTCCTCTCGGGTCCCGCCGCCGCCGACGCGGTGACCGGCATCAACGAGTACACCTTCCGCACCGGTCGCCAGAGCGCACAGGACGTCGCCACCGCCGGCACCTTCCTCGACGACATCGAGGGCAAGAAGATCACCGTCTTCGCGCAGAACAACGCGTTCGGTCAGGGCAACGAAGCCGCCGTCTCGGCGATCCTCGGCGCCCAGGGAGCCGAGGTCGACAGCGTGCTCGTCGCCGAGGACGTCACCGAGTTCACGCCGTTCGCCCAGCAGGTGATCGCCGGCAGCCCCGACCTGGTGTTCGTCGCGTGGGCCGGCGCCACCTCCGGCGCGATGTGGCAGGCGATGAGCCAGCAGGGCGTGCTCGACGCGATCCCGGTCGTCACCGGGCTCGGCGACGCGGCGACCTTCGGCGCCTACGGCGAGGCGTCCGAGAAGATCAGCTTCCTCAACCACTACTTCGCCGGCGGGCCCAGCAACGACGTCAACGAGGCGATGCTCGAACTGGTCGAAGCAGACGGCGGCACGCCGGATCTGTTCACCCCCGACGGCTTCACCGCCGCACTCATGCTGGTGCAGGCGGTGCGCGAGGGCGCCGGGGACGTCGACGCCATGATCGCCGCACTCGAGGGCTACTCGTTCGACGGGCCGAAGGGCCCCACCACGGTGCGCGCCTCCGACCACGCGCTCCTGCAGGAGATGTATCAGGTGAAGCTCGTCGCCTCCGACGGCGCCCTCGTGCCCGAACTCGTCGACACCGCCCCCGCCGACGCGGTCGCCCCCGCCGAAGCCGGCTGAGCGGACGTCACGCATGAGCACCCCTGTCCCGTCCGCGCCCCGCCCCGACAGTGCTCCCGCGGCGCTGCGCGTCGAAGGCCTCGGCCTGCAGATCGGCGGAGCGACCATCCTCCACGACGTCGACCTCGAGATCCCGCCCGGCCTTCTGGTCGGGGTGATCGGCCCCAACGGCGCCGGCAAGACCACGCTGTTCAACGCGGTCTCGGGCATCGTCAAGCCGACCGCCGGTCGCATCCTGATGGACGGCACGGACATCACCTCGCTGTCGGTGCCGGCCCGGGCGCGGGCGGGGCTTGGGCGCACCTTTCAGACCTCCAACCTGTTCCCGCGCCTCAGTGTGCTCGAGAACGTGCGCATCGCCGCGCAGGTCACCGAGGGTGGCGACTACTCGCTGCTGCGGTTCCCCCGGCGAACGGATGCCGCAACCGAGCGGGCCGTGGCGATGCTCGAGGAGGTGGGGCTCGGTCACCGGCTCGACACGCCCGCCGGCGACATGGGGCACGGCGACAAGCGCAAGCTCGAGATCGCGGTGCTGCTGGCCACCGATGCGCGGCTCGTTCTGCTGGACGAGCCGATGGCGGGGGTCGGCTCGGGCGACGTGGCCGGGCTCGTGGAGAACATCCGCCGGATGCACCGCGAGAAGGACTGCAGCGTCCTGATGGTCGAGCACCACATCGACGTGCTGATGGGGCTCGTCGATCTCGTCGCGGTGATGTACTTCGGCACGATCATCGCCCTGGACACGCCGGAGCGGATCATGGCCAACCCGACAGTTCAGCGTGCGTACCTCGGAACGGGGACCGCCGCATGAGCGCCGAGCCGATCCTCGAGGTGACCGAACTGTCGGCCACCATCGCAGGCCAGCAGGTCGTGGAATCGGTGACCTTCCAGGTGCCGCCCACCGGCATCACGGCCGTGCTCGGGCGCAACGGCGTGGGCAAGACCTCGACGCTGCGGGCGGTGCTCGGCCTCATCCACCGACGCGGCAAGGTCGTCCTGGCGGGGGAGCGCATCGATTCCCTCCCCACCCACCGCATCGTGCAGCGCGGCGTCGGGTATGTCCCGGAAGACCGCGAGGTCTTCGCGGGGCTCACCGTCGCCGAGAACCTCCTCCTGGCCGAGCGGCAGCGCAACCCCAGACGCGAGTTCGTCGACGCGCTCTTCCCCGACCTCGTGCAGCGCCGCGACCAGCGTGCAGGCACCCTCTCGGGTGGTCAGCAGCAGATGGTCTCCGTCGCCCGGGCGCTGCTCAACGACAACCGGCTGCTGCTCGTGGACGAGCCGACCAAGGGCCTGGCCCCGATGATCGTCGCCCAGGTGACCGAGGCCCTGCGGGAGGCCTCCAAAGTGGTCCCGATCCTGCTGGTGGAGCAGAACCTCGAGGTGGTGCGCGCCCTCGCCGGCGACGCCGTCGTCATCGCCGGAGGCCGGGTGGTCCACACCGGCAGCGCCCGCGGCATCCTCGACGATCCCGCCCTCACCACCCGGCTTCTCGGCGTCAGTGCGGAGGCCCACGCATGAGCACCCTCGTCCTCACCCTGGTCACGGGCGTCGGCCTCGGGGCGCTGTACTTCCTCGTCGCCAGCGGCTTGAGCCTCATCTACGGCCTGATGCACGTGCTGAACTTCGCCCACGGCGCCTTCCTCACCCTGAGCGCCTTCGTTGGCTGGCAGGTGGCGCAGGCGCTGGGCACCGAGACGTGGGGTGGGTTCCTCGCCTCGCTGCTGGTCGGCGCCGGAGTCGGCGCGGTCTTCGCCACCCTCACGGAGCTCGTGCTCATTCGCCCGCTCTACGAGCGACACATCGAGCAGGTGCTCGTCACGGTGGGACTCTCGTTCGCGGCCGTGGCCCTGTTCGAGGGGATCTGGGGCACGGATGCCATCAACATCTCGGGCCCGCCATGGCTGGCCGCCACCACCCCGGTGCTGGGGGCGAGCATTCCCAACAAGTACTGGGTGCTGATCATCGCAGCCGTCCTCGTGCTGCTGGCCCTCGTGCTGTTCCTGCGCAAGACCCGGTACGGCCTGATCATCCGCGCCGGCGTCGAGAACCGCTCGATGGTGACCGCGCTGGGCATCGACGTGCGCCGATCGTTCACCGTGGTGTTCGCGATCGGCGGTGCGGCGGCGGGAATCGGCGGCGTGCTGGCGATGCACGCCCAGACGTTCGTCTCGGCCCACCTCGGCGCGACGCTTCTCATCTTCGCCTTCATCGTCACCGTCGTCGGCGGCCTCGGATCGCTGACCGGCGCCGCCATCGCGTCGGTCGTCGTGGCGGTGCTGCAGCAGGCGGCGAACACCTACCTGCAGGGCACCGGCGACTTCATCGTCGTGATCCTCCTGGCGGTCGTGCTGCTCGTGCGACCGTCGGGCCTTCTCGGAAAGCGGGCCTGACATGACCACCACCACGGGAATCCCCACCCTGGTCCGCGGCCGCGCCGGCCGGCTGCTGCCTGCCGGACTCGGTGCCGCCCTCGTCGTGCTGATGGCGGTGCTGCCGCTGCTGAACATCTCCATCCCCGGCATCCTGCCCGGCCCCACCTACACCCCGGGCAGCCTCGCCCTGATGTCGCTGTGCATGGTGTTCGCCGCCCTCGCGTTGTCGTACAACCTGCTGCTCGGCACCGCCGGCATGCTGTCGTTCGGCCATGCCCTGTCGTTCGGCGCCGGAGCGTACGGACTCGGCATCCTGCTCAAAGCAGCCGAGCTGCCGCTGGCCGTCGCCGTACCGGTCGCGCTCGTCGGCGGTCTCGCGGTGGCGTTGCTGACCGGCTCCGTGGCGATGCGCGTCTCGGGAATCCCCTTCGCGATGGTCACCCTCGCCTTCGCGCAGGCAGGGTCTGTGCTCGTGCGCCGCAACCAGCAGGTCACCGGCGGCGAGGAAGGCCTGGGGCTGGCCACCGCCCAGGTTCCGGACTGGCTGGTCGGGGTGGTCAACACCCGCAACCTCTACTGGCTGACCCTCGTCGTCGTGGTGCTGGTGTACCTCGTCGTGCTCTGGGTCGACCGCTCGCGCCTGGGACACCTCGCCGAGGCGACGCGCGAGAACGAGTTGCGGGTGCAGGTGCTGGGGCTGTCTCCCTACCGGGCGAAGCTGCTCGTCTTCGTCGTCGCCGCCCTCTGCGCGGGCCTGGCGGGAATGGCCTACCTGCTGCTGCAGTCCGGCACTCAGCCGGCGGCGGTGTCGGCAGACCTCACGATCACCGTGCTGGTGATGGTGGTGCTCGGTGGTGTCGGGTTCCGCTGGGGTGCGATCGTGGGGGGTGTGCTCTACACCCTGCTCGACCAGCGCCTGACGGTGCTGGCCCGCTCCGATGCCATCGACGCGCTGCCCGCCATCCTGCACGTACCGCTTTCGGAGCCGATGTTCCTGCTGGGGGTGCTCTTCATCCTCGTGGTGATGTTCCTTCCCGGCGGCATCGCCGGAACCGTCGACGCGGCGGTGCGCCGGCGCCGCGGCGAACGGACCCGGGCGAGCCTGCACCGGCTGGACGACAGCGAGGCGATCGCCGAGCCCGCCGAGGTGCGCGCGTGACACCCGACGAGCGGGGCGCCGACGGGCCCCACACGATCGGCCGCTGGCTGACCGCCCGCGCCGACGCGACGCCCGGCCGCATCGCCATCGACGACCGGGGCGTGACGATCACGTACGGCGAACTCGCGCAGCGCGCCGCGGCACTCGCGCACCGACTCGCGTCGGCGGGCTACCGCCCCGGCCAGCGCATCGCGACGATCTCGGGCAACTCCATCGACCACGTCGTGGCGTTCTTCGCCTGTGCGCACAGCGGACTGGCGTTCGTGCCGCTGTCCTGGCGGCTCGCCCCGCGCGAGCTCGCGGAGCTGATCGACCGCGCCGCGCCGGCGCTCCTGCTGGTCGACGACGAGTACGCCGCCGCCGCCGAGGATGCCCTCGGCCGCGCGACCAGACGCCCGCCGGTGGCATCGCTCGGCACCACCGGGGTGGAATCCGCAGCGCCCCCGCCGTCGACAGCCTTCACAGCGCCGCTGCGCCCGGTGCGCGACGACGATCCGCTGCTGGTGATCTTCACCTCCGGCAGCGAGGCCGCACCCAAGGGCGTGGTGCTCACCCACGCCAACTGCTTCTGGAACAACCTCGCGCTGTCGGGAGCGCTGCAGCTGACCGCTGACGACGTCGTGCTGGCGATGCTGCCGCAGTTCCACGTGGCCGCCTGGAACGTGCAGCCGCTCCTGGCCTGGTGGGTGGGGGCAACGGTCGTGCTGGAGCGCTCGTTCCAACCGGGCCGCGTGCTGCAGCTCATCGCAGAGCGGGGTGTGACCGCCATGATGGGGGTCCCGACGCAGTACCGGCAGCTGGCCGATGACCCGCGCTTCAGCTCGGAGGGCCTGCGCAGCCTGCGTCTGTCCCTCGTGGGCGGCGCGACGATGGCGCCGGACACCGCGGCCCGGTGGGCGGATGCCGGGGTGGCGCTCACCCAGGGGTACGGACTCACCGAGGCGTCCCCTAATGTGCTGTGTCTGCCCGCGGCCGAGGCCGACGCCCATCCGGGGGCGGTCGGGCGCCCCTACCCGCACGTGGAAGTCGTGCTCGCCGACCCCGAGACCGGCCTCGTGCTGCAGGGCCCTGCCGCGGGCGAGTTGTGGGTGCGGGGGCCGAGCGTCTTCGCCGGGTACCTCGACGACCCGCAGGCGACGGACCGGGCCCGCGCCGGCGAGTGGCTCCGCACCGGCGACATCGCCGCCCGCGACGCCGACGGGATCTACCGCATCGTCGACCGGCTCAAGGACATCTTCATCTCCGGCGGCGAGAACGTCGCCCCCGCAGAGGTGGAGCGGGCGCTCAGCCGGCATCCCGCCGTGGCCGAGGTCGCGGTGGTCGGCGCCCCCGACCCGGTGTGGGGGGAGCGCGGAGTCGCCTTCGTCGTGCGGGCGCCCGGCGCCCTGCTCGGCGTCGACGAGCTGCTCGCGCACGCGCGCAGCGAGCTGGCCGCCTACAAGGTGCCGGCTCGCGTCGCCTTCGTCGACGCGCTGCCGCGGAGCACGATCGACAAGCTCGCCCGCACCCGCCTGCGTGCGCAGGCTGCGGCTCTGATGGCGGCATCCGCCTCCACATCCGAACTCCCGCCGACCCCCACCCTCGAAGGAGACCGCGCATGAGCACCATCGAGGCGTTCGAGCCGCCGGAGGCGGCGCTGTCCACGAGCGGTCGGCCGTTGACCAAGCGGGGTGAGGCCACGCGGCGCCGGCTGCTGGAAGCCGCCGAGGCGGTCTTCGCCGCCTCGGGTTACCACGAGGCGTCGATCGTGAAGATCACCGAGCACGCGGGCATCGGCCTCGGCACCTTCTACCTCTACTTCGACAGTAAGCAGCAGATCTTCGAGGAGCTGGTCGTCGACCTCAACCGCCGCGTGCGTCACGCGATGGCCGAGGCGATGGCCACGACCTCGTCGCGCATCGACGCCGAGCGGGCCGGCTTCGAGGGATTCTTCCGCTTCACGGCGGCGCATCCGGCCCTCTACCGCATCGTGCGCGAAGCCGAGTTCGTCTCGCCCGAGATGCTGCGGCTGCACTACACCCGCATCGTTGCCGGGTATGAGGCCGGCCTGCGCGCAGCCCAGGGGCAGGGCGAGGTGGATGCCGCGCTGGACCCCGAGGTGACCGCGTGGGCGCTGATGGGCGCCGGCGAGCTCATCGGCATGCGCTACCTGCTGTGGGAGCGAGATGCCGACGGCGCGCCGCCCGCGGAGATCCCGACCGAGGTGGTCGATCACATGATGCGGTTCGTGCGCAACGCACTCGCCGCCAGGCAGGGGGAAGACGATGACTGACCGCGATCTGACCGGCCGTCGCGCGCTCGTCACCGGCGGCGGCAGCGGCATCGGGCTGGCCTGCGTGCGCGAGTTCGCCGCGCGCGGCGCCCACGTGATCGTCGCGGACCGCGACGCAGAAGCGGCCACCGCGGCTGCCGAGGCGGCAGGGGGAGAATCGTGGGTCGTCGACCTCTCCGACACCGCGGCGCAGGAGGACCTTCAGCTCGACGTCGACATCCTCGTCAACAACGCCGGAATCCAGCGCGTGGCGCCCATCGAGCAGTTCGATCCCGAGGTGTTCCGGCTGATCCAGCGGCTCATGGTGGAATCGCCCTTCCTGCTCATCCGCGCCGCGCTGCCCGCGATGTACGCCCGTGGGTGGGGGCGCATCATCAACGTCTCCAGCGCCCACGGGTTGCGGGCGAGCGCCTTCAAGTCGGCCTACGTCACGGCGAAGCACGCGCTGGAGGGACTGTCGAAGGTCACCGCCCTCGAAGGCGGACCGCACGGGGTCACAAGCAACTGCATCAACCCGGCGTATGTGCGCACGCCCTTGGTGGAGCGTCAGATCGCCGAGCAGGCGCGCGTGCACGGCATTCCTGACTCCGAGGTCGTCGAGAAGGTCATGCTCACCGAGGTCGCCGTGAAGCGTCTGGTCGAAGCCGACGAGGTCGCCTCGCTCGCCGGGTGGCTGGTGTCGGACAAGGCCGGCATGGTCACCGGCGCCTCGTACACGATCGACGGCGGATGGACGGCGCGATG
Organism: Microbacterium sp. zg-Y818; assembly: GCF_030246905.1. NCBI lineage: Bacteria > Bacillati > Actinomycetota > Actinomycetes > Micrococcales > Microbacteriaceae > Microbacterium > Microbacterium sp. zg-Y818. The sequence continues at coordinate 1,625,267 of NZ_CP126741.1, read as the reverse complement.
AGCCGCGAGTACCGCACCCTCGACGTGCCGGTGAAAGGTGGTGCCCTGCGGGTGGGGGTGTGGGAGACGGACGCGCCCGACGCCCCGACCGCGCTGCTCATCCACGGCGTGACCTCGTCTCACCGCGCCTGGCCATGGCTGGCCGAGTGTCTGCCCGACGTGCGCCTGATCGCCCCCGACCTGCGGGGGAGAGGGCGCAGCAACGGCGTCACCGGTGCGGGCGGCCTCGCGGCCCACGCCGACGACATGGCGGCCGTGCTGGATGCCGCGGGGGTGCAGCGCACGCTCGTCGTCGGTCACTCGATGGGCGCCTTCGTCGCTCTGGCTTTCGCGCACCGGCATCCGCAGCGCGTCGCTTCGCTCCTGCTCGTCGACGGCGGACTGCCGCTGGATGTGCCGGAAGGGCTCGATGCCGATACCGTCGTCTCCCACATCCTGGGACCCACGGCCGAGCGGCTGAACCAGCGGTTCGCCGACCATGCCGCGTATCTCGCCTTCTGGCGCGACCACCCCGCGTTCCAGGGAGCCTGGTCGGACCAGCTGGAGGAGTACTTCGTCTACGACCTGTCGCCCGACGGCGATCTGCTGCGCCCGGCCACGAGCTACCGCACCACGGTCGACGACACCGTGGACATGAACACCGGCGCGACCCTTCCCGCGGCCCTGGATGCCCTCTCCCACGACACCGTGCTGCTGACGGTGCCGCGCGGGCTGCGCGACGAGCTGCCCGGGCTGTATCCGCCGGCGCACCTGCAGCCCCTGCTCGAGCGGATGCCGCACGTGCGTCACCACCTCATCGAGGGCATGAACCACTACACGATCGTGCTGTCGGGGCACGGCGCCGCCGCCGTCGCGGGCCACGTGCGGAAGGCCCTCGCGCCGACCCGGTGAGCGCCAGCGCGGAGCGGCCGCCGCCGCGACAGGGGAATCTCACGAGTGCAGGACGTTCGGCGCGGCATCCGTCCTGCCTTCGGGAGATCTCCTGCGCTGGCGTTGCCGTACTCGGCGCGGCACGAGGGCGGCGGGGATTGCTCGCGGTGCTGCCGGCGACCGACACGCGGCGTGTGCTCTAGCGAACGCAGGAGATCCCACGGGCGCAGGTCGTTTCCGGCGGCATCCATCCTGTATTCGCGGTATCTCCTGCGCTCGCGACGACCGGCGGAGAGCCCGCGGCGTCAGGACCGCGCCGAGGCGATGCGCGACGACAGCTGGTGCGCGTGGGCGAGCAGGGTACGGCCGAGCGCCGGCAGCCGTTCGGGGGAGAAGCGGAACTCGACCCCGGTCAGGCTGAGCGCCCACTCCGGCCGGCCGGCGCGGTCGAACACCGCCGCGCCCAGCCCCCACGAGCCTTCGACGATGAGCCCGGGGTTGACCGCGTATCCCCGGTCGCGGGTGTCGGCCAGTCGTGTGCGCAGCACAGCCGGCGCATGGCGCGTGCCGAAGCGGTCGACGAGCTCCGGATGCCGCGCCAGGTAGGCGTCGACGTCGTCGTCCGGCAGGAAGGCGAGGATCGCCAGTCCCGCGGATGCCACGCCGAGCGGAAACCGCACCCCTTCGCTCAACACGAACGAGCGGATGGGGAAGGCGCCGTCCTCGCGGACGAGGCATACGGTCTCATCGCCGCGCCGCACCGACAGGAACGCGCTCTCCTCGGTCTTGACCGCCAGTGACCGCACGATGTCGCGTGCGACATCGGTGATGTCGTAGCGCGCGGCGGCCACCGACCCCATGAGGAAGAGCTCGGGGCCAGGCATCCAGCGCGACGACGTCTCATCCTGATCCACGAGCCCTTCGGCGCGCAGCGCCGACAGCAGGCGATGGGCGGTCGACCGCGACAGTCCCGCATCATGGGCGAGTCGCTGCAAAGCAGCCCCCTCGGCGCCCGCCGCCGTCACGAGCCGCAGCAGGCTGGCTGCGCGTGCCACGGTCTGAGCGCCAGGAACGGCGGCGCGGGAAGGGGTGTCCACATAGTGGAACCTAGACGGGCTGCCGTCCACATCGCAAGAACGCCGTTGCCGCGGCGCGGTGGCGGCACGCAGTCTGGCACCATACCCGGCTCACGAAGGAGTGCCCGTGATCGACAAGACGTTCCCCTCTGCGGCCGAAGCGGTCGCCGACATCCCGGATGGGGCATCGCTCGCCGTCGGCGGCTTCGGCCTCTCGGGCAACCCGATCGCCCTGATCGAGGCGCTGCTCGCGCAGGGCACCACCGACCTCTCGGTCGTCTCCAACAACTGCGGGGTCGATGACTGGGGGCTCGGGGTCCTCTTGGGGGCCGGACGCATCCGCAAGATGACCTCGTCGTACGTGGGCGAGAACAAGGAGTTCGAGCGGCAGTTCCTCAGCGGTGAGCTGGAGCTCGAGCTGACACCGCAGGGCACCCTCGCCGAGAAGCTGCGGGCCGGCGGCGCGGGCATCGCGGCGTTCTACACGCAGACCGGCGTCGGCACCCAGGTGGCCGAGGGCGGATTGCCCCGCCGCTACGACGGGTCCGGCGGCATCGCGGTGGCGTCGCCGCCGAAGGACGTGCGCACGTTCGACACGACGGGCCGTCCGCTGCCCTACGTGCTGGAAGAGGCGATCGTCACCGACTTCGCCCTCGTCCACGCCCTGCGTGGCGACACGCACGGCAACCTCGTCTTCAACAAGGCGGCGCGCAACTTCAACCCGCTCGCCGCGATGGCGGGCAAGGTGTGCATCGCCCAGGTCGAGCAGCTCGTGCAGCCGGGCGAGATCGACCCCGACGACGTGCACCTCCCCGGCGTCTACGTGCATCGCCTCGTCGAGGTCGGCGGCGACATCCCCAAGCGCATCGAGCGGCGCACCGTGCGTCCTGAAGGAAAGTGACCCCATGGCTCTCACACGCGACGAGATGGCGGCCCGCGCGGCCCGCGAGCTGACAGACGGCTCGTACGTCAACCTCGGCATCGGTCTTCCCACCCTCGTGCCCAACCACGTGCCCGACGGGGTGACGGTCGTTCTGCAGTCCGAGAACGGCATCCTCGGGGTCGGTCCGTACCCCACAGAAGACAAAGTCGATCCCGACCTGATCAACGCCGGGAAGGAGACCGTCACGGTGCTCCCCGGCGCGGCCTACTTCGACTCCGCGACCAGCTTCGGAATGATCCGCGGCGGAAAGATCGACGCCGCGATCCTCGGGGCGATGCAGGTGTCGGCGACGGGGGACCTCGCGAACTGGATGATCCCGGGAAAGATGGTCAAGGGCCCCGGCGGCGCGATGGACCTCGTGCACGGCGCGGCACGGGTGATCGTGCTGATGGAGCACGTCGCCCGCGACGGCTCGCCCAAGATCGTCGACGCGTGCTCGCTGCCGCTCACCGGCCGCGGCGTCGTCGACCGCATCATCACCGATCTCGCCGTCATCGACGTGACCCCCGACGGGCTGCAGCTCGTCGAAACGGCACCGGGCGTGACCGTCGCCGAGGTGCAGGCCGCCACCGAGCCGCCATTTGCGGTCTCCGACACTCTTAGGGTGGGAGCATGAACCACGAAGACGTCGTCATCGTCGCCGCCGCCCGAACGCCGCAGGGACGACTCAAGGGCCAGCTCGCCTCGTTCACCGCCCCTGAACTCGGCGCCCTCGCGATCCGCGGCGCACTCGAGCGCGGCGGCATCCCCGCGGATGCCGTCGACGCCGTCATCGTCGGGCAGGTGCTTCCCGCCGGCTCCGGACAGAATCCCGCCCGCCAGGCCGCCGTGGCCGCAGGCATCGGCTGGGACGTGCCGGCATCCTCGGTGAACAAGGTCTGCCTCTCGGGCCTGTCGGCGGTCATAGACGCCAAGCGCATGATCCAGACCGGCGATGCGCGCGTCGTCGTGGCAGCCGGGATGGAGTCGATGACGCGCGCCCCTCACCTGCTCACCGGCTCCCGCGACGGCTGGTCTTACGGGAGCGTCGAAGTGCTTGACCACATGGCCCACGACGGCCTCACCGACGCGTACGACCGCGAGAGCATGGGGGTGTCGACCGAGCGGCACAACGGCGGACTCGGCATGACCCGCGACATGCAGGATCACGTGGCGGCGCTGTCGCACCAGCGGGCCGCCGCGGCACAGGATGCCGGCGTCTTCGACGACGAGATCGTGCCCGTCGATGTGCCCCAGCGCAAGGGCGACCCGCTGCGGATCACGCGCGATGAGGGCGTGCGGCCGGAGACCACGGTCGACACCCTGGCGAAGCTGCGTCCCGCGTTCGCCGCGGAGGGGACCATCACCGCCGGCAACGCGTCGCAGATCTCCGACGGCGCCTCCGCCGTCGTGCTCACGACCAGGAGCCACGCCGATGACCAGGGATGGGACGTGCTGGCCGTGGTCGGCGCGGCCGGCCAGGTGGCGGGTCCCGACAACTCGCTGCACGCGCAGCCGGCGCGGGCGATGGAGCAGGCGCTGCGCAAGCAGGGCCTCGAGCCGGCCGAGCTGGACTTCGTCGAGATCAACGAGGCGTTCGGCGCGGTCGTCGCGCAGTCCCAGGCCGAGCTCGGCCTCGACGAGGAGATCGTCAACATCCACGGCGGAGGCATCGCGATCGGGCACCCGATCGGCGCGAGCGGCAACCGGCTCGTCGTGCACGCCGTGCACGAGCTCGTGCGCCGGGGGAGCGGCACGGCCGGTGTGGCACTGTGCGGCGGCGGAGGCCAGGGCGATGCCCTGATCCTGACGCGCTGAAGCAACCGAGCGGACGCGCCGGCTGCTCGGCCTGAGGTCAGCCGGCCTTCTGCAGACGCTTCTTCATGAGCTTCTGCTCTTTGCCCTTCACCGGGGAATCACCGGGGACGATGTGTCCGCGCTTGGCGCGGCGAGTGTCGACGACGGCGCCGATGGCGAGCGCCAGCGAGATGCCCCAGCTGAGCCAGGCGAGCGCCGTGCGCCAGGTGAAGGGCTCGTCGTTGCGCAGTCCGCGCAGCAGCGTGATGCCGCTGGTGATGCTGGTGATGAGTCCGGATCCGAAGAGATAGCCGCGCATCCCGCCACGCTATCGCGCGGACCGACCTGGGACTCGGTATTGACAGAATCGCGTCACCCGCGCAACCCCGGACGGCGCGCGGGGGTGGGCGATAGCCTGGAGTCCCCGCCCGCCGCACGGAGGATTCTCATGACCACTGCCGATTTCGTCGTCGTCGCCAACCGTCTTCCGGTGGACAGGTCGGGAAGCGGTGAGGGTGAGGAGCAGTGGCGCACGTCCCCGGGCGGGCTGGTGACGGCGCTGGCTCCCGTCATGCGCACGACCGAGGGTGCATGGGTGGGCTGGCCCGGGCAGGCCGACGTCGTGGTCGAGCCGTTCGACTTCGACGACATGCACCTGGTGCCCGTTCCCCTCACGTCTGAGGACGTCGAGCTCTATTACGAGGGCTTCGCGAACGACACCATCTGGCCGCTGTACCACGACGTCATCTCGCCTCCCCGCTACCGCCGCGAGTGGTGGCAGGCCTATGTGCGGGTCAACCGCCGATTCGCCGAGGCCGCTGCGGCGGTGGCCGCAGACGGGGCGACCGTGTGGGTGCAGGACTACCAGCTGCAGCTCGTTCCCCGCATGCTGCGGGAGCTGCGCCCCGACCTCGTGATCGGCTACTTCCACCACATCCCGTTCCCCGCGTACGGCCTGTACTCCCAGCTGCCGTGGCGCCGGCAGGTGCTGGAGGGGCTGCTGGGAGCGGACGTCATCGGATTCCAGCGGGTTGCCGACGCCTCGAACTTCGCCCGCGCGGTGCGGCGTCAGCTGCGCTACGAGACCAAGGCCAGCGGCATCCGGGTGCCCACCGACGACGGGCGTGAGCGCGTGGCGCTGGCCAAGGCATTCCCGATCTCGATCGATGCCGACGACTACATCGCCCTCGCCCAGCGCCCCGACATCCAGGCGCGAGCGGTCGAGATCCGCGAGAGCCTCGGCAACCCCAAGAAGGTGCTGCTGGGGGTGGACCGCCTCGACTACACCAAGGGCATCCGGCATCGGCTCAAGGCCTTCAGCGAGCTGCTGCAGGACGGCAGGCTCTCGGTGGAGGACGTCACTCTCGTGCAGGTGGCCAGCCCCAGCCGAGAGCGCGTCGCGGCCTACGTGCAGCTGCGTGACGAGATCGAGCAGACCGTCGGGCGCACCAACGGCGACTTCGACACGATGGACCACACCGCCATCCGGTACCTGCATCAGGCGTTCCCGCGTGAGGAGATGGTGGCGCTGTACCTCGCCGCCGACGTCATGCTCGTCACCGCCCTGCGCGACGGCATGAACCTCGTGGCGAAGGAGTACGTCGCCTCCCGCATCGACAACCGTGGGGTGCTGGTGCTCAGCGAGTTCGCCGGGGCCGCCGACGAGCTGGGCACCGCCCTGCGCATCAACCCGCACGACATCGAGGGGCTCAAGGACGCGATCGTGCGCGCCGTCGAGATGCCCGCAGCCGAGCAGGGCCGCCGCATGCGGAGCCTGCGACGCAAGGTGCGCGAGCACGACGTGAACGACTGGTCGCGCGAGTTCCTCGAGGCGCTCGACGCCGTGCGGCGGGCCCGCTCGTGACCGGCGACGCGGCAGAGGCCCTGGCGGCGCTGGCATCCACGCCCCGGCTGCTTGTCGCGCTGGACTTCGACGGCACCCTCTCACCGCTTCAGGACGATCCGATGGAATCGCGCATGCTGCCGGCGGCGCGGGATGCCGTGGAGGCGCTGGCCGCGCTGCCCGACACCGTCGTGGCTCTGGTCTCCGGCCGCAGCATGCGGGATCTGCGACTCATCGCCGAGCACCTCGACGACTCGCCGCTGTGGCTGTCGGGCTCTCACGGCGCGGAGTACTGGGAGCCCGGCACGGGCATGCACGCCGCGGACGACGCGCCCGACGCCGCCGCGCTGCGCGGCCGCCTGCAGCGGCGTGCGGAGGAGCTCACGGCACACCTCGACGGCGTGTGGATCGAGCCGAAGGCGTTCGGCCTCGGCGTGCACACCCGCCGGGCCGACGCGACGACCGCCGCAGAGGCCAACCGCCTCGTCGACGAGATCGTCGCCGCCCAGGCGCCGGAGTGGCGTCGCCGGACGGGGCGGGACATCGTCGAGTACGCCTCCCGCCACGAGGGCAAGGATTCCGCGATCGCGGCGCTGCGCGAGCGCACCGGTGCCACGGCGGTGCTCTTCGCCGGCGATGACGTCACCGACGAGGACGCCCTGCAGAGCCTGCAGCCCGGAGACCTCGGCGTGCGTGTGGGGGAGGCCCCGACCGCCGCAAGAGTGACTGTCGCCGGAATCCCTGAGCTGGCCGAGCTGCTGACGCGGCTCGCCGAGGAGCGGGGCGGGCGGGACGCGTGACGCGCGGGGCAGGTCAGCGCCGCCCGTAGGACGGGTCGAAGCCCCACGGCAGCTCCAGCCCGTGGGCTGCCATGAGCGCGGCATCCGACAGCAGCGCACGGGTCGATCCGTCGGCGACGATCCTGCCGCCGTCGAGGATGAGGGCGCGCGGGCAGAGCTCGAGCGCGTACGGCAGGTCGTGGGTCACGACGATCTGGGTCGCCGGGAGCGCGGCGAGGGTCGCCGACAGCTCCCGTCGGGAGCCGGGGTCGAGGTTGGAGGTCGGCTCATCCAGCACCATCACGTCGACGTCCATAGACAGGATGGTCGCAATCGCCGCCCGCCGTCGCTGGCCCAGCGACAGATGCTGCGGCTGACGGTCGGCGACGTCGTGCAGGCCGACCGTCGCGAGCGCGTCATCCACCCGCTTCGTCAGCTCCGCCGCAGGCACCCCATAGTTGGAGGGGCCGAACGCGACGTCCTCGCCG